>NZ_JBEZDE010000001.1:0-494912 GCF_040648115.1 Nocardia sp. NPDC049190
ACACGCAGCGCCGCAGGCGCTGCCAAACCAACACAACCGCGAACACGCAGCGCCGCAGGCGCTGCCAAACCAACACAACCGCGAACACGCAGCGCCGCAGGCGCTGCCAAACCAACACAACCGCGAACACGCAGCGCGGCAGGCGCTGCCCAATCAGCACAACTCCGGGAGGAGATGATCGTGAGCTCGTTCCGCACACCGCGCGAGCGTAAACGCGGTACCAGGAGCACTCGTACCGCGCCGACGTACGCCTCGATCGCGGGTTGGAACGAGCGGCCGCCGACGGATCCGCACACGCGAGCCTTACGCGAGCAGCGGGCAGCCGGCCGGAAAAAGCGATCGTCCGTGTCGCGGCCGACGCACGATCCGGATAGTGCGCCGCGCGGCAGGGGCCAACGCTTCCGGCGCCTGCTCCTCGCGCTGTTCATTCTTTTCGGCGTGGTGCCCGCGCTGCTGTCCGTCCTCGCGTATTGGAGCGCGGAGATCCCGGACGCGACGGCGGTGAAGACCAATCAGATCGCCACGATCCTGGCCGCTGACGGCAGCACCGTGATCGCGAAGGTCGTTCCGCCGGATGGCAATCGGACTCCGGTTCCGCTGTCGGAGGTGCCTCAGCCGGTGCGCGATGCGGTGCTCTCCGCCGAGGATCGCGACTTCTACACCAATCCCGGTTATTCGTCCTCCGGCTTTCTGCGTGCGGTGCGCGACAATGTGCTGGGGCGCGACGACGCGGGCGGCGGCTCCACGATCACCCAGCAGTATGTGAAGAATGCCTTCCTCGGCTCCGAGCGCACGGTGACACGCAAGATGCGCGAGCTGATCATCGCGGCGAAGATGGCACGGCAGTGGAACAAGGACGACATTCTGGCCGCCTATCTCAACAGCATCTATTACGGTCGCGGCTCCTATGGGATCGCCGCGGCGGCAAGGGCTTATTTCGACAAGCCGGTGAACCGATTGACACTCGCCGATGGCGCGGTGCTCGCCGCGCTGATCAGGACGCCGTCGATCTTGGACCCGGAAACTCATCTGGCGGATCTGAAGGCGCGCTGGGCGTATGTGCTCAACGGCATGGTCGACATGGGAGTGCTCGCGCCGGGGGATCGCGACGCCACGATGTTTCCGTCGATCCTGCCGATCGGCGAGATCCCCGACGACAACGTGGCCCGCGGTCCGGAGGGTCTGATCCGCAATCAGGTGGTGCGCGAGCTGCGCGCGGCCGGTATCAGCGAGCGTGCGCTGAACACCGGCGCGTTGCAGATCACCAGCACCATCGACTCGCGCACGCAGCAGGCGGTGCTCGGCGCGGTGCACGACCGGCTGTCGACCCAGCCGCAGGAGCTGCGCGCCTCGGTGGTCTCGATCGACCCGCGCTCGGGCGCGGTTCGCGCGTATTTCGGCGGCTACGACGGCCTCGGTTACGACTTCGCCCAGGCGCCCCTGCAGACCGGGTCGGCATTCAAGATCTTCGCGGTGATCGCCGCACAGCAGCAGGGCATTCCGTTGAGCCGCGTGCTCGACAGCTCCCCGGTGACCGACCGCGAGGTCAGGATCACCAACGTGGATGACGAGTCGTGCGGCAAATGCACCATGGCCGAGGCGCTGAAGCGCTCGTTGAACACGAGCTTCTATCGACTGACCATGTCGATGTCCAAGGGACCCGAGGCGATCGCGGACGCGGCGCACGCGGCGGGCATCCCGGAGGAGATCCCCGGCGTCGCGGGAAAGACCTTGTCCGAGGACGGCGGAAAGCCGTTGAACGGCATCGTCCTCGGCCAGTACCTGGTCCGGCCCATCGATATGGTGTCGGCCTATGCCACGGTGGGCGCGTCCGGCGTCTACCACCAGCCGTATTTCGTGCAGCGGGTGGTGACCGCCGAGGGCCGGGTGTTGCTGGACCGTGGCAACCCCGGCGAGCAGGTCGGCAAGCAGCTGCCGCCGGGCCGCCAGCGCATCCCCCGAACGATCGCGGAGAAGACGACCCAGGCGATGATCCCGATCGCGGCCTACTCCAATGGGCACGCGCTGGCAGGCAACCGGCCCTCGGCGGCCAAGACCGGCACCACGCAGCTCGGCGAGTCCGACCTGAACAAGGACGCGTGGATGATCGGTTTCACCCCCTCGCTGTCCACGGCGGTGTGGATCGGCACCGAACGGTCGCGGCCGATCCGCACCGCGCGCGGCGGCAACATCTACGGCTCCGGGTTGCCCGCCGACATCTGGAAGCAGGTAATGGACGACGCGCTCGATGGCACTCCCGTCGAGCAGTTCCCCGGCGCGCCGGGCCAGGGTCACATGCTGCAGAGCAAGCCTTCCGGCGGCAACTACGACATTCTCGATCCGCCACCGAGTCCCGCTCGGGAACCCGACATCACCGTCCCGCCGACCACACAGCCGCCCAGACAAGTGGAAATTTTTCCCGGACTGAGCATTCCCGTGCCGGGATAGCGATGATGCTGTGACCTTCCCCGGCCCGGGGGAACGGATGACATGGCAGCATCGTTTGCCAGAGTGAGAGCGAACCAGCGAGTGTGTCGGAGCTGGGCCGACGCCGGTACCGCGAGAACGATGCGGAAGGATATGCGCTCGAGCGACGACGGAAGACTAGACATAGGGGCTACGCCGGTGGATTTCAATGTCGTTGACCAACCCGAGACGCTGGTGGCGGGAACAGTGCTTCGCAGCCCCGCGCTCGCGGTCGAGGGGCCGCGGCGCGCGAAAGCCGAAGAGGCGTGGAAGCGCAATCTGGCTCGCGAGCTGCCCGGACCGCCGACCTCGGCGTACGTCGACCATGCGCCGGAGATCAATTCGTACCTGACCCATATCGTCGGCTATCGCTGCCACAGTCTGGCCGATCTGTTGCCCGGCGACGTGCTCGCCCGGGTGCCGGCCGGCCGGTTCGCCCGGTTCGTCGCCAGCGGCGACGATGTCGGCGACACCGTCGTGGGTATCTGGCGGGCGGTCTGGGATGCCGAGGCCGCGGGCCGGCTCGTGCGCGCCTATACCGGCGATTGGGAGCATTATCCGGACGCCCGCACGGTGGAAGTCTTCGTGGCACTGGCAGACGATCAGGTCGACGGGTAGGAACAGACTGTGGATTTCGAGATCGTCACATTGGACCAGAGCATGGTCGCGGGACTCACCGTTCCGCTCGCCGGCCGCGAGGTGACCGCGCGTGACCTCGACCTGGTGAACTTCACCTGGGACCGATATCTGGCACGGGAGAAGAACGTGCCGAGGGTGGCGGCCTACATCGGCCAGAACGACCATGCCGTCGCGGTGCTCGGCTACGAGGTGGCGACCATGGCGGCAATGGACGCGGGCGATGTGCTCACCATCATCCCCCGGGGCCGCTACGCCAAGTTCGTCGTCGCGGACAAACCCTATGACCTGTTGCGCACCGCATGGGCCCAGGTCTCGAAGGCGGAAAGCGCGGGAACCATCACCCGCTCGCACACCGCCGAACTCGAGCGCTACACGGGGCCGGCCTCGGTAGAGGTGTACGTCTCGCTGGACTGAAGCGCCGACTGCAGTGTACACGGATGCGTGTACACTGCAGTTGTGTCAGAGATCAGTATCCGTGAGTTGCGTGCCAACCTCGCCGCCCACATCCGCGAAGCCGAATCCGGTGAGCAAGTGATCATCTTGCGAGACGGTGCGCCGGCCGCGGCGTTGGTGCCGTTGTCGGTGGTGGAAGCGTTCGACGCAGCCGAGGACGAAATGCTCGCGCGCGAAGCCAGGGCCAGGCTCACAGCCCATGAGCCGACATTCACCATGGCCGAGGTGCTGGCCGATCTGTTCGAGAACGACCCGCGGTGAAATACCGCTTCCATTTCTTGGACTCCGCGCGCCGCGAACTAAAGGCGATCGAGCGCCAGGACGCAATGCGCATTCTCACCGCGCTCACGGCGCTCGGCGACGACCCCTATGCTCCCGGCCTGGACGTGAAGAAGTTGTCCGGCCACGACGACCTGTACCGCCTCCGGGTCGGCAGGTATCGGGTCGCCTACCGAGTGGACAATGGCGTGCTGGTAATCCTCGTGGTGAAGGTCGGGTGGCGCAAGGACATCTATCGCGGCCTATAGTCGCTCGCCGCGTCGGCCGAAGGCGTTTCGCCGTCGGCCGACGCGTTGTCACGTAGTGCGGTGAATTACTCCGCGCCGATGATGAACGCCTCGAGCTGGGCGCGCGCGATGTCGTCGGCCAGCTGCTGCGGCGGGGACTTCATCAGATAGGCCGACGCCGGGATGACCGGGCCGCCGATGCCACGATCCTTGGCGATCTTGGCGGCGCGCACCGCATCGATGATGATGCCCGCCGAGTTCGGCGAGTCCCATACCTCGAGCTTGTACTCCAGGTTCAGCGGCACGTCGCCGAACGCGCGGCCCTCCAGCCGTACGTAGGCCCACTTGCGGTCATCCAGCCAGCCCACATGGTCGGACGGGCCGATGTGCACATCGTTGGCGCCGAGTTCCTTCTTCAAGTTGCTCGTGACCGCCTGCGTCTTGGAGATTTTCTTCGACTCCAGGCGCTCGCGCTCGAGCATGTTCTTGAAGTCCATATTGCCGCCGACATTGAGCTGCATGGTGCGGTCGAGTTGCACGCCGCGGTCTTCGAACAACTTGGCCATGACACGGTGGGTGATGGTCGCACCGACCTGGCTCTTGATGTCGTCACCGACGATCGGGACACCGGCGTCGGTGAACTTCTGCGCCCAGACCGGGTCGGAGGCGATGAACACCGGCAGCGCGTTGACGAAGGCGACTCCGGCGTCGATGGCGCACTGAGCGTAGAACTTGTCGGCTTCCTCCGAGCCGACCGGCAGGTAGGACACCAGCACGTCGACCTTGTTGTCCTTCAGGACCCGCACCACGTCGACGGGATCGGCCTCGGACAGCTCGATGGTCTCGGCGTAGTACTTGCCGATGCCGTCCAGGGTCGGGCCGCGCTGCACGACGACGTTGCTCGGCGGCACGTCGGAGATCTTGATCGTGTTGTTCTCACTGGCGAAGATCGCCTCGGCCAGGTCGAAGCCGACCTTCTTCGCGTCCACGTCGAACGCGGCGACGAACTTGACGTCGCGCACGTGGTATCGCCCGAACTTCACGTGCATCAGACCGGGAACGGTCGAGGTCTCGTCCGCGTCCTTGTAGTACTGCACGCCCTGGACCAGCGAAGAGGCGCAGTTGCCCACACCTACGATGGCGACGCGAACTTCCGTGGCGTGGTCAGCCTTATTGACGTCACTCATGGCCGATATTTCCCTCTTTCTGTGGTGCCGCCTTCGTCGATTGCTCCGCCGCAATCAACTCGTTGAGCCAGCGCACTTCGCGCTCGCTTGATTCGAGTCCGAGTTGATGGAGCTGCCGGGTGTAGCGATCCAAAGACCCGCTGGCCTTCTTGATCGCGTCCCGGAGCCCCTCTCGGCGCTCCTCGACCTGGCGCCGCCTACCTTCCAGAATCCGCATCCGCGCTTCCGCGGGGGTGCGGCTGAAGAAAGCGAGGTGAACGCCGAAGCCGTCGTCGGTGTAGTTCTGTGGTCCGGTGTCGGCGAGCAGTTCGCTGAACCGTTCCCGCCCGACCGGAGTCAGTTGATAAACCCGGCGCGCGCGGCGGGTGGCCGCGCCTGCCGGGATCTCCTCGGCGATCAGCCCGTCCGCCTGCATGCGGCGCAGCGTCGGGTACAGCGAGCCGTAGGAGAAGGCCCGAAATGCGCCGAGCAGGCCGGTCAGCCGCTTGCGCAGCTCGTAACCATGCATGGGCGATTCGAGGAGCAGCCCGAGGATTGCCAACTCGAGCACCGGGCTTCACCTCCTGACTGGATACGGATTCCACCGATGGATACGACTTCTCACTATATCGGAGCGATACATCCGCGCACAGCCCACGACCGACCTGTGGACTGCCCGCGGGGCAACCGGTCACCGGGCCGGCGGCGCGGGCTTCGCACGTCGATGCGCGCGAGTGTGACAAGAGTAACGCCCGGCAGATCTGCCGTGTCGCAACGCTTTTCGCATCATCGGCGGCGAACGCTCGCGCGACGGCCAGGATTAGCGCGGCGGCGGTGCGCCGGCACAGTTCGGCGATCATGTTTAAGTGCTGTTCGTTCGGGGTATTCATGGGGCCGAACTGCCCTCGTCGAGGCCGACGTCCAGGGGGCTCGACACTACGGCGGGGCCGAGGCGACATGGTCGCGTCCGCCCGTACTACAACGATGGAAACAGACGGATCCCAGTCCGAGTTGCGGTGGATGCCCTGGTTCCAGCCCGGATCGGGACCCGCCAATCCGCCCAGCGCGGGGCGGGGCGATCTCGACACCGCTACTCTGGTTCTCGTGCGAATCCAGCGGCAAGTGGTCGACTACGCCCTCCGGCGTCGGTCGCTGCTGGCTGACGTCTATGCGGGCCGTGTCGATGTCGCCGAGGTGTGTGATGCGAATACCTACCTCCTGCGGGCAGCGAAATTCCATGGCCGGGGGAGCGAGGTCACATGCCCGATCTGCCGGAAAGAACAGCTGACGCTCGTATCGTGGGTCTACGGCGACGGCCTCGGACCGGTAGCCGGATCGGCTCGCACGCCCGAGGAACTCGTCCGCCTCGCCGAAACCCGCGAAGAGTTCTCGGTCCATGTCGTCGAGGTGTGCCGGAGCTGCAGCTGGAATCATCTGGTGCAGTCCTACGTGCTCGGCACCACGCCCGCACCGCCGCGCCGGCGCACGGGGACACGCGCGAACCGGCGCACCGCCGCCGAATGAAGTGCCTGGTCATCTACCCTTCGGGTGACTCGCGGAGCGAGTATGTGTCCGATTCGACGCATCCGACCGTTAGCCACCTGCACCGTTACGAGTTATGGAGATCTTGTCCGTGAATTCGCCCTACGAGACTTCCCCCTACGGCGATGAACCGCATGGCGGCCGTACTCAACGGAGTTCACAACCAGGTCCCGATCCGTATCGAAATCCCCGTCCCGGGCCACCGCCCGGCGCTCGTCCAGGGCCACCACCCGGTCCGCGTCCCGGCGGCCCGTTCCCCGGTGACCCGCGCGGAGCGCAACCGCCGCGCCGCCAAGGGCCTCCGCAGCAGGGCCGTCCGCCGCAGCCGAATCGAGGCGCGCCGAACGGCGGTGCGCCCCGACCGCAGGCGACCCAGAAGATGCAGCGCCCCGGCTCGTTGACCGAGGCGGTGGCCGAGCGAAACCGGCGCGGACCGGCCACCGGGCCCCGTCCGACCACCGACCCGCGCCCCGGCGCGGACCGAACGGCTCGTCGCGCGGCGGGCAACGGCCCCGCCACCGGTGAGCGCAGACAGACCGCCGGCGGCCCGCCGTCCGGCCCGCCCACGCGCCGGGGAGGCGGGAGCGGCGACGGACCCGGCGGGCCGAGCAGGCGACGGCCGGCGCAAAAAGGGAAATCGCCGTGGCGCATCGTCCGGCGCACCATCTATGTCTTCCTCGCGCTGGCCATCCTGGTGCCGAGTGGCGTATTCCTGGCCGCGTACACCACGGTCGCGGTCCCTCAGCCGGGTGACCTCAAGACGAACCAGGTCGCGACCATCCTCGCGACCGACGGCGACACGGTGATCAGCAAAGTCGTTCCGCCCGATGGCAACCGGACCGATGTCACCATCGAGCAGGTCCCGCCGCATGTGCGCAACGCGGTGATCGCGGCCGAGGACCGGGACTTCTACACCAATCCCGGCTTCTCGATCTCCGGTTTCGCCCGCGCCGCCAGGGACAATGTCCTCGGCAAGGAGAGCGCCGGCGGTGGCTCGACGATCACCCAGCAGTATGTGAAGAACGCGATGGTCGGTAACGAGCACTCGCTCTCCCGCAAGATGCACGAGCTGGTCATCGCCGCCAAGATGGCGCGGCAGTGGAGCAAGGACGATATCCTCGCCGCCTACCTGAACACCATCTACTTCGGACGCGGCGCCTACGGTATCGATGCCGCCGCCAAGGCCTACTTCGGCAAGCCGGTGCAAGAGTTGACCCTCGCCGAGGGCGCGATGCTCGCCGCCACCATCCAGCAGCCGTCCGGCCTGGATCCGGAGACGAATCCGGTAGGTGCGAAGACCCGGTGGGGCTACGTGCTCGACGGCATGGTCGACGGCGGCAACCTGTCCGCGGCCGAGCGGCAAGGCGTGCAGTTCCCCCAGGTTGTGCCGGGCAACTCGACCAAGGACAAGGGCCTGGACTCCGGGCCGGAGGGCCTGATCAAGACGCAGGTGCTCAAGGAACTGGCCGCCGCGGGCATCAGCGAGCAGCAACTGAACACCGCCGGTCTGCAGATCACCACCACGATCGACCCGAAAGCCCAGAAGGCGGCCGTGGACGCCGCGACCAAAACGATGGAGGGCGAGCCGGATACGCTGCGCAGCGCCGTCGTCTCGGTGGATCCGCGCACCGGCGCCGTGCGCGCCTACTACGGCGGCAACGACGGCCAAGGCTACGACTTCGCCAACGCAGGTCTGCAGCCCGGTTCCTCGTTCAAGGTCTTCGGCCTCGCCGAGAACCTGGAACTCGGCATCCCGCTGTCCCAGATGTACGACAGCTCGCCGATCACCGTGAACGGCATCAAGATCACCAACGTCGAAGGCGAACAGTGCGGTATGTGCACCATCGCCGAGGCGCTGAAGCGGTCGCTGAACACCAGCTTCTACCGTATGCAGCTGGACATGCAGAACGGCCCGCAGAAGATCGCCGCCATGGCGCACAAGCTCGGGATTCCGGACACCATCCCGGGCGTGGGCAAGACGCTCACCGAGCCGGACGGCTCCGGCCCGAACAACGGCATCGTGCTCGGCCAGTACCAGGCGCGGGTGCTCGACATGGCCTCCGCCTACGCGACCCTCGCGGCCTCCGGCATGTACCACGCGCCGCACTTCGTGACGAAGGTGGTGACCGCCGACGGCCAAGTTCTGATGGACCGCGGCGAGGTGGCGGGCGAACAGCGCGTGTCGGCCGCGGTGGCCGACAACGTCACCGCCGCGATGAAGCCGATCGCGGCCTCGTCACGCAACCACGGCCTGTCCGGCGGTCGCGAGTCCGCGGCCAAGACCGGTACCGCGCAGCTCGGCGAAACCGGCGAGAACAAGGACGCCTGGATGGTCGGGTACACCCCGTCGCTGTCGACCGCGGTGTGGGTGGGCAGCATCGACAACTCGCCGCTGCGTAATTACGGCGGCGGCATGATCTACGGCTCGGGTCTGCCATCGGACATCTGGAAGGCCACGATGGACGGTGCGCTGCAGGGCACCTCCAACCAGACCTTCCCGAAACCGGCGCCGATCAAGGGCCAGGCCGGTGTTCCCGAATGGACGGCGCCTTATACCCCGCCGTCCACCGTCGAGTCGCCATTCGTACCCCCGGTCGTGATCGCGCCGACCCAGGTGGAGATTCTCCCCGGTATCACCATCCCGGTCCCGGGCGTGCAGCCCAACCCGCAGCAACAGCGCCCGCAGCAACAACAGCAACGCGAACAGCAGGAGGGAGGGCCACTCCCTGGTCAGCCGGTCGCACCGGCCGACGGCTCGTCCCCCTCGGCCACCGGGTCACCGCGGCCGGGCAGTAGCGGAAACGGCAACGGCGAGGGGACGAACGGAGCCCCACCGACCCGCGGCCGGTAGCCTCGGGAGCCGTGACCGACCAGCAACTGGTGGAGCAGCGAGCGAACGAGACAGCGTCACGGTCCGCCAGAGCGGGGACCGGCGGGACGTATTACGTCGCGCCGGCCCCGCTCGGGCCGGATCTGCGTTCCGCGGACGCGCGCGACCGGCCGAGCCGCAACGATTCGCTGACCGCGCAGCTGTCCACGGTCATCGGCGGGCCGGTCGGTGATCATGCGCTGATCGGGCGGGTGCGGTTCTGGACGCCGATGCGGGTGCTGATGGCGTTCGCGGTGGTTTTCCTCGCGCTCGGCTGGTTCAGCAAGGCCGGCTGCATCCAGCAGACCACCGGCTCGGACGGCGGCCTGACCCTCGATTGGAACAACGGCCGCCAGTACGTGGCCATGTGCTACTCCGACACCGTCCCGCTTTACGGCGCGGAACGGCTGAACGAGGGCGCATTCCCGTACAAGAAACAGTGGACCGAGTCATCCCCGGACGGTGGCACGCAGACGCGGTACATGGAATACCCGGTGCTCTCCGGTCTGTACCAATACGTGTCCATGCGGATCGCCAAAAGCTGGGACATTTCACCACTGCCCGGTGCGCTGCAGGTGGTTGTCTATTTCAATGTCGTCGCGTTCGGCCTCGCGATGGCGTGGCTGGTCACCGTCTGGGCCTCCGCCCTATTGGCCGGTCGCCGGGTCTGGGACGCGGCGCTGGTCGCTTGCTCGCCGCTGGTGATCGTGCACGCGTTCACCAATTTCGACGCCCTGGCAACAGCTTTCGCCGCGACCGGCCTGCTCGCCTGGGCCAGGCGCAAGCCCGTGCTCGCCGGACTGCTGCTCGGTCTGGGCGGCGCGGCCAAGCTGTATCCGCTGCTGCTGCTCGGTCCCATCATCGTGCTGTGTCTCCGCGCCGACCCGATGCAGCGCACCCCGCGCAACCACCTCGGCCTGCGGATGCGCGACATCGACAGCTGGTCCACCTTTGTGGCGTGGGTACGCGAGACCCCCTATCGCGTCGAATTCCTCAGTGCCCGCCCACTCGGCGCCGCGACTGTGACGGCGTCCGCGGCGCTGGCCACCTGGGTGGCGGTGAACCTGCCGATCGCTGTGCTGTACCCGAACGGCTGGCAAGAGTTCTTCCGGCTCAACACCACCCGGCACGCCGATCCGGACTCGATCTACAACGTGATCTCGTCGTTCACCGGCTGGCCGGGTTTCGACGGCGCGATCGGCTATGCGCAGCAGCCCGCCATCCTGAACGCGGTTTCGCTGCTGGCGTTCGTCGCGGCGTGCGCGTTGATCGGCTATATCGGCCTCACCGCGCCGCAGCGACCGCGACTGGCGCAACTGTGCTTCCTGGTGATCGCGGCGTTCCTGCTGACGAACAAAGTGTGGAGTCCGCAGTATTCGCTCTGGCTCGTCCCGATTGCCGTCCTCGCGCTGCCGCACCGACGCATCCTGCTGGCCTGGATGACCGTCGATGCCCTGGTCTGGGTGCCGCGTATGTTCTACTACCTCGGCCTGGACCGCAAGGGCGTGCCCGAGCAGTGGTTCACCGGCACCGTCGCGCTGCGTGACCTTGCGGTGGTGGCCCTGTGCGCCGTGATCGTCCGCCAGATCTATCGTCCGGATGAGGATTTGGTGCGTCGCGACTACGTCGACGACCCGGTCGGCGGCATCGTCGACCGCATGTCGGATCCGCTGCTCCCGTGGCTGCCCGAGCCGCTGCGACCGCGGGTGGCGCCGCCGCGCGGCTGAGGTCTCATCGGGTGCGCATGAAGCGTGCCTGCCGCTCGGGCTCCTGCGGCAGCAGGTCCAGATCCAGCTGCCACGCGCTTCCGGTCCACGGATCGAACAGCGTTGTCCCCCCGTCGGTGGGCAGATGCCGGCACGACTGCGATAGCGTCGCCACCGTCGTATCGGCAGAGTCGGATTCGTTGGTCCCGACAATCACCGTGGACAGTCCGATCACATCGCCGCGCATGATCAGCGCACCGATCCGCTGTGCGTCCGCGGTCTGGTAGCCATGCGGAAAATCCGCGGCCAGCAGCACCCGATGCTCGGTCGGCGCCGGGAAAGCGCCACTCGTGTGCGCCAGTTCGGCGAGTTCGGCGGCATCGACCATAGCCTGCAATCGCGCCGAGATATCGGCGTGGTCGGTGATCAGCGGTCCGTTCAGCACCGGCGCGAGCAGACCGGTGAACCCGCTGAACGCGCCGGTCAGGTCGATGATGTCGACCAACGCCTGGCGCTGCGGCGCCGCGGCGAGCAGCCGCGCGAGCAACGCGCCGACCACGGGCGCGACCGCGCGGGTCGATTCCGTATCGATCCACAGCGGCCGATTCAGCGGCACCGGAACACAATACGGAATCCGCAGCGGTCCCCGGTCGATCGCGTAGAGCTCGCCGAGTCGGATGCCGTCGCTCGACACGGCCGGCTTGTCCCAGGCAGGCGAGTCCCAGGAGGCCAGCGCGGGCGGAAGCGCCTGGTCGGCGTCAGCGAGTTCACGCATCAGCTGCTCGGTGTCCTGCTGATGACGGTGCTCGGCGGTGGCGATCAGCTCGTCATTGCGCTGCTGCGCGACCCGGCGGGCTTCCTCGGCTGCCGGAGTATTCCTGGTCGCGGGGTCGGAAACGGCCAGTGACAGTTCGTGATCCAGCCGCTCGGCCGCATACTCGCGGGCGGAGACCAGCGCGGCGGCCGAGCGCGCGGCATCCTCGAAGACCATCCAGAGCCGTTCCACCCCGTGGCCGACCTCCAGTGGAGCACCGGCGACGGTGGACGCCTCGCCGGACACCGGGCCGGTCATGGCAGGTACGCCCTGGCCGGACCGTGCGGCGGGCCGCGGCGGCGGATCGGACTGCGCCGGCTCGTCGTCGACATCGACGCCGTGCGCCGCGAGCAGCACGGCGAGTCCGCCCACGTAACCCTGACCAACGGCGCGCAGCTTCCAACCGGCGCCGCGCCGGTACACCTCCAGACAGATCAGCGCCGTCTCTCCCGCCGTGGGGGTGGCCGCGAATTCGGCTGTCACAGTGTCGCCTTCGGACAGCGTCGCGGTCACCGGTCCGAGTCCCGCCCCGCCCGGGAAAGCGATCGGGTCGGCGCTCACCACCAGCAGCACCGCCTTGGCGTCGGCGCGCACCTCGGCGAGGGTGATCGTGACCTCGTCGGCGGCCAGAACGACCCCCGCCGTGGCGAACTGGTTGTAGAAGACGACATCCTCGCTGGAGAACACCGTCAGGTTCTCGGCGACCACCAGCGCGCAGACATCGAGAGCAGCCTCGGCTTTCGCGCCGAATCGAACGACATCACCGGTCAGCGGAATGTTCTGACCGGCCTTCAGCTGAATCACAGTGCCTACCCTGCTGTCCGCACCGCCCCCCGGTCAACCGTTCACTAGGAACCGGCCGAGGTGCGGCACCGCCTCACCGGGATGCTTGGCCGGGAAGCCCTCGCCGAGCGCCTGCAGCTTCCAGTCATTGCCCACCCGGAACAATTTGGCCATCGCCATCGCGGTGAACGGCATCCCGCCCGCCAACGTGTACCTGGCCAATTCGCTGTTGTTGACACCGTCGACCAAGCGGCAGAACGCATTCTGCACTTGCTCGAAGGTGTGGCCCTTGTAGGAGGTCACGATGAACACCAGCGTGGTCACGTGCGCCGGGATACGCGTCAGGTCGACCAGGATCACCTCGTCGTCACCCTCGCCCTCTCCGGTCAGGTTGTCGCCCTGGTGCCGGATCGAGCCATCCTTGGAGATCAGCTGGCCGTAGTAGGCGACATCGACCGGGTTCGTATCAGCGAACAGAATGACCGACGCGTCCAGGTCGATGTCGACCGTGCGGTTGCCGAACATGCCTCGGCTGCGCACCGGGTCCCAGCCGAGACCCATCTTGACGAAGGTCAGCGCGGTGCCCTCCTTGCGGAGGGTGACCCGCTGGCCTTTGGTCAGACTGACCGGACGATCCTTGCTCAAGCTGACCTCGGCAGGCGGCTGCTGCACGGGTTGTGCGGGCGGCGGGTAACCCGCTCCTGGGCCGGACGGCGGCGGGTAGCCCGGACCGCCCTGCGGCGGCGGGTAGCCGGGGCCGGGTGGCGGCGGGTAGCTCGGCGCCTGCGGCGGTGGCGGTTGGGCCGGGGTGGTCGGCGGCGAGAAGTTCGGCGCCTGCGGCGGTGGCGGTTGGGCCGGGGTGGTCGGCGGCGAGAAGTTCGGCGCCTGCGGCGGTGGCGGCGCCTGCGCAGGCTGCGCCGACTGGGCGGGCGCGTCGTCGACGGTCACGCCGTGGTCGGTGACCAGCGCGGCGAACCCACCCGCGTAACCCTGCCCGACCGCGCGCACCTTCCACGCGCCTTGGCGCCGGTACAGCTCGAGCGCGATCACGATCGACTCCGAGTTCAACCCGTCGATCTGGTACTCGTACAACCGATTACCGCTCGAGTCCGACACAATCGCGGTGGGAGCGGGGAAACGGCCGAAGTTGCTGGTCGCATCGTCCAGCGTGATCACCGCGCGGACCTGATCGATATCAGCGGGCACCGCGTTCAGCGACACCGCAAGCGACGCCGGCTGTCCGGCGGGTGCGGGTTGCAAGTTGACACCCGGGCCGGTCGGCTGGTTGAAGAAGACGAAGTCCGCGTCGGAACGGACCTTGCCCCGCTCGGTGACCAGCAGCGCGGACAGATCCGCGGGCGCCGTCAACTGGACGGAGATCACCACGTCGTTCGTAGCCAGCGGACCGTTCTGGCCCTTGGCGAGTGTTGCGGACAAGTTCGCCCCTTCGCTTGTCGGTGCGGTCGCCTGACACTCTACGAGAAACGCGCGCGCCGCCGCTCGTAGTAAACAGCCGCGATCGCCCGATACCCGCCGAAGCATCGGTTAAGGTGACGGCACGCAGCTGGAATATGGCGATCACCCCCATGTTCCCTATCGAGACAGCAGGCAAACACCCGCATGGCGCAACTGTTCGAACAATCGAGCAAGGTGATCGAGGCGCACCTTGCCGGGACCAGCCTCCGCGCGATCTCCGGTTCGATGATCGCCTACGAAGGAAACGTGCAGTTCAAGGCGGCCGGATTCGGTGGCGGCGACGGTGTGCTCGCGGGCCTCAAGCAGCGGGCCACCGGCGAGAAGCTGTCACTGATGGAGTGTTCCGGCCACGGCAGGGTCTTCTTCGCGGTCAACGCCCAGCACGTCACCGTGGTCGGCCTGAACAACGAGACGCTCCAGGTGGAATCGCAACAACTGCTGGCCTTCGCCGGGAACCTGCGCACCGATGTGCGCTTCGCCGGCCTGCGCGGCGCCTCCAGCGGACAGGGCCTGTTCACCACGACCGTTTCCGGGCAGGGCCAGGTCGCGCTGCTCTCGGCGGGCGGACCGCTCATCCATCTGGAGGTGTCGCCGCAGTACCCGTTGGTGGTCGACCCGGACGCGTTCGTGGCCGCGCGCGGCAATCTCACCCAGTCGTTCGTCACCGATGTCTCCTGGCGGACCGCCATCGGCCAAGGTGCGGGCGAGGCGTTCTCGCTGCGCTGGGACGGTCAGGGTGTGGTGTCGATCCAGCCGGCGGAACGATAGGGCGAGCGATGTTCGACAAGGTCAATGGCAAAGTCGTCAAGATCAACGTCGGGACGGCGGGTGGCGTGGTCGCCCGCAGCGGCGCGATGCTGTTCTACACCGGCGATGTTTCCTTTGCCCCACACCAGATTCCGGGCGCCCAAGCAATGGGCGGCATGGGCGGGCTACTGCGGATGGCCGGGCGCGCGATGGCCGGCGAGCACGAGCGCACCATGCTGGCCCAGGGCAACGGCGAGGTGCACTACGGGTTCGCGGGCTTGGACGTGCATGTTGTGCCGGTACAGCCGGGCGCGACGCTGCGCGTCGAGGCGTCACGACTGCTGGCCAATACCGCGGGGTTGCAGAGTTCGGTTGTCTCGGTGCTGAGTTCGGGCAGCGGAGGCGGCGGCGGACTGATGGGTGCGCTGCGCGGCGCCGCGGGTGGCGCACTGACCGGTCAGGGCATGTTCACCACACAGCTGTCCGGGCAGGGCGCCGTGGCGCTGCTCGCGCACGGTGGTTTCCTCGAATTACCGGTGGGCGGCCCGAATCCGATCGTGGTCGACCCGCAGGCCTTCGTCGCCGCGTACGGCGCGGTGCAGACCGAGCTGAAGACGGCGCTGAGCTGGCGCGACGCGGTCGGCCGCGGTTCCGGCGAGGCGATGCAGTTGCATTGCGTCGGGCAGGGCGTCGTCTACGTACAAGCATCCGAAGAGAAGTTGTGAACCATGCGTGAGCCAAGCGGGCCAGTCAGCGAGACGACGCGCCGGACCGGGACGGCGCCGAGCGCTGTCGAGGCAAAGTCATGAGCCAGATCCTCAATCCCATGAATCTCGGTGACAGCGACAATATTCCGGGGAACAACTACGCCTATTGCATCGACCTGAACAAGCCGTGGTTCATGCGCAAGGGCGCGATGATCGCCTACTACGGCGACATGCGGTTCCAGTTGCTCACCCACGGACTGCAGGGCGGTCTGCTGAACATGGTGTCGCAGCAGTTCTCCGCGCCGCTGTTCACCAGCGACTACGTCGTCGCGGAAGGACACGGCAAACTGATCATCGGCGACCGCGGTTACGACATCAACTCCTATGACCTCGAGGACAACGGCAACCTGACGATCCGGGCCGCGAACCTGCTGGCCTTCGAGCCCGGGTTATCGCTGAACCAATCGATCGTGCCCGGATTCCTCACTCTCATCGGCACCGGCAAATTCCTCGCCTCGTCCAACGGGCCGGTGATCTTCGCCGAGCCGCCGCTGCGGGTGGACCCGGAATCGCTGGTCGGCTGGGCGGATTGCCCCGCCCCCAGCCACCACTACGACCAGCGATGGGTCTCCGGTTTCCTCGCCGCCGGTGCGGCGCGCTTCGGCGTGAACTCCGGCGAGGAGCGCCAATTCGACTTCACCGGCGCGGGCACCGTGCTGATCCAGTCCAGTGAGAAGGTGCTCAGCGACTCGATGTTGGTGCGCACCATCGAGGGGCAGATCCACAGCGGCATCACCGTCAGCGGCCTGCAACGACTGCAAGGGGTGATCGCCCAGCAGTTGGGTGGTCACCAGCAGTACTGATTCCGCCGAACCCGCTGGCCGCACCCCTCGCCGGGAAACGAATGCGGCCCCGGATTCATCCGGCGCGCCGGAATTCCCACGGATCGTGCGCACTGATCAAGGTGACCTCCTGGCCATGATCGCGATGGAGTTCACGCAGCCGCGCCTGGGTGCCCAGCCGTAGGTCGTGGTGTACTTCGGAGGTGGTCTGCACGATGTCGAGAACCGGGTGCGGCTGCGGAGCCGGATCGAGCTCGCGATGGTAGTAGTAGGCGTCGCCACAGTGCAGCAGCCAACGCTCCCCCTCGCGGAGGGCAACGCCGATGTGGCCCGCGGTGTGCCCACCCAAGGGAATCAGCTGGAAGTCGGCCGGCAGGCCGTTCGGTTGAATCGCGCTGAAGCCGAACCACTTTCCGGTCTCCCCCGACGGATAGGTCACCCACTGCGGGTCGTGTGCCCAGTGCGCGGGGCGGTAGCGGAAACTCGGGGATTCGGCCAGCGCGGCCTCGAGTTCGGCGGCGAGCACGTGGACCCGCGCCTGCGGGAAGTCGGGAAGCCCTCCGCAGTGATCGACGTCGAGGTGGGTGAGGATGATGTGCCGCACGTCGCCCGGGTCGTAGCCCAGCCGCTGCACCTGCCGGATCGCGGTCTCGTCCTCGGACAGGACCGGCTGCGCCATCGCGACCCAGTCCGCACCGAGGGTTCCCGCCGGGTCGCGGACATCGTCGAGCCCGATGCCGGTCTCGACCAGGACCAACCCGTCGGATTCGGTCTCGACCAATAGGCAGTGATTGACGACGTGCGCGGGCGGCGGTCCGTCGTAGGTGGCCTCGATCTGCCGTACCGATCCGCAATTGAGGTGCTGGATTGTCATACGAGCTAGTCTGTGACTTGAAGTGCGGTTCAAGTCAAGGAGAGGCGAGATGACCGGCGTCCTGCTCGATATCGCCGAGGTGGCCGACCATGCCGACCTCGCGCCGTCCGCTCTGCGTTTCTACGAAAAGCGCGGACTCATCACCTCGACCGGCCGCAACGGCCTGCGCCGTACCTACCGGCCCGACGTTCTCGACCGCCTCGCCCTCATTGCCTGCGCTCGCGGGGCGGGCTTCACCCTGGCCGAGATCGCCCGGTTCTTGCGCGCCTCGCCGACCGACGCCGAACTGCGCGCACGCATGGCGGAGAAGGCGCGGCAGTTGGATGACGACATCGACCGCCTGATCCGTATGCGCGACAGCCTCCGTCACGCGTCCACCTGCACCCACGATCCGCTGGTCGAATGCCCCGGTTTCAAAACCACCTTCGGTCGGTCCGCCGCCCCGGTGTGATCGTGGCCACCGCGAACAGACCGCGGTACGAACCCGGATATGCCGATGCCGACTACCCGGACGCCGCCGGCGCTCCCTTGATGAACCAGTTGATGATCTCCTCGCCCGCGAGAATTCCGCTGGTGCGGGTGACGGTGAGGTTGGGGTGGGTCCAGTTGAGTTTTTCCAGTTCGCCGTGGCGCGGGCGGATGGCGAAATCCGCGGCGCGCAACATCTCGGCGTCGAGGGCGCCATCGCCTGCGGCGAGCGTCTCTGCCTCGCCCACGAGTTCGCCGGATTCCCACAGTCGGCGGCGCACCTCGGCGACCGCGCGACTCTTGCAGACGGCCACCGGCATCGTATAGATTTTGCGGCCCTGCTGGGACGCGGACCAGCCACGTCGGCGGCACCAGGCGTCCCATTCGTCGAGGAAACCCTCGGGGACGGCCTTGGGCTTCACCACCAGGTAGCAGAACAGATGGTCGGCGACACGGAACTTGGTCACCCACGAATCATCAATGCGCGCACGGAGTTCCGCGCTCACCTCGGAGAGCGTGGCGCCCCTCGCCCGAACCTCGGCATCCACATCGATCCGCCAACGCATATCCGGAACGCCGTCGACAAGGATATTGCCGCCGTTGCTGGTGATCGCGTAACGCCAAGGCGCACCGGGCAACCGAATGCGCCCGAATTGTTTGATGGTGCGGGTGGTCGTGGGAACGACGGCGGCCGGTTCGGTCAGCGACGCCATCCGCAGCGCCGCCACGGTGGTCATGTACGACAGCGGCGCTCCCTCCAGATGTTCCACACAGACCATCGGCACCTCATCGGCGGCACTGAAGGCGTTACGCGAGTAGATCATCGTCCGGTCCAGGTCGGTCGCGATCAGTGCCCGTCGTAACGGTCTTCGGGCCAGGCTCACTGCTGTACGTCCTTGATCAATCCCATGCACGAATAGGCCAGGTCGGCGACGACCTCCACTGGAACCCCTCGGGCGGCGGCGAGCATCCTGATGTGGGCGTGCTCCGGCGCGTCCGCCTCGCGGACCAGCACTCGCCACGGTACCCGCCGCAGCAGCACCCTGGTGGTCTCACCGACACCTGGTTTCACAAAGTTCACGCTCGCGATGCCATACCGTGCGCGCACCCGCTCCACCGAGGCCCACCCGGCCCAGGTCGGCGTCCGGTCACTCGCACGGACCGCGGCGACCTCGGCGTCGACCCGGTCCCGGATCGCGTCGAAACCCCCGCTCACGGCGTCGAGCATCGGTCCGGACACGTCGTCACCGGCCAGCTCGCGATAGAACTTCGCGCCGTGGAATTCGCGCGGACCGATCAGCGTGTCGTTCAGCACCGTGCGCGAAATCAAGCCGGAAACGGTCGAATTCAAGCAGGCAGAGGGGATCAGGAAGTCGTCACGGGTGCCGTAGGTGCGTACACAATGTCCCGGATCGGCCAGCACCGCGAGTTCGCCGTCGAACCGCGCGCCACCGGCCCGGTGATAGGCGTCGAGCGCATCGGCCAACTCACGGGTGATCGCGCCCTTGCCGGTCCATCCGTCGACGAACACGACCGAAGCCGGATCGTGGTGCTCGGCCAAATAATCCAGCGCGACCGCGTCGATGCCTCGATCCCGCACGATCGACACCGCGTAGTGCGGCACGTCCAGACCCGGACGCCGCGACCGCAGCCAGCGGCGCATCAGGATGCCGATCGGCGTGCCCGCCCGCGCCAGCGACACCAGCACGATGTCCTCGCCGCGTTCGGCGACGACGAGTTCCGACACGGTCGCCACCGCGAGCGCGAGGCGCTCGGCACCCGCCGCGAGTACCGCGTCGAACAGCCTCCGATAGGACGCGTCCGGCTGATACTCGATCGGCAGCGACTCCGCGTAATGCGCTTTCCCCGCCTGAATCTTCCGTTCCCGTTCGGCCACGTCGGCCTCGAGGTCGACATCGGACAGATCCTTCAGCAACCAAGAGACCTCGGAGGCGGCGTAGGACCCGAACCCCGGACCGAACAGCGGAGCGGGTAACGCGCCCACCCCCGGCGTACTCGTCACATTCGGCTCCTGCTCTGTTCCCGACGACCCGGCCCGCTGCGCGTGCAGCCGCCGCGGGTCGGCTTCCCGCAGCACCGCGAGCAGCACGTCGGCGCCGGAGGCGGTCAACACGTCGACCAGCCCACCTTCGGTCACCAACTCCGCAGTGTCGGCAGGCGAATCGACGACGACGACCAGCACCGGATCGACCGCCGGACGGCTTTCCACGACGTCATCCAGCCCGCTCGGCGCGGTCGGCGCCATCGCCGCGGCGACCTCGGCGCCTCCGCGTGTGGGAGCCGGACCGGCCGCCAGTACTCCCCCCGCGAATGACTCCGCGGAGTCGTGCGACCAGAGCGCGTTGTACAGGTAGCGCGGCGCGGTGTCGTCGGGCTCTGGCGCGACAAACCGGAATCCACGCCGCAAGGGATATCCCGGCTCGTCCAACACGTACGCCGGAGACCGCGTGGTGGTCTGGAATCGCGTCGGTGTGCCCGATTGCGCGAGTTCCGCCGCCATCCGCAGCGGAAGGTACATCAACTCCTCGTGCCCGAGCACGATGGCGGGCCGACCCCCGAAATCGGCGTTCAGCCGCGCACTCAGCGCCTCGGTCGCGTTCAGCAGCGCTGCGTCGAACGCGGCGGTGTCGGAGGCGAGTATCCCGTGCCGGCCCCCCTCCGGTACCGACGCGGGCCAGGGTAGTTCCACCCGTGCGAAACAACCGCGCAGCACGGCGACGGGGTTCAGCCGAGGCTCGGGAAGGGCGCCGACTGCCTCGACCAGTCCGTCGGGCAGCGTGGCCCGGCCGGAGGCGAGACAGACCGTGTCGATGCGTGCGCCGAGTTCGGCTGCGGCCGAGTCGAATGCGGCACGGTCCGCGGCGGTACGCAGGTCGACCAGCGAGGCGAGCACGTACTGCGCGCGTGGCGAGAAGGCATGCAGCGCGCGTACCGCGTCGATCGCGGTCGCCCCGGTGGAAATTTCGTCGTCGACCAGCACGAGTGGCAGATCGTTGACGAAGATGTCCGCCGGTGTCGGCTGCAACAGATGCGAGGTCGCGTGCGAATGCCCCTCCTCGAACCCGGCAAGGGTCTCGACGTGCGGCACCTCGCGACGAGTCGAATGGAGGTAGCAGTTCGCGCCGATCCGGGCTGCCACGCAATGCCCCAGTCCCGTCGCGGTCTCGGCGAACCCGAGTACCACGGCTTCGCGACCAGCGAGCGCCTCGAGCACGAGATCGCCGAGCCGGTCGCCGGCGCCGAGCACCACTCGCGGGTCCGTGGGGAGATGCTTGCCGAGCACCGTCGACACCAGCAGGTGCGCACGACGCGGATTGTTGTGCCGAATCCCCGGCTGCACGAGCGTCGAGATCGACAGTTCGGCCGATTGCAGTCGATCCGCCACACCCGCGCCCGCCTTGTCACGATGTAGCTCCACACCGAGAGTTCGGGTAGCCCAAGGGATTTTGTTGTGCCCGAGCTCGGCCGTCGAATAGCTCATACCGTGACCAACGCGGTCAACAGATCCACGAAAGACACGCCTTTGTTGGCCACGCCGAACACCCGCGCGCGCAGTAGTGTCTGCATCGCCCAGCTGCGGTGCGGTCGCATCTCGTTCATCTTGTTCCCGTAACCCGAGGCCGCGACGCCGCCGACGTCGGCACGCAGGATATCCAGCGCGTCCGAGTACTCCTCGTGGGACACCACCGACAACGCGTGCACGGCGGCCACGTGTGACGGGTGGATCACCGTCTTGCCCTGGATGCCGTTCGCGCGGTCCAGCGTGATCTCACGGAGCAGTCCGTCCAGGTCCCGGCTGACCAGGTACTGGCG
This sequence comes from Nocardia sp. NPDC049190, assembly GCF_040648115.1. Lineage (NCBI taxonomy): Bacteria > Bacillati > Actinomycetota > Actinomycetes > Mycobacteriales > Nocardiaceae > Nocardia > Nocardia sp. NPDC049190. The sequence continues at coordinate 21,893 of NZ_JBEZDE010000001.1, forward strand.
GAAGGGCACCGCGTCCGACTCCGCGAACGGTGCGGTACGCAGCAGCGGGCGGAACATGCGCTCGTGGTCGGCGAAGTACTCCCACACCGGCCCGGTGATGACGAAACCGGAACCGTCCGCGCGCCCCAGATAGTTGACGATGTCGGCGATGACGTCGGCGACCACCCGCACGTCGTAGATCGTCAGGTCGCGGTCGCGCCGGATACCGAACGTCGAACACATATCGGTCGCGCCGACCCGCACCGCCAGCACCCGCTCCCGATGCACGGCGAGCAGCGCCGCGATCTGGGTGAGTTCGTCGTCACGGGTCTCCCGATGCACCAGGCTCGGCGATTCCAGCACCGGCATCCCGTACAACGGCCGGTCCAATCGCTGCGCGGCCACGTTCAGGGCATTGAAATATCTCGGCCCCGACACGCTGTCGAACTTCGGAAACACGAACCCGGTCAGTACCTCGGCGCCCGGACCGAGCTGTTCGACGATCTCGGTGATGGTGTCCGCGTCGCGCACCCGCACGAACAGCAGCGGATTGGCGTCCTGGCTCGCCGCGAGCAGATCGAGCGCCGTGACCGTCTGCCGTTTGGCGAACTCCACTTCGTGATCGGCGACCGCGTCCTCGAGATCGATCACCATCGAGCACACGCCGCGCTCGGCGCGTTTGCCGATCGTCAGCGCGAGGTCCGGCCTGGTCGCGGGCGCGTACAGCGTCGCGCCGAGCCCGACCGCCAGCAACTCCCGGTCGGTGTGGTCGTCACCGAACGGTTCGGGCTGCCGGTGGAATAGACGCCTCGCCTCCGGGCCGTGCAACTGGCGGAAGTGGCGCAGCGGCATTCGCTTCCGCAGGGAAACCTCCTGCTGGACGGCGACGCCAGCGGTCATCCTTGCCCATCCTCATTCTTGTCGTGGTCCTGCTTGTTTTCTCATTCGATCCACTACCCCGGCTATGAATTCGGTGGCGGCATCCAGTTCCGCCACATAGGCCAAGTAGTCGGGGTGACGCCCCGACAGTGTTTCGCTGGTTCGGTCGATCCGTGCGGCCTGTGCGTCGAGCACCGACCCCCATTCGGCGACAAGGCCACGGCTTACCGCGAGCATTTGCGCATCCCGTAACCGGAATCGTACGGCCTTGGCCTTCTCTTGCGGATCGGACCGGACGTCGCGGAGCAAGGCGAGCCGTTTGGTGACGGCATCGACCTTCTGCTCGGCTTCGGCGAGGAATCCGCGCGCGGATGTGGTCAGATCAAGTGCAAACTCCGGATTGTTCTCTATTGCTGCCGCGCGCGCCCTGCCAAGGGCAACGTCCGCGGCTTCGATGGCTCGCTGGCTTTCCCGCCCATTGTCGGCCAGATCCGCCGAACTCGCAGCATTGAACTCGCGCAGGAGCGCCGAGAACGCCGGCGCGACCCCTTCCGCCCTGGTCCGGACGGCGGCAAGGCGGGTTGTCACCGAGGAGATGGCGGTGGTCGCGGCGCCGGCTCGAGACGGAGCCGCCCGCAGTGCCTCCGCGAGTTCCTTGGTCGCCGCCTCCAGCCGGTTCGCGGCCTCCCGCGCCGCGCCCGCCTGCGCGGCGACGTCCGCCGATTCGAGGGTGGCCGCAGCGGCATCCACCGCGGCGGCGCGCTCGCGTACCGAAGGATAGTTCGCGAATTCGGAGTCGGCAGCCTGCCCGCGCACGTTCGCCGCCGCGATCTTCACCTGCTGCACCAGCCGAGGCACCATGCCGTGCACGGCGACCGCGTGTTCCAGCTCGGACTGATTGGCGCGATAGAACTCGTCGACGGCGCGAGCCGCGTCGGTCAGCTGTCGAACCGTGACGTCGGTCCGCTGTTGTCCCTGCGGCAGCGGCGTGCCGTCACGCTGTGCGGCGTCCAATTCCGCACTCAGCGCGAGGTATCCGCCGGCGGCGTCATAGCATCTGGCGCGCACCGGTTCCCAGCGTTCGCCGGTCCGCCGCTCCGGGAAAACCTGGTCGGCGGCGAGCACCGCCGCGTCGGCCGCGCTCTGGCGTCGATCCATGTCGAGAAAAGCCGATGCCGAACTCGTCCGGGCCTGCTCGATCCACTCGTCGTTCCCGGACGACCGGAACCATCCACGCCTTCGGCCTGCCACGCCCCGATGGTAGGAGATATTCCTGTTCGCCGGGGCTACGCGGGTTCCTACGAAGTTCGCGGAAACCTACTACTGTCGTATGACGTACCCGGCGATCCGGACATGCTGGGAACCAATGACGGACTATTGAAAGGGAATCCCGCATGGGTGTCAGTTTGTCCAAGGGCGGCAACGTCTCACTGACCAAGGCGGCGCCTAACCTGACCGCCGTTTCGGTCGGCCTCGGGTGGGATGTGCGGTCCACCACCGGCACCGATTTCGACCTGGACGCGAGTGCCATCGCCACCGGCGCGGACAAGAAGGTCGTGTCGGACCAGCACTTCGTGTTCTTCAACAATCTGCGTTCGCCCGAGGGCTCGATCGAGCACGTGGGCGACAACCGGACCGGCGAGGGTGAAGGCGACGACGAGGTCATCAACGTCGACCTGGCCGGCACCCCGCCGACGATCGACAGCATCTTCTTCCCGGTCTCGATCTATGACGCCGACTCCCGCTCGCAGTCGTTCGGTCAGGTGCGCAACGCCTACATCCGTGTGGTGGATCGCAGCAACGGCGAAGAACTCGCCCGCTACGACCTGTCCGAGGATGCCTCGACCGAGACAGCCATGGTCTTCGGCGAGCTGTACCGCAACGGCGCGGAGTGGAAGTTCCGCGCGATCGGCCAGGGCTACGCTTCGGGTCTTTCCGGTATCGCTCGTGACTACGGCGTGAACGTCTAAGGAACACTTCGCGGTTCGAGGGGGCTCGGCAACGAGCCCCCTCGTCGCGCGACCGGCATGCCTGCGTCGCGGAAAAGCGGGGTTGGACAACCGGCGATTCAGCAGCCACGCTGGTAGGAACTGTCGCCGACTCGTTATTCACTTTACGAAAGGTCCCAGCGTGGTCCTGCGCATATTCGGCATGTCGTTCCTCGTCACGGCGGTCTCACTCGTCGTGGCGCTGCTCTACGGCGGCCCGACCGCCCTCGCGCTCGCCGCGATTCTGGGCATCCTCGAGGTATCGCTGTCCTTCGACAACGCCGTGATCAACGCCACCGTCCTCGAGCGGATGAGCGAGTTCTGGCAGAAGATCTTCCTGACGATCGGCGTGTTGATCGCCGTGTTCGGCATGCGCCTGATCTTCCCGCTCGCGATCGTGTGGATCACCGCGGGACTGGATCCGGTGCGGGCCTTCGACCTCGCGCTCAACCCGCCCGCCAACGACGCGCTGACCTTCCCGGACGGCAGCGCGAGCTATGAGAAACTGCTCACCGACGCGCACCCGCAGATCGCCTCCTTCGGCGGCATGTTCCTCGCGCTGCTGTTCCTCAACTTCATCTTCGAAGAGCGCGAGATCACCTGGCTGGGCTGGCTGGAGCGGCCGCTGGCCAAGGCGGGCAAGCTGGATATGCTCTCGGTGGTCGTCGCGGGCGTAGGCCTGATCCTCACCGCGGAGTACCTCGCCGACGAGGCGCACCGCTCGACCGTCCTGGTGGCGGGACTGCTCGGCATGATCACCTACATCGCGGTCGACGGGCTCGGTTCGATGTTCCACACCGAGGAGCACACCGAGGGTCCGTCGGCGCTGGCCAAGGCGACCGGAAAGGCCGGCTTCTTCCTGTTCCTCTACCTGGAGGTGCTGGACGCGTCGTTCTCCTTCGACGGCGTGATCGGCGCGTTCGCCATCACCTCCGACCCGATCATCATCGCGCTCGGCCTCGGCCTGATCGGCGCCATGTTCGTCCGGTCGATCACGGTGTACCTGGTGCGCAGGGGCACCTTGTCGGAGTACGTCTACTTGGAGCACGGCGCACACTGGGCGATCGGCGCGCTCGCTGTGATCTTGCTGATCTCGATCGGCGTGCACATCAACGAAATCATCACGGGCCTGGTCGGCGTCGCGTTCATCGGCGCGGCGTTCATCACCAGCATCGTCCGCAACCGGCGCGAAAACGACGAAGAACTGGACAGCGAACGAGAACCCGCGCCGGTAGGCTGATTCCCGGCATGCAGCCGAAGACCCGTTGCGGCAGCGGCCCCATCCCGTCGGATGGCCGCTGCCGCTCTCGTTTCTCCTGAGGGGGATCGCGCCATGGCGATCAACGACCACCCCGGCGTCAACCTGGCCAAGGTGACCCTGTCGAAGGCGACGCCCACCATCAATCTCACCAAGCCGGGTGAACAGCAGGGGATCATGCGGGTGAATCTGAGCTGGTCGAGCCGGCCGAAGGGGTTCTTCCGCCGGTCCAAGCCCGTCAACCTGGACCTCGGCTGCCTCTACGAACTTTCCAACGGCGCCAAGGGCGTCATACAGGCGACCGGGCGCAACTTCGGCGCGCTGGAGGGCGAACCTTACATCGAGTTGGACGACGCCGCGTCGGTGTCCGATGGCGAGAATCTGCGCATCGACCTCGCCCGCCCTGAATTGTTCCGGCGCATCCTGATTTTCGCCTTCATCTACGAGGGCGTCCCGAACTGGGCCGCCGCCGATGGCGTCGTGACGCTGTATCCCACCGCAGGTCCACAGGTAGAGGTCCGCCTCGACTCCCCCGTGGCAGGTGCCCGCTGCTGTGCCATCGCTCTGATGCAGAACCAGGGCGCCGGGATCATCGTGCAACGCGAGATGTACTACATCGACGGCGCCGAGCGCGAGATCGATGAGGCCTACCGCTGGGGTATGCCGTGGCACAGCGCGGGCGCGTAGATCAGCGCGGCGCCATGACCGCGGGCCGCCGCGCCACGACTGTGGCGGCGCACGCCGCACGCCCGCGCGCCGCGAACACGAGACCGACGAGGCCGATACCGAATCCCGCGATCGTCAACGCCCGCAGTGGCTGATCGATCAGCATCCAGGCCAGGATCGCGGTCACCACGGGTGTTGCGAAGAACAGTTTGCCCACCCTGGTCGCGTCCCAGCGCCGCAGCATCGCGTTCAGGAGCAGGAACGCGGCCATCGAGTTAACCAGGACCATCCAGGTGAGCGATCCGGCGAACCGGCTCACATCCGATATGTGGACCTGACCGGTCAGCCAGGCCGACAATCCCGCGATCGGCGCGCTCACCACCACATGCAGTGCGGTGGACGCTCGCGGATCGACCGTCGGGACGAACCGCTTCTGGTACACCGTGCCGATGCTCAGGCCCAGCAGGCCCGCCCCGCACAGCAGCAGTCCGACCAGCGAGAACCGGGACTGGTCGAGCACCGCGAGGGTGACCCCGATTCCGCCGATACCGAAGCCGAACCACTGTCGCGCCGTGACGGATTCGCCGAGCACCCCGGCGAACAGTGCGATGACCACCGGGTTCACACCTTGCACCAGCGCGATCACCGCCGCTGAGACCTGCTCGGCCATCGCCGTGTAGAAGGCGCCGAACTGCACCATCTGCATCAGCAGCCCGGCGACGAGTACGTGCCACAGCTGGTTGCGGTGCGGCCAGGTGACCCGCGCGGCGCAGGCATACGCCGTGAGCAGGACACCCGCGATGGAAAAGCGCGCGAACAGCACCAGCATCGGCGGCGCGGCGCCGATCCCGATGATCCCCGCGATGAACGCGCTGCTCCACAACAGGACGAACAGCGGCTGCGCGACCACCGTCATGAGCTGAGCCTTCACGAACCCTCCTGAAACAACCGCCTTGGGTGGTTATCACCGTGACACCCCTCAACTAACCTGTCAAGGCGGTTACCATGAGGAGATGTTCACCTTCGTGAGCGGAAACCTCGCACTGGACTTCGCGGGCACCGTCCAAGCGCGATCGACCACATTCGACGATCTCCTCGACACCCCGGCCACATTCGGCGCGTGGACCGTCGCCGCCGAACTACTCGGTGACGCCCCGCGCTGCGACGTGGACACGCTCGCACGCGCGGTGCGCCTGCGCGAGGCGGCCTACCGCATGGCGCTGGCCGCGGCGCACGGCGCGGCGTTCACCGACACCGACCGCCGGGTGGTCAACGACCTGGCCGGCGGCGAACTCCCCACGGTCGCCCTGCGCGCCGACGGAACGATCACCCGGACCGGCGATGCCGACGCCGCACTCACCGCCATCGCCCGCTGCGCGGTAGAACTGCTCGGCACACCCGCCTTGATCAAGGAATGCGGCCGCGCCGAGTGCACCCGCCTGTACGTGGACACCTCCCGCGGCGGCTCCCGCCGCTGGTGCGACATGACACTGTGCGGCAACCGCGCGAAGAGCGCCGCCTTCCGCGCCAGACACCACGGCCCTTAGACCACTGGAATCAGACCATCGCGATCCCACCGCGGCACTGGCGGTACCCGTCGATACCCGCGCGGCAGCGGCCACAGGAACACCACGAACAGCACCACCAGCAGGCCGGCCCGGCCCCACACTCCGAATTGGACGATGTTCTCCATCAGGTCGACCGAGGTGCCCGACCCCATCGAGTAGAAGTATCGGAACACGCCGATGCCGATGGCCGCATCGGCGACCAGGTAGCTCCCGATCAGCCACCACGGCACCTGAAGCAGCACAAGGAACGGCACCAGCCACAACGTGTACTGCGGCGAATGCACCTTGTGGAACACCAGAAATCCACACAGCATCGCGCCACTCACCCCAACCCACGGGAAGACCCCGGTACTCAGGTACCGCTTGCCGCCGAGCCACATCGCCAGCGCGAACGCGGCGATCACCAACAGCGGGGAGGCAATCGACACCACCTGCTGGAACGCTGCCTCCGCTTGGGCGTCCTGCCCGAACATCGGCCGCAGGCCCCAATACCAGATGGAATTGGTGGTGATATCCGCCTGACGCAACTGCTGGAAGGTGAACGACGCGCGCCAGCCTTCATAGCCGGCCAACGCGAATGGCAGATTCACCGCGACGACGGTGCCGATAGCCGCGCCGGCGGTGAGCAGTGCGCCGCGGACGTCGAGACCACGACTGCGATCCCGCTCGCCTTCGACGCCCCCCGTGAGCACATAGGCCACCAGTGGCAGCAGGAAGATCCCCGGATACAGCTTGAGGCAGAACCCGAGCCCGAGCAGTACCGCAGCCACGATGCCCCTGGTGCGCAACGCGTATCGGGTCGACTGGCGCATTACATAGACGGCCGCCACCGCCGTACACACCACCGGGAGCTCCCAGTTGTGGAAGGCGTACAGCACCAGTGGCGGCCCGGCCGCCCACAGCAGGGCGGCCGGCCCGGCGAGCCGGGCCAGCATCCACGCGGTCAGCAGCGCGAATGGCGCCAGCAGTAAGGCGGAGTGCTGCAGAAACTCTGCATCGTTGTCCGCGCCGACCGCACCGAGCCACATCAGAACGCCGCTGAGCACCGGATACTCCACAGCGCCGCCGACCAGCGCGCCGTCGTCGGTGATTCCACCCCCCACATAGGGAAAGACGTGCTCGTTGATATCGCGGCCGAGCCAGAGGAACTGAATATCGGAATAGCAGACGTCCGAGTCCTTGGCGATGTCGAAGACCGTACTGCGACCGTCCGCGTTGAACGGCGGGCCCGCACACCGCGCCTTGTTCATATACGCCAGCGCGAGGGTGAGGCCGCACAGGAGCACTACCACCGCGGTCAGTGCCACGCGGCGTCGCACACGGCCTGCGAACAGGTCGCTGGCGGCGAATCCGGTCGACATGAAAACACCCTAAGCGGCCCGTCGAGACACTGTCCGTTTCCCCCGGTGAACTCGCCCCAACGATTGGCTTGCCGCGTCTATCGGTCACTCGCCGAGAACCCGGCCGATAGCCGGCAACGGAACGTCGAGTACCCACGACCAGCACAAACGCGAACGGGCATGGTGATTTCATTGCTCGCTGACCGGTCAGGTAGCCTTGTCGGGTTGCTGACGCAACGACCCTCCTGCCACGGACCGTCCGTGGCCGTTTCCTAGTCCACAGGAGGTGATTGGTCCGTGCGTCATTATGAAGTGATGGTCATCCTCGATCCGAGCCTGGACGAGCGCACTGTTGGTCCGTCGCTGGACACCATGCTCAGTGTTGTTCGCACCGAGGGCGGCAAGATCGACAAGGTCGACATCTGGGGCCGCCGCCGGCTCGCCTACGAGATCTCGAAGCAGGCCGAAGGCATCTACGCCGTGGTCGATCTGACCGCCGAGCCCGCCACCGTGAGCGAGCTCGACCGCCAGCTGGGTCTCAACGAGTCGGTGCTGCGCACCAAGGTTCTGCGCCACGACAAGTAGTTCCGCACACCTCGATTGCGTCGGAGCCTGTGCCTAGGCTCTAGCGCGACAGCGAGATGAGGACTGCACACCGAGCAGGAGGACCACATGGCAGGCGACACGGTCATCACCGTCATCGGAAACTTGACGGCCGACCCCGAGCTTCGATTCACGCCGGCGGGACAGGCGGTGGCGAATTTCACCGTCGCGTCGACACCTCGTGTGTTCGACCGCAATTCGAACGAATGGAAAGACGGCGAAGCGCTGTTCCTGCGCTGCAATATCTGGCGCGAGGCCGCGGAAAACGTCGCGGAAAGCCTGACCAGGGGTTCCCGTGTCATCGTGAGCGGACGACTCAAGCAGCGCTCCTACGAAACCCGCGAGGGTGAGAAGCGCACAGTCGTCGAGCTCGAGGTCGACGAGGTCGGCCCCTCGCTGCGCTATGCCACCGCGAAGGTCAACAAGGCCAATCGCGGCGGCGGGGGCGGCGGTTTCGGTGGCGGCGGGGGCAACTTCGCCTCCTCCGGTGGTGGTGGTGGGCGTTCCGGCGGCGCCGAGGACGACCCTTGGGGCAGTGCGCCCGCGGCGAGCTCCTTCGGGGGCGGCAGCCGCACAGATGACGAACCGCCGTTCTGAGAACGGCCACATCGGCCCGGATGATTCGGGCCATCAATGATTACGGAGTACAAGACCATGCCTAAAGCGCCCGCGCGCGAAAAGGTGCTCAAGAAGAAGGCCTGCTCGTTCTGCAAAGAGAGCAAGACCGGACTCGTCTCGATCGACTACAAGGACACGGCGCTGCTGCGTAAGTACGTCAGCGACCGGGGCAAGATCCGCGCCCGCCGCGTCACCGGCAACTGCGTCCAGCACCAGCGCGATGTCGCGGTTGCGGTGAAGAACTCGCGTGAGGTGGCGCTGCTGCCTTACGTGTCGACGGCGCGCTGAGAAAGGGAGGCACACAAATGAAGTTGATTCTGACTGCTGATGTGGACAACCTCGGTGCCCCCGGCGACACCGTGGAGGTCAAGGATGGCTACGGCCGCAATTACCTCCTGCCGCGTGGCCTGGCGATCACCGCGAGCCGTGGTGCGCAGAAGCAGGTCGAGGGCATCCGCCGGGCACAGGACGCCCGCCGGGTTCGCGACCTGGACCACGCCAATGAGCTGAAGCAGGCCATCGAGGGCCTGGAGTCGGTCACGCTCACCGTGAAGACGGCGGGTACCGGCAAGCTGTTCGGCTCGGTGACCCAGACCGACGTCGCCGCGGCCCTCAAGGCTGCGGGCGGCCCGGTCGTCGACAAGCGCAGTATCGATCTGCCGAAGGCACACATCAAGTCGACCGGCAAGCACGACATCGCGGTGCACCTGCACCCGGACGTGGTGGCCAAGTTCGACCTGACGGTCACTGCCAGCTGATTTCGGCATTACGTCGAGGACCACTCCCGTACCCGAGACGGGAGTGGCCTTCGTTCGCGCTGCACTACTCGACTAGTAGTTAGCCAGCTATTAGCTTTCCGGCTCGGATGCCGGTGGGGACATCCTCCGAAAAGCGTTGCTCACCGCAGGGTCCGCAGTTGCGCTGCCTGTGGATTACCGACGCGATCAACCGGATACACTGTGACCCAGCTCATAGCGTATCTACCTTCCGTTAACCCAACACGCCCGGCTGTTCAACTTGGCCGACACGCCGGAACTTCATCCATCCACACATGTAGAGCCGCAGAAGTAGCCATCTATCTGCATGTTTGGGTTATCCGGGCACTGTTTTCCCCAAGTTGTACACAGGGGGTGCACACCATTGGGTAAACAGTCCCCAAGTTATCCACAGCTATGTGCACAGTCCGGTTTGGCGGGGGCCGGTCCCGTCGCCTAGGTTCGTCGCATCGCCGTGCGGGCGTCATCCCGAACGGCGCGGACAGGCGGGTCCGTGGTGATAGCTGGCACCAGGTCTGCGACGGCGCCAGACGTGTCGGTGACCGGGAGTAGAACGAGTCATCACTAGGGCGGTACCCGGTCGTGGGATAGAGAGGACGGTCGAGTCTGGTGACAGCCACCGATGACCGCGGGCACACGGATTTCCCGCCCGAACCCCCCGGCGAAGACTTCGGCCGCCAGCCTCCGCACGACATGGCTGCCGAACAATCCGTGCTCGGCGGCATGCTCTTGAGCAAGGACGCGATCGCCGATGTCGTCGAGGTGATCCGTCCCGGCGATTTCTACCGCCCAGCCCACCAGGTCGTCTTCGACACCATCCTCGATCTCTACGGCCGCGGTGAACCCGCGGACCCGGTGACGGTCGCCGCCGGGCTGGACCGTCGCGGCGAACTCAAACGCATCGGCGGCGCCCCCTACCTGGTCACCCTGACCCAAACCGTGCCTACCGCCGCGAACGCCGGCTTTTACGCCGAAATCGTTGCCGAGAAGGCTATTCTGCGCCGTCTCGTCGAAGCGGGCACCCGCATCGTCCAATATGGCTACGCGGGCGCCGATGGCCAGGACATCGCCGAAGTCGTCGACCGCGCCCAAGCCGAGGTCTACGAGGTCACCGAACGCCGCACCACCGAGGACTTCCTCCCGCTCGAGGAACTGCTCCAGCCGACGATGGACGAGATCGATTCCATCGCCTCGCGCGGCGGCATCTCCCTCGGCGTGCCTACCGGATTCACCGAACTCGACGAAGTCACCAACGGCCTGCACCCGGGCCAGATGATCATCGTCGCCGCGCGACCTGGTGTCGGCAAAGCGCTTTCCCTCGACACCCCGTTGCCGACGCCGACCGGCTGGACCACCATGGGCGAGATCCGAGTCGGCGACGAACTGCTCGATCCCCAGGGCAACCCCACTCGTGTTCTCGCCGCCACCGACGTTCTCACCGACCGGCCGTGCTACGAAGTCGAATTCTCCGACGGCAGCGTCATCCTCGCGGACGAACAACACCAATGGCTCACCCGCACCCGGGCCGGTGATCCCGAGCCGAGAGTGCGCACGACCGGCGAGATCGTCCATACCCTGCGATCAGCCGATGGTGCGCCGAATCACGCGGTGCCGGAAACCGCCCGATCCGATTCGCGACGGATCGTGGATGTGCGCAAGATCGACACCGTCCCGGTCCGCTGCGTCGAGGTCGACAACAGCGACCACCTCTACCTGGCCGGGCCATCGATGCTCCCGACGCACAATTCCACGCTCGGCATGGATTTCATGCGCAGTTGCTCGATCAAACACGGGCTCGCCAGCGTTATTTTCTCGTTGGAGATGAGCCGTACCGAGATCGTGATGCGTCTGCTGTCCGCCGAGGCGAAGATCAAACTCGGTGATATGCGATCCGGGCGGATGAGTGACGACGACTGGACCAAGCTGGCGCGGCGAATGAGTGAGATCAGCGAGGCGCCGCTGTTCGTGGACGATTCGCCCAACCTGACCATGATGGAGATTCGGGCCAAGGCACGACGGCTCAAGCAGCGGCATGATCTGAAACTCGTTGTGGTGGACTATCTCCAGCTGATGACCTCGGGTAAAAAGGTGGAGTCCCGTCAGCAGGAAGTCTCGGATTTCTCCCGAAACCTCAAACTGCTGGCGAAGGAACTCGAGGTTCCGGTGGTCGCGATCAGTCAGTTGAACCGCGGTCCCGAACAGCGAACCGACAAGCGGCCCATGGTGTCCGACCTGCGTGAATCGGGCTGCCTGCCGGCGTCCACTCGTATCCTTCGCGCCGATACCGGAGCGGAGACCACGCTCGGCGAGCTTCTGGCCAGCGGAGAAAAGCCGCTGGTCTGGTCACTCGATGAGCGGATGCGGATGGTCGCCCGGCCGATGGTGAAGGTATTCCCGAGTGGCCGGAAAGAGGTATTCCGACTGCGGCTGGCATCCGGCCGCGAAGTCGAAGCGACCGGCAATCACCCGTTCTTGACTGTGGATGGGTGGATTCCGCTGGAGAAGCTGGCCGTCGACGACCGACTTGCCACACCACGCCTCGTCCCGGAACCGATCCAGGTGGCTCGGATGCCCGACGCCGAGGTGATTCTTCTTGCGCACATGATCGGCGACGGTTCGTGCGTCGAACGACAGCCGATCCGCTATGCCAGCATCGATGAGGAGAACCTCGCGGCGGTCGCCGAGGCGGCCACGCATTTCGGTGTCACCGTCGCTCGTGACGACTACCCCGCCGCACGGGTGACGACACTTCGGCTGCGTGCCCCCGATCGCCTCACCCGTGGCAAGCGCAACCCGATAGCTGCGTGGCTCGACGAGCTCGGGTTATTCGGCCTGCGGAGCTACGAGAAGTTCATTCCACAGCCCGTTTTCGCACTCCCCAACGATCAGGTCGCCTTGTTCCTGCATCACCTGTGGGCCACGGACGGCTCCGTGCGATGGGATGCCAAGGCACGCCAAGCTCGGGTCTACTACGCGTCGACCAGTCGCCGTCTGATCGACGATGTAGCCCAGCTGTTGCTCCGTTTAGGTGTACACGGCCGAATCAAAAGATTTCGCAAGTCCGGTTATCGCGACTGCTGGCACATCACAGTCAACGGCTCTGCGAATCAAACCACATTCCTGCGCGACATCGGGGTGCATGGCGCGCGCGGACAGTCGGCGCGCGAGGCCCTCACCGAGTTGGAACCGATAGTGCGCAATACAAATGTCGACACGATCCCTCGTGAAGTCTGGACGAAGGTTCGCGGACTCCTCGCCACCAAGCACATCACCCATCGCGAATTCTCATCGGCCATGGGCTCGCGTTTTTGCGGATCGGCGATGCGGAAACGCTCACCGAGTCGGTCCCGGCTTGCCCGTGTGGCGGCAGTACTAGAAGACGCGGAGATCGACATGTTCGCGACCAACGACGTCTTCTGGGACACGATCGTCGAAATCACCGGCCTCGGCGAGCAGGACGTCTACGACGGCACCGTTCCCGGCACGAATAACTTTGTCGCCCAAGGGATTTCAGTGCACAACAGTTTGGAACAGGATGCCGATATGGTGATCCTGCTGCACCGCCCCGACGCCTTCGAACGCGACGACCCCCGTGGCGGCGAGGCCGACCTGATTCTCGGCAAGCACCGCAACGGCCCGACCGCGACAATCACCGTCGCCCACCAACTCCACCTGTCCCGATTCGTCGATATGGCTCGCGGCTGAATTCGGATTGTCAGGTCTCACGGCATTCTTTGTAAATCTCACGAGCGATTTCGTGTCTGCTTCTTTTTACGAAGCATGCGTAAAATTTTCTCACCGAATCCGCGCTCATCTTCTTGATCTGCGCGGCACGTTTCCGCGTAACGAACCGGGGCCGAAGAGTAATCTGCCCGATCCGGCGCTGAGGAGTTACCACAGATAATGGCATACAATGTGCGATAGTCCCGGAGTCATGCTGGCGTGATGAGTGGTTCACATCGATCAACTCGGGGAACTATGCGCGATGGCGGAGTTGGAGGTTGATGGGATGGGGCAGGTTCGGATGCTTCCGAGGCCGGCGGGTGATGTTCGATTGGCGGATTCAGCGTGGATCGGTCATGGTGGCGAACACGTGCGCGGCGGATGCTGACCGGCTGCAAAACCGGTCCACTGTTCCGCACCGATCGCAAAGCCCGAACATCGGCGGCCACCAACGACGTCGACTCGCCGATCGGGGCGGGCGCGGCTGTCCTACCGTTCGAGATCTACACCGCCGGCTACGACGACGGACCCAATAAGCTGCGGCATTCGGGGCTGACGCGCGCGGCCGAGGGGGTACGTCGACGCCGATGTTGATGAAGCTGTCGGGTAACACCTCGATGCGAAGCCTCGCGAAGTACGCGAGGGTGTCCGACGAAGGACGCGGCGTTATCAAGCAGACGGCGACCCGGCTGTCGGGGCGGCGATCCGGGAATGAGGTCCGCACTCGAACTCCGGCCGCGCGTTGACGGGGGTGGTCTGCGCTGAAGGGTTTCTCTTCTGAGGAGCTGGGTGCGCTATTCCGGCGGTTGCGGGACGACTTGGACGAACTGCTCAGACGCCGGCTCAGTGGACACCTGCACGACAAGTACGAGGGCGACGCTGGCGAGCTCCGCCATGCGATGCGCAGGTATGAACGCGCCGAGGAGCACGGTGTGCAGCAGGTCGCGGCGAGCGCGCGTGATGTGGAACGGCCACCACACCCCGGCAACGTCGAGAGCATCGAGAGAGGGGTAGGTTCCGCATCCCGGCCACATCCACTTCGTGGACTCTGGTTGGAAAGACGGGTACCGGCAGACTCGATTGACCCTTTCACATCAATCATGGACCTGCCCCATAATGAAGCGGCCGAGATTGCGCGGAAGATGGGAAGAAGGGTTGAAGGCGCCGATTATGTGGACTTCCGCAAGCAAGCCGAAGCTTGGCTGCGATCACACGCTATGGAGAAAGGAAATCCAACCACCGATAGCCCACTTTACTTCAATCTTGTGAGTGAGCAAGGCGCATCTCCGCCCACCGAAATATCCGTCATTATTCGAATTCCCGCCGACTCGATCCCCGCCGAGCACCTGACGTTTACGATCGAGGACAACTTCTTCAACTACCAGATAGTGGCGGGAATGCCTGCTTCCAATACACCAGAGGGCCTCGTGCCGCGCATCATCCACGGTGTGGATGCGGACACTTCGATTGACTTCGATGGAGAACACCGGAACTATCTCGACCTAGTTGAGAACGGCCGATACATCGAGGCGCAAATATGGTCGCGAGATGATCCGATCCTGGCGGAGGCGCGAGTCAAGTTTCAGGAAGGAATACCTGCGGATCGAACGATAACCGTGGAATCCACGCCGCAGGGTGGGACGTCACCGGATGACGGTGCATAACAGACCACAACAGAAACCAGTATTGAGCATCCTTGAAGACGACGACTATGGAAATCAACCGATGCTCACGGATTCGATGACGACCTCGTTCACCGGGACGTGCTGATGCATGCCCGCCGACGAGGTGGCGGCGGCGATCTCGTCGCCGACGCACTCGGCTTCTCCGCCGGAACATGCACTGCCTCTGCGGCCAGCCCAGCTAGCACGCCCAGGTCCGCCAAACCAGGCATTCGCAGTTCCAGACACGGTGTCCGCGCCCGCAATCCGGCCAAGGGCCAGTACTCCATCAGGCTCATGCCCGCCGTCATCGCCGCCGGACGTCATTCGGGGCCACGGGGTTTCGCCAGCGGCGGACCCCGCCAGGGAAACCGGTCGCGACCAAGAGAGGCGGTCAGAGGAATACAGACCGGTTGAATACGGGTCGTTTCCAGTCTCAACGTCCAAACCGGACCCGCAACCCAAACCGGTTGTACGGTATGCAAAACATGCTCCCACCTGTGGTGATGGGGATCCGAGACGAACCTGGTTCGTGGATTTAATCTGAATTCCATGACGACGGCATTCGATGATATGGATCTGCGCGATCTTGTCGGACTGCTCAACGACGAGGAACAGCGAGAGCTGCGGCCAGCGGTGCTGCGTGTGCTCGGCCGCCTCCCGTCGCAAGAGGTGCTCCGGCGCGAACTCGGTCTTCGATTGAAGGTCTGAACGCCCGGTTTCGCACCGGTAAACAAGCGAGAAGGGCCGCCGCGCAGGGTTTTTGCTTGCGCGGCGGCCCTGTATCCGGGGTCTGGCCGAACCGGTCAGAACGCTCGCAGCTGTCCTGGCGACCACAGACCCGACCTGGTCACCGTGCCGGTGTCCAGCTTCGCCGGGACCGCACTGCGGTCGTACTGGTCGTAGCGCTCCAGCGAACCCCAGTCGCGCGCCCAGTCGTTCTTCAGGTAGGTCGGCACGGTGGTCGACTTCGCCAGCATCTGCGCGAAGCCGAGTGGACCACCGAATTCCTCGGCCTGCCACGTGTTGGTCGAGCTGATGGCCAGCGGGCGGTCCGGCAGGATGCGGTAGCCGGGCACCTCGGCCACGCCGTTCTTGTGGTCGAACGGCCGCTGGCACGGGAACTGCAGACCGACCGCCCAGTCCAGCAGGATCGGCTGCTGGGAACCGAGCAGGCTGTTGAGCGACTGCAACGTCGGCATCCGCGGCGGGGTGAACGCCAGCCACTGGTCACCGATCAGGATCGGGTCGTTGGCGACGATGCGTACCGCGTCGGCGTCCGGCGCGATCTCGTCCAGCGGCACCCGAAGGTTGCGCCAGGACGGGAACGGGCCGATGTCCCGCGGCAGATAGGTGCCCAGCTTCTGCACGCTGCCGTCGGGCAGGTGCTTGCCGTAATCCACGGTGAGCGACTGACCGTACTTCATCGAGCCGGTGTCATCGAAGGACATGATGCGACCCGCGGCCGAGATCACCACCAGCGGTTTGTCCGCCGAACGCGCAGGCAGTTGGTACCAGCTGGAGGTGACATTCGCGGGCTGCTGCACGCCGTTCTGGTAGCTGCCGAGGATCGGCGTCTCCGCCGGGTCGAGACCGAACGGCAGGGCGACGGTGCTGCCGTTGACGCCGCGCGCGCCCTGGCCTCCTCCGGTACCGGCGCTCTGCCCCTCGGCGAAGGCGGCGCCGACCGACTGGGTAGAGGTGTTGCCGGTGCCCGGCTTCACCTCGACGCTGTCGGCGGACAGATCGTTCGGCACGCCGTTCGGGTCGAAGCCGACCGCATCGACTCCGGCCAGCGGGTCGGCCGGATCGGTCGGCGGATGCGCCGGATCGATGATCGGCGCCAGCCTGCCGCCGTTCGGGTCCGGTTCCACCAGAACGTCATTGGCCAGTCCGCAGATGCTGCCGCCGAGCGCGTCGAAGTTCGAGCGGGCGAGCGAGTACGCCGGATACTGCGCGACCGCGCCCTTGACCAGGGACAGCACCTCCAGCGCGACCATCAACGCGGCCACGACGGTCAACGGGATCGCGGCGAACTTTCGAATTCGCTGACCGCGCGGCGACTTCGGTGACGGCTGTGGCTTGATGTAGTCCTCGCGCAGCGTGGACCAGGCCACCAATGCCAACGCCAGTCCGAACAGGATCAGCATCAGGGTGTTCGACTGGTAGCCGTGCAGCGAGATGCGCTTGTCGAACCATGGCACACCAAAGCTGGACACGTACCAGTAGCCGTTGATACCGGAGAACGCGATGGCGAGCACGAACAGCAACCCGGCGAGGAAGATCGCTCGGTTCTTCCGCGCCCGCAGCGCACTCGCCGACACCGCGACCGCGGTGACCGCCGCCAGCGACCCCGCGATGCCCGCGTAGGCGCCGAAATGGTGAGTCCATTTCGTCGGGTTGAACATCATGAAGAAGATGGTGCCGAAGACCACGCCCATCAGACGCCAGGTCGGCCCGCTCGCGATGCCGGGCACCCGCCTGCGGCGCAGCAGCACCAGCATGGTGGTGAACAGGCACAGCAGCATCACCAGGAAAGCGAAACGGCGCGAGAGCGAACCGTCGACGGTCTCCACGAACAGGTAGTAATAGCGCAGGTAGTCCTCGTACCAGGCCAGGTTGGGCCCGGTCACCTGGCGCACCCGGTTGGCCTCCTGGATACCGGCGAACGTCTGGTCGGTGTAGACCGTCGTCAACACGAGGAAACCCGCCGCCGCGATCGGCGCGAGCAGCGGCAATGTCGAGCCCCATCGCCCGACGCCTTCGGCGGCGAACCGCCGGTGCTTGCGCACCACGATGCGTACCAGCGGGCGGATGCCGGCGAGCAGCGCGGCCACACACATGAGGCCCGTCGGCGCCGCCGCGAGGGTGAACGCCGCGACCAGGATGGCGATGGCGGCAGGCAGCAGGCGGCCGGTAGCGATGGCTCGCTCGATCGACACCCAGGTCAGCAGCGCGCCGAGCGCGACGATCGGCTCCGAACGCAGACCGTTGTCGAACGGCAGCCAGAACGCCAGGAACACCAGGCCGCCGGTCCACAGCGCCACCTTGTTGTTGCGCACACCGCGGCCCAGGCGCGGCACGACCTCGCGGCTGATCACCATCCAGCACAGGATCGCGCAGGCCAACGCGGGCACCCGCACCCACGGGCTCGCCGTGGAGATCTCCGCGAAGACCTGGATCACGTAGTAGTACCAGCCGAACGGCGCCTCCGGCACGCCGTACCAGCGGAAGTAGTTGGCCATGTATCCCGCGTGCGGCGCGACCCGCACCATGCTGAGGATGTAGCCGTCGTCGGAGGTGTTCGCGCCCGCGAAGTGCCACAGCACCAAGGTGCCGATCACCGCACCGTCCGCCCAGGTCGGCTTCAGCCAGTTCGCCGGGAGGAACCGACGGTGCCCGCGCCCGTCATCGCTGTCCAGCCGGGCCAGCGCCGCCAGCGCGACCAGCGTGCACAGCACCGCCGCGATCATCGCGATCAGCTTGATCGCGGTCGGACTGGAGGAGAAACGGGTGTCCACCGTCATGTGGAACGCCAACCCGGCGGGCGCCGCGCCCTTGAGGTCGGAGAACACGCCGACCACCTGGGGTCGCAGATCGCCGCTCAGCTGACCTTCCACCGGCACCGTGACCGTCTCGGTGGCCCCGCCCGCGCCCGGCCGCTCGACCTGCCTGGTCAGTCCGTTGAACACCGCCGCGGTACGGTCGGCATCCGAGCTGATGGTCAGCGACGTGCACGCGCCCATCCGGTCCCGGTCCGCCGACACCACGACCGCGTTGCGGTCGACCACGTCCACCGAGTTGCCCGCGACCCGGACGAACAACGCTTCCAGCGCGGCCCGGTCACCCTGCGGCGGCGCGGTGGCCAGCAGCATGCCGCCCCGCTCCGGCAGTTGTGCGATCGTGGCGCACGGAATCGTCGCGTTCAGATCGATCGGGACCTGCGCCATCAGCGGCGCCTCGACATTGCCGAGCGTTCCGCTCTGCGGCCAGTTCAGCACCGCGGTCGTCTGCGCGACCGGTAAAAACGGTGTCGCCAGAGCGAACAACGCGCCGAGCGCCCCGGCGACCAGCGCGATTATTCGCGCAGTGCGGAAGTCGCTCGGTGTGACCGCTGGAACGGCGGGTGGTTTTGTCAAGACAGCAGTGGCGGCGTCGGGCACGGTTCGCAATGCTATCTGGCTCCTGCGCCTCTCCGCGTTTCATGCCGGTCTTCGGTGCCTCGAACATCGCGTCACGGGCTGGCGGTCGAGTGCCGGGCGGGCTCTGGAGGTGCCCGACGAGATGCCCATCTGCTGACGAAATCTCTTGTCTGTGTCGGTGGTACGCCGACCGGAGAAGTTCCGTGGGCTCAGCGTGTTGGCCGCAGGGTATTCGGAGCCGATTCTCAGGAATGTGCGCGACGAGCCAGAACACGGCACTTCGCGGACGCCAGGGGGCGACACAGGACCCCGCACTGCGAACCGACCGAGACCACGATGGAAAGGTGGGGGTATGACCAAGGTGAATCTCTCGACAAACTACGGACCGATCGTCCTCGAACTGAACGAGGAGAAGGCGCCCGCCTCGGTGCGCAACTTCGTGGACTACGTGAACGCAGGCCACTACAACGGCACGATCTTCCACCGCGTCATTCCCGGCTTCATGATTCAAGGCGGCGGCTTCGAGCCCGGCCTGCGCCAGAAGGGCACCAAGGACCCGATCCAGAACGAGGCGAACAACGGCCTGAAGAACACCAAGTACACCGTCGCGATGGCTCGCACCAACGACCCGCACTCGGCCACCGCGCAGTTCTTCATCAATGTCTCCGACAACGACTTCCTCAACCACTCCGCCCCCACCCCGGCGGGCTGGGGCTACACCGTCTTCGGCGCGGTGACCGAGGGCACCGAAGTGGTCGACAAGATCGCCGCCGTCGCCACCTCCTCGGCGGGCATGCATCAGGACGTCCCGGTGGACGACGTCGTCATCGAATCCGCCAGCATCAGCTGATTTCGCCACACCGGACACGAATCGGGCCGTGCCGCCAAGGGGTGCCGGCCCGATTCGTGTTCCTCCGACGCTACAACGGCAGCAGATGGTGCTTGCGCGGGTTGCGAGCGACGCTCTTGCCCCGCAACAGCTGTAGCGCGCGACGTAGCTCCAGGCGGGTGGTCGACGGCTCGATGACCGCGTCGACGTATCCCCGCTCCGCGGCCACCCACGGCGTTGCGATGGTGGCGTTGTAGAAGTCGATCATCTGCTGGCGAATCGCCGCACGCTGGTCCTCCGGCGCCGCCTCGATCTGCTTGCCGCCGATCAGGCTGACCGCGCTCTCGGCGCCCATCACCGCGATGCGCGCGGTGGGCCAGGCCAGGTTCACGTCGGCGCCCAGTTGCTTGGAACCCATCACGGCATAGCCGCCGCCGTAGGACTTGCGGATCACCACGGTCACCTTCGGCACCGTGGCCTCGACGTAGGAGAACAGGAACCGGCCGCCACGCTTGATGACGCCGATCTTCTCCTGCTCGACACCGGGCAGGAAGCCGGGCGTATCGACGACGAACACCAGCGGGATCTCGAACGCGTCGCACAGTCGCACGAAGTGCGCCGCCTTGTCCGACGCCCGCGCGTCCAGCGCACCCGCGTAGACCATCGGCTGGTTGGCCACCACACCGACACTGCGCCCGTCGACGCGAGCGAACCCGGTAATGATGTTGCGGCCCGCGGACGCGCCGACCTCGTGGAACGCGCCGTCGTCGAACAGCCGCAACAGGATGTCGTGCATGTCGTATCCGGCGTTGTCGGAGTTCGGGACGATCGAATTCAGCTCCAGGTCGCTGTCGGTGATCTCCGGCTCGATACCGGGGTTCACGATCGGCGCCAACTCTTGGCAGCTGGTGGGCAGGAAGCTGAGGTACTCCCGGACCCACTCGAACGCGGAGGCCTCGTCTTTGGCGACGTGATGGATGTTGCCGTACTCGGCCTGGCTGCGCGCGCCGCCGAGTTCCTCCAGGCTCACGTCCTCGCCGGTGACCTCACGGATCACCTTGGGCCCGGTGACGAACATGTACGCCTCTTCGGTCGCCACCACCACGTCGGTGTTGATCGGGGCGTATACGGCGCCACCAGCGCACTTACCGAGGATCATCGAGATCTGCGGGACCAGACCCGACAGTGGCTCCTGACGCCGCCCGAGTTCGGCGTACCACGCCAGCGAGGTCACCGCCTCCTGCACGCGGGCCCCGCCGGAGTCGTTGATGCCGACCACCGGACAGCCGACCTTGGCCGCGTACTCCAGCATCCCGGCCACCTTGCGGCCGAACATCTCGCCGACCGAACCACC
The DNA here is from genome assembly GCF_040648115.1 of Nocardia sp. NPDC049190. Classification (NCBI taxonomy): domain Bacteria; kingdom Bacillati; phylum Actinomycetota; class Actinomycetes; order Mycobacteriales; family Nocardiaceae; genus Nocardia; species Nocardia sp. NPDC049190. The sequence goes on from NZ_JBEZDE010000001.1 coordinate 43,277, forward strand.
GTAGACGGTCTGATCATGTGAGAACACCGCCACCGGCCTGCCTTCGACCAGGCCATGGCCGGTAACCACACCATCGCCGTACAGCGCGGCGGGATCGCCCGGTTTGCGCACCAGCGCACCGATCTCCACGAAAGTGCCCGGATCGAGCAGCATGTTGATCCGGTCGCGAGCGCTGGGAATTCCCTTCTTCGCCCGCTTGGCCACCCCCGCCGCACCCGCCGGTTCCTGCGCTAATTCCAGTCGCTTTCGCAGGTCGGCAAGTTTTTCGGCAGTCGTGCTCACTTGGCCCCTTTCGCCTCGAGCGCGACGAGCTTCGCGGTCAGGTCGGCCCCGATCTTCCCGATCCGCGGTTCGTCGATGATCTGCAGGTGATCGCCCGGCACGCGGATGATCTCCAGGTTCGTCAGGTAGTCGTCCCAGCCGCCATTGGGCACTCGGTCGGCGAATCGAGGCTCGAGCTCGATCATGCCGTCGTGGTAGCGGTCGGCGAGGTAGAGCACGACGTCGCCGTCGTAGTGGGACGGCTGGGTCCTGGCGAGGTGGCGGCTGTCGATCCACGAGGTGCGCTGGTGCTCGAGCACACCGCCCGGGATCTTCGCGCCACTGATCTTGATCAGATCGCTGATCATCTTGAACTGCTCGTCGTCGGACGCTGCCGCCAGCGACTCCAACTGCTCGCGGTCCAACTCGCCCTCGACACCGTAGGTCCGCTTCGCGAAGTCCTGGTAGCGCTCGATCCGGCGCACCCGCTCAGCAGGGCTGTTGTCCTCCCCCTCGGTCGGGATGGCCAGGTCGATCAGGCCCACCAGCCGAACGTCCGCGCCTTCCGCACGCAGCAACTGCGCGACCTGAAGGGCCAGCACCGCGCCCAGCGACCAGCCGTAGAGCACATACGGCCCCGCACCCTGGATCTTGCGCAGTTCCGGCAGGTACTGCCGGGCGCGCTCCTCCATGGAGCCCTCGACCCGCTCGAGGCCGTACATCGGCGTGCCCTCCGGCAACCGCTTGAGCAACGGCTCGTAGACCAGCGTGTTGCCGCCCGAAGGATGGAACACGAACACCGGCGCCGCGGTCGAGCCGTCCGGCCGGGGACGCAGCGGGCGGACGAACCCGTCCACGTCGGCGCCGCTGTTCTGCAACTCGCGAACGATGTCGGCAAGTTGCTCGATGGTCTCGCAGTCGAGCACGTCATCGACGGTGATCTCGGCCTTGACCCGTTCGGTCAGCCGCGCCGCCATCTTCTCGGCGGTGTCCTCATCGAGGATCGGCAGCGTGTTGAAGATGCCCCCGGCCGACTTACCGGTCACCACCGCCCAGGTGGCGAAGGTCAGGCGTTCGGCGGCATCGCGCGGCGGAACGTCGTCTTCGTCAGCGGCCTGCCCGCCGCCGAAGACCGCGGCCGCAGCGGCCGGGACCACCGCCACCGCGGGGGCCGGCTCGGCGACCCGCTCGCCGGCCGCAGCCGAGTCGGCTTCGGACGCAGCTGTGTCCGGCGTTGTGATGGCGGCATCCGAAACCGCGGCAGCTGTGTCCGGCGTGGCGGCGGGCGCACCCGACACCAAAGCCACCGGGTCCGCGCCAGTAGCGAGCGCCGCCCTGGCAGCGGTCAGAAGGTCGCCGTCCACGGTCAGTTCGCCCGAGCCGCCGGCCGCCTTGTCGGCGGCCTGCTTATCCGCCATCGCCTGCACCTCGTCGCGGTGCTCGATGGCGTAGCGGAGCACCTTGCCGACCTCGTGCAGACTCGCGTCTCGGACAGCCTGGATCTGCAGTTGCGGAATATCGAACTCGTACTCGACTCGGTTCTTGATGCGCATGGCCATCAGCGAATCCAGGCCGAGTTCCATCAGCGGGATCTCCATCGGGAGGTCCTCGACCGCATAGCCCATGGACTCCGCGACGATCAGCGCGAGCCGCTCCTCCACGGTCTGGGCGCCGTTCGGGTCCCATCGCTCCCCGAAGGTCTCCACGACCTCGATATCGGCGTCACTCTGCTCGGTCGCGGCAGCGACCGAGACCGATTCGGCCACAGGAGTTTCCGAGGGCATCGACTGGCTCGCGGTCACCACCGCGTCGAGCACCAGCCGGAAAGCGGCGTCTTCCTTGGCGTGCACCTGCACCGAGGCGCCGCCGGGGTGCGGGGTAAGGGTCGTGGTGAGCGTGCCCGCGGCCGGAATCGCCCCGTGCGGGATCGAGGCGCCCAGCGCAACATCGTTGAGCACCTGTGCCGCAGCGGAGGTCACCAGTGCAGACAGGTCGGTGACGGCGGACGTCGATACCTCCCAGACGTGTCTACCGTCGGGCAGCGCCACGTGCGCGCCGGGGACCCGACTGTTGCCGCCGGCCGACATCGTGGCCTTCGGCCAGTACTCCTTGCGCAGGAACGTGGTTCGTGGCAGATCCGCGTACTCACCGGTGCCAAGCAGCGAGAGCAGATCCACCTGGTGCCCGTACACATAGAGCTGGGCGAGCGCGGCGACGATACCCGCGGACTCATCCTCCTTGCGCTTGAGGGTCGCGATGAGTTGCGCGTCGTGCACGCCTGCCGCGAAGGTGGTACCCAGCACCTGCATCAGCGCAACGGAATTCGGCGACAGCTCCAGGAATGTGGTGTGCCCGGTGTCCACCGCGAGCTTCACCGCGTTGGTGAAGTACACGCTGTGGCGCATGTTCTTGACCCAGTAGTCCTCGTCGTGGATCGGGTCGTGGCCGGGACGGAAGTACCGCTCCTGGTGCACGGTCGAGTAGAGACCGGTCTTCAGCGCGGTCGGCTCGATGCCCGCGAGCTCGGCAGCCAGCTCACCCAGCAGCGGATCCATCTGCGAGGTATGGCCCGCACCCCGGGTCTGCAGCACGCGCGCGAACTTGCCAGCGGCTTCGACCTGCGCGACGATCGCCGCGACCTGGTCCTGCGGGCCGCCGATCACGGTGTTGGTCGGCGCCGCGTACACCGCGACCTCGACATCCGGGTAGTCCGGCAGCAGTGCGGCGACATCCTCGGCGCTGTACTCGATCAGCGCCATATTGCGCACGTCGTCGTCGCTGATCATCTGCTCGCCCTCGCCCATCAGGCGAGAACGGGCGCAGATCACGCGGACCGCGTCCTCGAGCGGGAGACCACCGGCAATGTAGGCGCCCGCCACCTCCCCCATCGAATGTCCGACCACCCCCGCCGGCTGCGCACCGTGCGCGCGCAGCAGCGCGGCGAGGCCGATCTGGATGGTGAAGATGCCGACCTGCGAGGTGCCGACGTCGTAGTCCTGGCCGTCGTCCAGGAACATCTCGCGGACGGAGTACCCGGCCTCGTCCTGCACCAGCTCATCGACCTCGTCGACGGCCTTCGCGAAGATCGCGTTCTCCAGGTACAGCTGCTTGCCCATTTTGCGGTGTTGCGCGCCGAAACCGGCGAGCACCCACATCGGGCCCAAAGCGGCCGGGGCATCGGCGGTGGATACGCCCGCGCCCGGCTTGCCCGCCGCGATGGCGCGCAGTCCGGCGATCGCTTCCTCGTGCGACGTGGCGAGCACGACGCCGCGCGAACGCCAGTGGCTGCGCTTGGCGAGCGAACGCGCCACGTCTGCCAATGCAGTCGCGGCGCCTGTCTCGGACTCCAGCCAGTCGGCCAACTCGCCGGCGGCGCGGCGGCGACGCGAGGGCAGATACCCCGATACCGGCAGGATCACCGGCAACGGCGCGGTCCGCTCGGCAGTCCATTCGGCGACGAACGCGGACGTTTCGGCGGCTTGTTCCGCCGCCGCCTCGGCCACGACGGCATCGGCTTCCGCGACCACATCGGTGGTCTCGTCGTCCAACTCGGCCTCGAGGTCGGCGGCGGCAACCGCTGGAGTGGGCTCGGGGGCAGCGGCCTGGGCCGCGCTGGGCACATACTCCTGCAGGACGACGTGCGCGTTGGTGCCACCGAAGCCGAAGCCGGAGATACCGACGGTGGCGGTGCCGCTGTAGCGCGGAAACTCGGTCGGTTCCGCGACGACCTTCAGATGCGCCTGGTCGAACGGGATGTACGGGTTGGGGCCCGCGAAGTGGACGTTCGGCGGCACCAGATTGTGCTGGAACGCCATGACCACCTTGGCCAGGCTGGCGGCACCGGCACCGGACTCCAAGTGGCCGAAGTTGGTCTTCGCGGAACCGAGCAGGGCCGGCTTGTCCGCGTCGCGGCCGCGGCCGACCACCCGGCCGAGTGCGTCGGCCTCGATCGGGTCCCCGAGCAATGTCCCGGTACCGTGCGCCTCGATGTAGTCCACGGTGCTCGGCGCGACGCCCGCGTCCCGGTAGGCCCGGCGCAGCACGTCGGCCTGGGCGTCGGGATTCGGGGCGACCAGGCCGTTGGAGCGGCCGTCATTGTTGACCGCGGAGCCCTTGATGACGGCCAGGATCCGGTCGCCGTCGCGCTCGGCGTCGGCGAGGCGCTTGAGCACGACCAGACCGGCGCCCTCGGAACGCACCATGCCGTCGGCGTCGGCGGAGAACGCCTTGATCCTTCCGTCCTTCGCGACCGCGCCGACCGAGTCGAAGCCGAGTGTGGCCATCGGCGCGAGCAGCATGTTCACCCCGCCCGCCAGCGCGAGATCGGCGTCGCCGTCGCGCAACGCGCGTACCGCCTGATGCACCGCGACGAGCGTGGACGAGCACGCGGTGTCGACGGCGATCGAAGGGCCGCGGAAGTCATAGAAGTAGGAGATGCGGTTGGCGATGATGCCCGACGAGCTACCGGTCAGGCCGTAGGCGGCGGCCGACGCGGGCGCGGACGGGTCGTCCGCGCCGAGCCCGAGCGCGGCGATCAACATGAAGTCGTTGGTGGAGGTGCCGATGAAGACACCGACCGGCTTGCCCTTGAGATCGCTCGCCGGAATTCTGGCGTGTTCCAACGCCTCCCAGGTCAACTCCATCATCAAGCGCTGCTGCGGATCGACCCGCTCGACCTCGATCGGCGACATCGCGAAGAACTCCGCGTCGAAGTTCTTCACCACGTCTTGGTCGAGATAGCCGCCCAGGGTGTTGCCCTCGGCGATCGCCTCGGCCGCCACCGGGTCACTGGCGAACTCAGCCCATCGGCCTTCGGGCAGCGCACGGATCGCGTCGCCGCGTCCGATCAGGAATTCCCAGGTCGATTCCGGCGTCGTGCCCGCGCCGGGCAGCCGGGTCGACATGCCGACGATGGCGATATCGTGCGCCGCGCCCGGCGGGTAGCCCGCGGTATAGAAGGCGTCGTCGGAGGATTCCGCCGGCGCCTCCGGCTCGCCGTTGATGATCCGCTCGGCGAGCGAGGCGATCGTCGGATGCTGGTAGGCGACGGTGGCCGTCAGCATCACGCCGGTCAGTTCCTCGATGTCACCGGACAAGGCGATGGCGTCGCGCGAGGCGAGCCCGAACTCCTCCATCGGCCGGTCCACGGTGATCTGTTCGATCGGCTGTCCGGTTGCCTCGGCTACCCAGCGCCGCAACCACTCGCGCAGCTCCGCCACCGACATGTCGGTGTGCGGGCCGCCTTTCGCCTGCTCGGCGACCGCATCGGCGGGATCGATTTCGGTTGTCTGGTCGGGCGTGCCCTCGTTGTCAGCCATCAATTCCTCAAGCTACCTGTCTGCGTACCGGGCGTACCGTGTATTGACGCTCGGCGTGGGAAGGTCGGCGCCGAGCGTCGGTGGTCGGTCCGAGGCCGCCCTGGCATTACTCTTCCAGTGCATCGGGGAATGCTTGCTGGGTGTAACCACCCCGCAGTGTTCCCTCCAGATAAGCGGCCTTGCAGGCGCGCCGGGCGATCTTGCCGCTGGAGGTGCGCGGAATCGACCCCGCGGGCACCAGCAGGACGTCGCGAACGGTCACGCCGTGGCGCAGCGAGATGGCGGCCCGCACCGCGTCGGCGATGGGCAGTGGGTCGGCCTTGCCCGCGCCCGGCCCCCGCTCTCCGACTATGACCAGCTGCTCGGAGGCATCGTCGGCGTCGAACTTCAGACCGGAGTGGCTGCCCTGCTCGAACACCTCGGCCGGGAGTTGATTGGCCGGCACCGAGAACGCGGCAACGAAGCCGGGGCGCAGCGCCTTGCTCGCCTCCTGTGCGGAGAACTCCAGGTCCTGTGGGTAGTGGTTACGGCCGTCCACGATGACCAAGTCCTTGACGCGCCCGGTGATGTAGAGCTCACCTTCGAAGTACACGCCATAGTCACCGGTGCGCATCCAGTTCGCGTCCGCCTCGGCGCCCTCGGCGTGGCTGCCCTCGGCCAGCCGATGGGTGACCTTGTTCTGGAACGTCGCCGCGGTCTCGTCGGGACGACCCCAGTATCCGATGCCCATGTTGTTGCCGTGCAGCCAGATCTCGCCGACCCGACCGTCGGGCAGTTCGTGGCCGCCGCCGTCGGAGTCGACCGTCTCCGGATCGACGATCGTCGCCCACTGCGAGAGCGCGATGTAGCCGCAGGATACCTGCGCGATCGCGTTCTCCGTGGTCGGCTCGACCCGCACCATGCGACCCGCGTTGAGCTCTGTGCGGTCGACGTAGGTGACCTTCGCTTCGTCCTCGGCCTTGGTGGCGGAGACGAACAACGTCGCCTCGGCCATGCCGTAGCACGGTTTGATAGCGGTCTTGGGCAGGCCGTATGGCGCGAACGCGTCGTTGAACTTCTTCATCGACGACGTCGTGACCGGCTCGCTGCCATTGATCAGGCCGATGACATTGGACAGATCCAGCGACTCGCCGTTCTTCGGCAGACCGCGCGTGGCCGCGTGCTCGAACGCGAAATTCGGTGCGGCGGCGAAAGTTCCGGCGCCATCGGAAGCGGCGGCCAGCTCCTTGATCCAGCGGTACGGGCGGCGCACGAACGCGCTCGGCGACATGATGGTGATGTACTTGCCACCCACCGCGGGCAGGATCACCGTCAGCAGGCCCATATCGTGGAACAGCGGCAGCCAGGTGACGCCGCGCGAGTTCCAGTCCAGGTTGATCGCCTCGACCATCTGCAGCAGGTTGGTCCCGACCGCACGATGGGTGATCTCGACGCCGGCGGGAACCCGGGTGGAGCCCGAGGTGTACTGGAGATAGGCGATGTCGTCGATCGCGATATCCGGGCGCACCCAGCTCTCGCCGACGCTGTCGGGGATCGCGTCCACCGCGATGATGCGCGGGCGCGCCGCGGCGGGCAGCGACCGGAAGAACTGCCGGACCCCGGCCGCCGAGGAGCTGGCGGTCAGGATGGCCGAAGGTTCACAGTCGCCGAGCACCGCGTGCAGGCGGTCGGTATGGCCCGGCTCGTCCGGGTCGAACAGCGGGACCGAGATGGTTCCGGCGTAGATCGCGGCGAAGAAGGAGATCACGTAGTCCAGGCCCTGCGGTGCGAGGATCGCGACCCGGTCACCCGGATTGGTCACCTGCTGCAATCGAGCGGCCACCGCGCGCAGCCGAATACCGAACTCACGCCACGTCAGCTCCAGCGCCTCGCCATCACGCTCACGCGAGTAATCGATGTAGCGGTACGCGAGGGTGTTCGCGTCGTTCCGGGTGTGCTTCTCGACGTGATCCACCAGGGTGTGATCCTCGGGAATTCGGATGTTCCCGGTTTCGTCCAGGTAGTCGTCGAAAGTCTCTTCCATTCCTTCTTCTCCTCCGAGGCACACGCAGCAAGACGGCGACATCGCCGCTGTTACCTGTGAGGCCCCGACTCGCTTTCGCCCGCGGGTGCTCCAAGTGCAGAGCCAGCCTGCAGATTTGTGCGGTCTGCGCGGTGACCGCTATCGGCTAGATGTACTCAAACCAGAGTTATGTTACAGAGAAGACTGGCTCACTCATCCCGCAGCAGGGGGATAACCGGAGCGAACGCGTCCATCTGGGTGGGAAAAACACCTACGTACGACATCGAGGTGAGTTGGCGCACACGTCGGATCTGCTCCGCGATCTCCTCGAAGGTACCGATCGCCACGTAAGGCGAGTTCAGGATGTCCTCGACGGACAGCTGAACATCCACCTCGAGGTTCGGGTGAAGTCCCCGCTCCAAGGCCGACAACGCCATCTCCGCGGTCTTCTCCCGATCGTCGGTGATCACGACGGCGGTGATGGCCCAGTTCAGCTCGATGTCGGCGAACCGGTCACCGGCGGCCTCCTTGATCAGGTTCACCTTTTCGATGGCCTTCTCGATAGTGATGCCGGAGAGTAGGCCCTTGCCGTTCTTGGTGGTGACCGGAACGACGGAGACGATGTCGGCGTGCTTGGCGGCCAACCGCAGCATCTTCGGGCCGCCACCGCCGGTACAGATCGGCGGGCGCGGACCCTGCCGCGGCCGTGGCGTGCCCTTGACGCCGCGCACCTGGTAGTGCTTGCCGTCGAAGGTGCACTCCTGGCCGCGCAGCAGCACGTCCAGGATGGTCAGTGCCTCGTCAAGCTTCTCGAGCCGAACACCGGGTGACTCATACGGAATGCCCGCGTTCTCGAACTCTTCCTTGATCCACCCCGCGCCGAGGCCGACCTCGAGTCTGCCCTTGGACAGCACGTCGATCGTGGCCAGGTCCTTGGCCAGCACTACCGGGTGGCGGAAACCATTCGCCAGCACCGACGTTCCCAGCCGGATCCGCTCGGTGGCCTGGGTCAGTGCGCCGAGCGCGGCGATCGGCCCGATCTGCTCACCGAGGTGATCGGGCACGACGAAGGTGTCGAAGCCGTACTCCTCGGCCTGTTGCGCCGTCTGGACGAACTTGCGGGCGCCGCCCTCCTGCTTGTTTCCCTCGCCCGCGGCCGCGAAGCGGAATGGACGCAGGGGAGTGCCCAACGCGGTCGACCCCGCCTCCGCGGTCGACCCCGCCTCCGCGGTCGACCCCGCCTCCGCGGTCGACCCCGCCTCCGCGGTCAACGCAGCATCCGCTTCACGGCTCGCCGTGGTGGCCGGTGCGGCGGCTTCTGTCATGAACTCATGCTCCTGGCTGTGAGGAATTTCGGGCGCGACGCCCACCAGAGGGTGCCCTGCGGCGTTGCCCGGCGTCGCGATCACCAGGGCACTTTACAGCGTGCCGACCCACTCGAGTTGCGCTTGTCACGCCATCGGTCTGCGGGGTACGTCACGTGCCGTGAATTCTCACGGGTGCGGCGGACGCGGCGCCGCGTCGATGAGACCGTCGGCCCAGGTGACCGTCCACTGTGTCGCCGTGGTGCCGTCGCTGTCGACCACGAAGCCGTTGTAGAGACTGTGCACCGGATTGCCCACGGCACTGGCCAAGGTGGTCAGGCTGCCGACGATGTTCCATGGGTTCAATGCCTCCCGCGGTGCGTCGCAGATCAGGTCGCCGGGCGCGCAGATCGTATAAGTGCGGTCGGCCAGGGAGCCGAAGCCCCCTTGACGCGGACCGGTCATCACGATGCCGGGCACGTTCAATCCCCGCAGCGCGACTTCGGCGCCGACCCCTGGCGGAGGCGTGCCGACCTGGATCGCCTGGCCGGGTCCGACCTCGCCGGTGCGCCGCCCGTCGGCGATCAGCGTCACTCCGAGTACCAGGTCGGCGGGTACCGGCCCGTTGTTCGCGCCGATCTGCGCGGCGACGTCACCCGCGATCACCGCGCCCTGGGAGAACCCGGCGATCACGTAGGAGGTCAGCGGACACTCCTTATTGCGGTCGGCCATCGCGTCGATCATCCGCGTGGTTCCCTCGGACCGGCTGTTGTTATAGGACTGCTGGCCGTCCGGCGGGATCGCGATCGGGTTGGAGAACTGCGCGACGTACGGAACGGTGTACACGTCCAGCCGTTCGGGCGAATACCGCCCCCCGACCGGACCGGACACGTTGAGCATCAGCGACACCGGGTTCGCGGTCGGGTTGTGCGGATCGTCGTTGCTGTTCGACTCCCAGGTGCCCGGCACCGAAATCATCTGCACATCAGGACAACTCGCGGGCTGCGAGGTCGGCCGCTCCGGCGGCTTCGGTCCGGGCACCGGCGGCCGCAACCGTCCCGCGAGCAGGTACCACAGCAGCAGAGCGACGACGATGATCAGCACAACGACGCCGATCAAGATCAAACATCCCGCCGGCTTCGGCCGGCGGGACATCGAACGACGGCGCGCACTCACTGGCAGTACGTCGCCTTTGCGGCGGAGATGTAGATCTGCCCGGCCCGCTCGACCGGCATCTTCGCCGGATCGAAGGACGGGTCGGAACCGGCCATGGCATTGACGAAGGTCATCAGATCCTGATCGGACGCGCCGGAGGCGGTGCCCTGGCAGACGTACGCGCCGATGCTCAGCGCGATGTCAGGGGTGGACGGGGTGATGCCCTGCTTCTGCAGTTCGTCGAGGAAACGCTTGTCTTTGTCGGTGAACTTCGACGTGTCCACCGGCGGCGCGGCCTCGGTCGGCACCGGCGAAGGCCGCTCGGGAGCGACCGTCTCCGTGGGCGGTTGTTCCGGCGCGGGCTGTCCCGGCGCGGCCTGTCCCGGCGCGGCGGCAGTGGTCGACGAGGCGGCCGGCTGCGTCGCCGTCGTGGTGGTGCGGTTCAGCGTTGGTGTACTCGAAACAGTCGAATCATTGTCGCCGCACGCGGCGAGCAGGCCGGTCGCGGCAATCGCCGCAGCCACGGCAAGTACCTTTCCACGGGTCCGATGCATGAATTCTTGTCCTCGATCTGTTCGCGAAGCGGGTCGGGTCGCCCACCAGGCTAGCTGTGTCTAATCGGCAGCGCCTACGGCGCTGCGGGTTCGCGGCCCCTGGGAGGCTCGCGGGCCGCGACCGGGAATGCTAGGTCTCGTTTCGCTCGGAAACGGGGGTTGAGCCCGTTCGGTCGGTTGGGGACCGTGGTTTCTCGGTCGGACTTTCCAGCGCTACAAACCGGCAAGGTCGGATCGCACTTCACTCGCACGCCCGGGCGTCGGTCTCAGCTGAGCGGCCTACAGGCTCGGTCGGCCTCGTTCGGCTACATCGAGGCGACCGGCCGGACGCCATCACCCGAGATGTAGACGGTGCAGGTTCCGGTGGCGAGAAATCGGAGCGTGGGCCGTCGTAGGAAACGATGGAAGTAACAACGAAGTCCGTCGCTTCTGCTCGATCTCCGAAGTTACGGAAGCTGGCTAACTTCTTGCCAGGATTGGCAGGTCAACAATGAAATGGCGACAGAGCGGCTTACTCGGCGAGAGGGGGTGCGCCTGGCATACCGGGGAGCCGTGGCGGCAAGGAGTTGATCGCCGCATATGCCGACGTGCCCACCAGCAGCGTGATCGTGGTGACGAACAGTGGGAACAGACCCCACCAGCCCAACGACACGGTTTCGCTGGTCATCCCCGACGATAGGTGGCCAGGCCGCAGTCGCGGCAAAATGGTCCGGGCTGCCTGAGGAATGACATCCAGAGAATGAGTCCGCGATGATTGTGGATATCGACGTTCACCGCGGGCGTCCCGCCGCAGTACGCACAATAAATCGGCTGCCTTATCGTCGGAACGCGCTGGGCGGCGGCTGCCACACTGGCCGAGGCCGCAGGTCCGGAAGTGGGGGTCGTCGCTGTTGGGCGCTGAACGGTCGGTTGTGCGCCTGCTACCGCGCCTAGGCCAGTACATTCGGCGGCAAAGTCTCGACGCCAGCGTCGAGCCGGATTCGGGCCCAACTGCCCGACGAATCGGCCCGCATCAGCTCGACCAGCAACTGCTGCGTGTTCACCGGGTCCGGCGCCGGACCCGCGCAAGGCCGTCACCACCGTCGAGTGCAGTGGCGCTCCGTCGAGTACGCCGGTCACCGCTCGGACTCCCGACCAGACCGGTCCCATCCCATGCCGGGCTACCCCCTGTCGTCGCGTGGCCGGAAAGGCCGGACCACCGTAGTGATCATTGAACTCCAAACGCCTTATGGAGAGTGAGGATTCGAGATCTGCCATTCCCGAGCCGCCATCGATGGCGATATCGGCGGATCTCGGTTCGTCGAAGCACCGCGGCTATTCGAAAGGGGCAAGTGCGGTGGTTGCTGGTCTGCTGACCGCGGGTGAGAAAAGGCCAGCGATTGACCGGCAAACTGAATCGATGGTCTATCTGCGCCACATGCGCCCCGGCGGGAAGACTTCTCCCCCGGATCCAGATATAACCAGGGGTAGCGCGGCGAGTTGGTGAAAGCGCCACTGCCGCTCGTCCTCCGCGCCGATGTGAACGTGCAGTGCGCGGCATCGCGGCCACCGAGACCATCGGAGTGAGCGTGGTGTGCGGGCTCCCCGACGAAGGCAAAACCACGGTTACGCGGTTCCGGTCAGGCGGTCGACTCAGTGCTGTTGGACGACGACGCTGTAGGACGACGACGCTGTAGGACGACGACGCTGTTGGACGACGACGCCATCGCTTCGCGATCAGACGAGGAGGCGATGGCGGAATCGACGGGCAATCCGGATGATCGCGACAGCGCCCGTGGTCCACCGAGCGGTGACCGCTCCCCGATCTCGTGCTCGACGCGTCGTTTGCGGATCACACCTGAGTCTGGTTTCAGATGCTGTGCACTTCCGGTTTGCCGTCGCGCACGGTGATGAACCCGGCTTGGAAGTTCTGCTGGACGCCATCGGGGATGGGGAACTGGTCGCTGATCGGGTAGCCGAGTTTGCCGTTCTCGTAACCTGCTTCGCGCCAAGCATCCATGACCGGGCCGTTCTGCACCGCCCAGACTCCCGACACCGGACTCCAGTAGAGGTTGCCGCCTTCGAATCCGATGAACCGGCCGAGATCCTTCAGCGGCTGCTCCTCGACGAGCGGGAAACCCAGCCAGCTGTTCTCGTAGCCCATTTGGGCATACTTGCCCAGGATCAGACCGTGGACGTGATGCACGCCGGTTTTCTCGCTGTAATAGAATGGCCCGTTCTCGAACGCTTGCACCGCGCCGTCCTTGGTCGGCGTCTTGACCTCCGGTGCGATCGGGTAGCCCGCCGGGCCACGCTCATAGCCTTGCCTGCCCCACTCCTGCAGAATCGCGCCGCGCACCACCTGCGCGCCGGTCTGCGGGGTCCAGTACAGCGCACCGTTCTGGAAGTCCTGCAGCGTGCCGCGACCGTCCGGCAGCGGACGCTCGCCGCCCACCGGCAGGCCGAGTGGTCCGGCCGACCCCATCGCGGCCTGATAGCCGGCGCCGATCGCGCCGCCCACCGTGTGCGCGCCGCTGCTCGGCGAGAAGAACACCCGTCCACCCTTGAAGTCCTGGGCCACGCCGCCGGACACCTGGTACTCGCCGGTGACACACTCCCCGAGCCAACCGTTCGCGGCGACCACAGCGCCGATCGCGCCGCCCGCCTCGCAGGCGAGCTTGCCTGGGTCGACTCCGAGCGCGCCCGCTGCCTGAGGCCAGGATTGGCGCATCTCGAAATCCCAGTACGGCCAGGAATGCGTGCCGGACTGGCGGTAGTTCACCTGGGCGGGGACGCCCAGGTCGCGCAATTTGGTCACGAAGTTCTGCGAGGTGAGCCGGGACAGGATTTCCAGGCCCATGCCCGCGTAGTTGGTGCTCACACCCGGAATGCCGGAAGCCTGGTCGTAGAGACCGGGCGCGCCGCTGCCACTGGACAAGTAGAGACTGATCCCGTTCAGCTTGTCGGCCAGTTCGTACGGGTCGTGCTCCGCCCACTCGCGACTGGTCGGCGGCCCCCACATCGCGGCCGAGTCGAATCCACCCGCATCGCGCATCGCGAATTGGATGGCCTGCGGCATACCCAAGGTCAAAGTGGTCAGGAAGCCGGAATAGGAGGCGGCGTACTTCACGAAGCCGGGATTGCGGGCAGCTAGGGACATGGCGGCCGTGCCGCCCATCGACAAGCCCTCCATACCGCGTACATCCGTTGCCCGCCACTGGCTCTCCAGCAGCGGCGGCAGCTCCTTGGTCAGGAAGGTTTCCCACTTGTAGTTGTGGCCGTTGTTCGGTTCCAGCCAGTCGGAGTAGAAACTGGACTGGCCGCCGACCGGGAGTACCACGGTGACGTTCTTGTCGGCGAAGAAATCGACCGCGCCCGCGTCCTTCGTCCATCCGCTCTCGTCGTTGGCGGCGCGCAGGCCGTCGAGCATGTACAGCACCGGAAACCTGGCGTCCGGGCGAGTGTTCCAATCCCTGGGCAGCAGCAGCTGTACCTGGATGGGCACGCCCATGGACGGCGAGGCAACCCACAACGCGACCCGGCGGTCGGTGAGCCACACGACGTTCTGCACGATCGGCGGAGCGAGAGCGGCGGCGGCGGAGGGCTGCGCTACGGAGGGGGCTTCCGCGGGCAAACCCGCGGCGAGCGGCAGAACCATTGCGATGGACAGCAGCATGAGCCGTCTGCGGACCGGACGAGCGCCGCGACGTTGGCGTCTCCCCCAGGTACCGCACGCAATCCCTGCCACAAGAGCTTTGTACTCCGGCGGCAGCGCTGTTTCGGGGAGACACGCGCTGCGCTGTCTTGAATGCCGGTTGCGGAGCCGCGTATATCTGGCAAACGCTCACGGGCAGGGAATCGACCGACCCTTGGATACGACTCAGGCCGCACCGGAATCGGCGCGGCCTGAGTGCGAAGCAGCGAACTAGATCACCAGGCGCCGGTGGCGTCCAGGATCATGTTGCGGGAGGCGAACAGCTCGCCCTCCCAGTACTTCCAGGAGTGGGTGCCCGCGGCCGGGAAGTCGAACCGCGCCGGGATACCCAGCGAGTTCAGGCGGACCTGGAACGCACGGGTGTTGACCAGCGAGAGGGCTTCCAGCGCCATCGCGTTGCCGGTGTTGAACAGGCCGACCGCCGAGTTCGGCTGGTCGAACTGGCCCGGCAGGCCACTGGCCGCCGAGATGTACATCGGCAGGCCGCGCAGCTGCGGCGCGAACACGAACGGGTCCATCCGCAGCCACGCGGGGCTCCACGGTGCGGCCATCGAATCGACATTGAAACGACCGGCGTCCAGCATCGCGATACGGATCGCCTCACGCATGCCCGGCGCGGAGATGTTCAGGTAGCCCGAGTAGGAGCCGGCGAACTTGAACTGGTCGCGGTGGTAGGCCGCGAGGGCCAACGCCGCACTACCGCCCATGGACAGGCCGATGACCGCGTTGTTGTTGCGCGAGACGCCGTAGCCCTCCAGGAAGGCCGGGAGTTCCTTGGACAGGAAGGTCTCCCACTTGTAGGTGGTCTTCTGGCCGTTCAGGTTCGACGGCGCGTACCAGTCGGTGTAGAAGCTGGCCTGGCCGCCGACCGGCATCACCAGGGTGATGTTGTCGTTGGCGAACTGCTGCATCGCGTTGGTCTCGAACGACCACGCGTTGCGGTCGTCGCGGGCGCGCAGACCGTCCAGCAGGTACAGCGCGGCGTTGCCGCCACGCGATGCCCACTGCACCTGGACCTTGATCGGGCCCATGCTGGAGGGGACCATCAGGTCCTCATAGCCGCCCGCGGGCGACCGAAGCACCGGCGTGTGTACCGACGGCGCCGCGGTGGCAACAGTCGGGGTCGCCAGTCCGGCGGCGATCGGTAGCGCCAATACTGCGGCACCGACAGCCAGAATTCGATTACGCCAACCACGAGGTGCGCTTCGCCGTACCGACTTGCTCATCGTCGGCGCGGCCGCCCTGCCGAAACGCATGAATCCTGCTCTCTTTCTGCTGTTGTGGTACCGCTCGCAACCCCGTCGGGGTGGAACAGCACCCGTGCTGCCAACGAGACACACGTCACAGGAAACCGGCTCCCGACATTCCGGTACCAGCGACGTCGCTACAACGATCTGGTCACACTTACGCTCGCTGGACGATATTCGACACCCCCCGCCTAAGCAAGCGCCTAAGCAAGATCGGGGCTTTCGAGTGGCCGAAATCCGCCCGTTCGCAATATGTGATGCTGCGGTGACCCTATCGCGTTCTCGCGATGATGTCGTGTTGGAACACAAGATATTCCATTCCTCGCGGGAACTGTGCCGCACCCCTCGAATCGCCAACCCGCGCATCCCGCCGGGCCGGCATCCGTATCCACCCAGCAAGGGGTGTCCGAAGATCGAGTTGCTCGGTCCGACACGATCCCGCCGGATCGGAAATACCCGGATGCTCATGGACACGGGTGCCGCCGACGCTATCCGGCCGGTCTGGTTGCCGATCAGCGAACACGGTCCGTCGAGCACATCACCGACGGAAAATCGGCAGCCAGGATCCGGTGCGCCACCGGGATGGAACGAAGGAGAACGGGTCGTCGCCCAGCTGGCACAGGTCTGCGCGCCGCCCATCTGACGGTGGTGTCGAATCCGAAGGCATCGAGCAAGGGCGGGCGCGTATTGCCTCGCGCATACCGGTCGCCGGAATACGCGCAGCGCCGGAATACGAACCCACATAGCGGAATCGGGCGGGGTTGACCGTCGCAATCAGCGCGGCGCCGCCGCCTATGCGCCGACCGGCCCCTCCGTTGCCATTCGGATAGCGCTCTTGCCGAGCGCGTGGGCCCCGGCTCGGGCGGTGGGTCGGAAAAGTCTCCGGGGCACGCGGCTCGGCTTTGTCGTCGGCATAACCTGTCACGATCCGGTCCGAATTGCTGTCGAATCGACCAGCTACCGGTAGCGCCACGGCGGCATTCCACTGCCGCTGCCCGAGGAGGATCACGGCGGTGCCGGCCTCGTCGCTCGAGTCGTCGAGTTCGGCAGAAGCGCATCGCCTACGACAGTGGTTGCCGTCAGGACCGCGGCGCACGTTCTGATCCGCTATGGCAACCGTTCCGCACACCCCGCCTGCTCGCATCCCTCGACCTTTCGACCGCGTGATCGCAACTGTCGCGCACAAGGATCGGTACTCGGCGCCGACGGCTTCGGTCGAACCGAAGTTCTCAGCGTTATCGCTCTTTATAGGCAGTTCATCGCGTTCAGCAATCATGAAAACGCCCCGCGACGCCCGATCGTGACGAAGCCGGAGGTATTTCGAGAAGGCGGCACGCCGGGCGGGTTCATGGCCCGCACGAGTCGACTCGACAACGCGACGTCGGACGCCGATCCGGGCATCGCAGAGTTCACGGCGCAAACCACCATCCCGGCACCATCACCGACCAGGACAGGAGTCCCCCGCCGACCGCCGCGTACGGCACCGTGTCGCTGCTCGCGGCCGCCGACGCACCACACAAACAGGCTCCATCGCCCCGGACCCCGGCCACCGGCCTGGGGTCGGCTTTCAGCGGTGACCACCGGAACCCCGACCAACAACTGGACCGTCCCGGGACAAATGTGCGCCGACAAGCCGCCCGGCCCGATGTGGTACGGGGCATGCTTGTCGGCGCGAAGTTCGTCAGCCGATATTCGCCGACAGATCCGGAATCATGTGGAGGGCTTCTTCGGACCAGTTGTTCCAAGCATGGACACCGGTGGACGGGAAGGAGTAGACGACATTGCTGCCACCCAGCGCCGACATGCGGGCCTGGAACGCGCGGGTGTTCGCCAGCGCCAGCGACTCCAACTCCATGCCGTTGAGGGTATTGAACCCCGGCGGGTCGTTGGCCGTGGGCAGACCGCTGGCCGCGGCGATCCACAGGCGGGTGCCGTTGCGGACCAGGTTGGGCGCGAAGACGAACGGGTCCATCCGCAGCCACTGCGGGCTCCACGGTGGCGCCATCGAGTCGACGTTGTAGCCGCCCGCGTCCAGCATGGCCACGCGGATGGCCTCACGCATTCCCGGCGCGGAATTATTGAGATACCCGGAGAAGGAACCGGCGAAGCTGAACTGATCCGGGTGATAGGCGGCCATCATCAGCGCGGCGCTGCCACCCATGGACAAGCCGAACACGCCATTTCGGTTCGGGTTGAACCCGAGCCGGTCGCGTAGCGCCCACCTCAGGTTCTCGGTCAGGAACGTTTCCCACTGGTATCGATAGCTCTTGCCCGGTCCGCCGGCGAAACCGTTCAGTCCACCGGAGCCGGTGCTCGAGCCATTACCCGCCGGGACGCCGAAGAATTCGCTCGGCGCGTTCCAGTCGGCGTAGAAACTGGACATCCCGCCGACCGGCATCACCACATTGATGTTCTGGCTGGCCAGCGCCTCGGGGATGCTGGTCTCGATTTCCCAGCCGTTCAAGTTCTCGGGGGCCCGCAGCCCATCCAACGCATAGACGACACGGTTGGTATTACCGTCCGCTGCACGCAATATCCGCGACTTGATCGGCCCCATTCCGGAATCGACCCAGAAGTCGAAGGCCGCCGGATTGAACGCCGCCGTCGCGGTGGCGCCGATACCGACGAGCGTGCTGCTCAGCGGCAGCAATATCGCTACTGCGATACCGAGAACCGATTGCCGCAGCCACGAACCTGGTGTTCCTGACCTACCGGGCCTGCGTTTCCAGCGCGCATTTCGCATCACACTCGACCTTTCGCTCGGACGGCCGGGTCGGCAAACATCTAGCGATCTTTACCGAGCCCCTCATCGGGCACGGAGGTGCGATACCAGCCAAGAAACAGGCGTATTGACCTCTGTGCATGTTCTCCGTGCATCAATCGGGAGCAAATGCCTCCATGTTGCTGGAAAGTGATCCATGCCACAACTACCGAAGCGGGTTTCGCTTGAGATTCGTTGTCGACGAAGTCGTGGACGACTGCGGAAACGCAAAGACCGCCCGGCGCATCCGCGGCGGGCGGTCTTTGCGGAGCTCGGACGGCTATCCGATGTTGGCCGAGAGGTCCGGAATCATCCGATAGACCTCATCGGCCCAGTAGTTCCAGTTGTGCACACCGACAGCCGGGAAGTCGTAGGTCACGTTGCCCGCACCCAGCGACAACATCCGGACTTGGAACGCCCGCGTGTTCGCCAACGCCAGCGCCTCCAGGCCCATCGCGCTGAGCGTATTGAAGCTCACGCCGTCCGTCGCGCGCGGCAGACCGCTACCGGCGGAGACCCACAATCGGGTGTTGTTGGCCTTCAGCCGCGGCGCGAAGACGAACGGGTCCATTCGCAGCCACTGCGGACCCCACGGCGGCGCCATGGCGTCGATGTTGTAGCCGCCGGCGTCCAACATGGCCACGCGCAGCGCCTCGCGCATACCCGGCGCCGAAATGTTCAGGTAGCCGGAGTACGAACCGGCGTATCGAAACTGGTCGGGATGGTAAGCAGCCAACGTCAGCGCGGCGCTGCCGCCCATGGACAGGCCGAACACGCCGTTTCCGTTCGGATTGAACCCGAGCCGATCGCGCAGTGCCTTACGCAGGTTGTCGGTGAGGAAGGTTTCCCACTTATAGGTGCTGCTCTTGCCCGGCCCGCCGGCAGAACCGGTCAGCAGGCCGGAGCCGGAGTTCGCCGACCCGGTCGACGAGGAGCCCGCGCTGCCCAGACCGAAGAAGTCGCTCGGACCGTTCCAGTCGGCATAGAAGCTGGAGGGACCGCCGACCGGCATGACGACGTTGATGTTCCACTTGGTCAGCTCACGCACGACCTCGGTGTCGATCTCCCACCCGCTCAGGTCGGTGCGTGCGCGCATACCGTCCAGCGCGTACACCACGCGTCCGGTGTTGCCGTCGGCCGCACGGAAGACGCGGGACTTGATCGGCCCCATCGAGGAATCGACCCAGAAGTCGAAACCATCCGGATTGAACGCTGCGGAGGCGGTAGCGGCAGGGCCTGCCACCGACACCCCGAGCGGTAGCAGAACAGCCAGCGACACCAGCATCGAACGCTTGAACCAGGATCCTGCTCTTCGAGTATTCAGACGCCCGATAACGCCTCGCATCAGATTCGACCTTTCGTTCACGGCGACAGCGGAAGCCGTCCACACGATATCCCGCCGATCCCCACAATCCGTGGACGCCCGGCCGGGCGTACGGTCGCAGCCTAGCGCGACATCGATGCGAGTACGTTATCAAAACGAGACAAAGCGGTGCACGCCACTTTATGCAATCCCGCCAAGTGAGACAACTGGGCCCACCGTGCACGGTGGGCCCAGTGTGACCGATGAGAACAAGACTCAGCGTGGCGCGACCGGCTGCGGGAACGGGTCGGCCAGCCCACAGCGCTGGATCTCGTACTTCGGCACCCGATCCATTCGGTATTCGGCGAACCGCAGCGCGTTGCGCAGGTTGTGCCGGAAGCGATTGAAGGTGAGCGGATCACGGTAGGAGATCATCAGCGCCTGGGTGTCCGGGCAGGACATCGCGACGCGTGCCTGCGCGACCCACTTCTCGTCCAGGTACCACGGCATCCACGGCTTCTTGTCCACCATGCCGGTATCCACGATGACCCAGTCCGGGTACAGGCTCTTGTCGTGGCCGATCCGGCCGTCGACGAGTCGGTCGGTGTGCGCGGCCAGCGGATAGGCCAGTCCCATCTGGTCGATCACGTGGACATTCAGCGGAACGTTCATGCTGGTCATCCCGAGGTTCAGGAAGTAGACCGTGTGGCCCGCGCCGCCCGCGGGGATGGGCTGCGGTGGTGGAGCGACGTACCAGAACATGAACGACGGAGAATTGAGCAGCAGCCCCCCGTTGGGGCTGGCCGCGATGTCGTCGACCATCGGGCGGATACGCGGGTAGTCCAGATAGTCCTCGGCCAGGATCGGGTGGTCATGACCGGTATTGAGCACGTAGTAGACGCGCTCGTCGACGATGCCGGTCGAGGTGATCTTGGTGCCGGTCTTGATCGCTGTGGTGTTGGCCGCGAACAGCGCCCAGCCCGCGATGCCGACCAGCGCGAACAGCAACACGGCGAAGGACCAGTCGCCGGCCGACACCGCACGCAGGCCACCTTCGGGCAGCCGGATCGGGATCACCGCGACCGGCAGCAGCAACAGGAACAGCTGCGGCAGGAGCATGCGGCCGTGCATGAAATCGCCGCCGACCCGCAGCGCGTACACGGTCAACAGGAATCCGCTGACGAGCATGAGGGTAACCACCGCGCCCGGTGAGCGCAGCCATACCCGTATCCGGTACACCGACCCGCCGGGCGTCTCGTCCTGCGGGGCGCGGTGACCCGCTTGCGCCGCATTCCGACCGGCGTGGGCACGGGCAGCGACCACACCGGCGATGAGCAGTACCAGCAGCGGCGCCCACAGAAAGTACGGCCCGACCAGATTCCACAGGTAAGTGAAGCCCTGGCCCCATTTCGCGCCGCCCGCGTCCTTGGCGACGGCGGTGTTCGGGTATGGCAGGCCGTAGTAGCCCATCCGCCAGATCTGGTAACCCAGCGGAACCAGACCGGCCACCGCGACGATGATCGCGCGCAGCACGATCGGGCCGCGCAGCACGATCGGGCCGCGCAGCACGATCGGGCGCAGCCTGCTCTCCGGCATGGGCGCCAGGAAGATCATCAGCAGTGCGAGCGCGCCGACAAGCGTCATCTCCGGACGGATCAGCGGTGCGAGCCCGGCGAGGAAGACCAGTCCGAGCAGACCGGGCAGCCGAACCGACTTGGCCTGACTCCACCGCATCAGCTGCCACCAAAGCAAGCCGATCCAGCAGATCACCAGACCGCTCTCCAGACCGGAGGTGACATAGTCCCTGGCCGGGGGCAGCGCGATGTAGACGAGCACCCCCGCGGGCAGCAGCACGCCGGATCCGGTCCCACCCCACAGGCGGGACGAGCCGAGCATGGCGAACACCACCGCGGCCAGCGACACCGTCAGCGCGACGCCGAGCACCACGTACTCGAGTCGGGCCTGGGTCAGCCAACTGAAGAACCACACGAGGTAGGTCCATGCGGTACTGGTGTTGGTTTCGACGCGCTCGCCCTCGTTGAAGACCGGACCGTTGCCCGCGAGCAGATTGCGCACGGTGCGCAACACGATCAGGCCGTCGTCGGCGATCCAGCGGCGCTGCCAGCCGCCTACCGCGAAGAGCGCAACGGTGAGCGCGATCCCACCGACGAACGTGGCTTTGGCTAGGCGCGCGACCCGCGACGCGGAGCGTGCGGCCTGATCGGACCGCAGCTCCCCCGCATATTCCATTCGCTCCGCTACCAGTGTCTCGTCAGGTGAGGTAGACAGCGACACCTACCGCTCCGATCCAGGCGATTGCGAGGAACTGGAGGATTCGGTCCCCCAGGGCGATCTCTTCGGGCTCACCGGCCCCGCCGCCGTCGACGTCGACCGCGTAACGCAGGATCGCGATGGTGAACGGGACCATCGAGATCGCGAACCAGTTGGTTTCTTTGATGCTGTCCTGTTGGAACGCCCACAGCCCGTAGAACACTACGACCGCCGTCGCGGCCAGGGTCCAGATGAAGCGCAGGTAGGTGGGCGTGTAGTACTCCAGCGACTTGCGGATCTTGGCGCCGGTACCCAGTGCGATCTGCAGTTCCGCATAGCGTTTGCCGGCCGCCATGAACAGCGAGCCGAAGGCCATGATCAGCAGGAACCACTGCGAGAGTTCGATATTCGCGGCGGCGCCACCGGCCACGGCGCGCAAGAGGAATCCGGACGACACGATGCAGATGTCCAGCACGGCTTGGTGCTTGAGACCGAAGCAGTAGGCCAGCTGTATGCCGATGTAGACGGCCATGACGACCGACAGATGCCACGACGCGAGCAACGACCCGGCGATCGACCCGGCCAGCAGCACTGCGGCGAGCAGGTAGGCCAGATTCACCGGGACGACGCCCGCGGCGATCGGCCGGAACCGCTTGGTCGGATGCGCCCGGTCGGCCTCCACGTCGAGCGCGTCGTTGACCAGATAGATCCCCGAAGCCGCCATACAGAACACCACGAAGGCGATGCCGACCGGCGCGAGCACGTCCACGTTCGTGGCCGTGCCCGCCGCCAGCGGCGCGGCCAGCACCAGGACGTTCTTCACCCATTGCCGGGGCCGAACAGCCTTGAACAAACCGCCTGCCAGCGTCTTGGGCGGCCCCTTGACGACGGCCTCGGCCAGGTCGGCGCCGGTCGGCTCTTCACTCATGTCAACCAAGGCTCTTTCTTGTGCGGTCACTACCAAGTCTCTTTTCGGCGGCGAGCAGGGCGGCGGCGGACGCGGCGCCGAGCGCGGAACCGGCGAGCACGTCAGAGGGATAGTGCACCCCGAGAACCACCCGGGAAAGCAGCATCGGGGGAACGAGCACCGCAGGCAAGGGTAGCCCGGTCAATCTGCCGAGCAACACGGCCGCCGCCGTGGTCGAGGTCGCGTGCGAGGACGGGAAGCTCAATTTGCTCGGCGTACTGACGTTGACCTGCACCGACGGGTCGTTCGGGCGAGGCCGCCGGACGATGCGCTTGATCACGATCGAGGCCGCGTGCGCCCCGACTGCGCCGACCGCGACCCCGGCCCACTGCCTGCGCCGCGGCTTGTCCACCAACCACCCCGCGGCGGCGATTCCGACCCATCCGAGCGCGTGCTCGCCGAAGTGCGACATGCCGCGGGCCGCGGAGACCACGGCGGGCTTGTCGCCGAGTGCGGCCTGCACGGCGTTGATGACGGCGACCTCGGGCGGCGCCGGTCTGTCCGCCGCCGGTTCCGCGGACACCGGTCCGCCATGGCCGTTCGCGCTCTGCGGCGGCCGGGCCACCGCCGCGTCGTCGGCCGCGCTCGCTCCGAGGCTCACTGCTGCCCGCCCTTCGTGTCGTCGCCGATACCGAATACTTTCTCCCATGCCTGCGTGCTGGTCAGCCGCGGGTGGGCGGCGCGGTAGCGCTGCTGCATCTCCGGGAAGCGGGCGGCCAGCTCCTTGCGCAACCGCATGGCCTCCTTGAACAGTCCGAGCGCTTGGCGCGGATCCCGCTTGCGATAGACCACGCCGCGGCCGTCGGCGGTGGTCACGGTGACGCCGTCGACCTGCGAGAGCAGGAACCAGCGCGCGTCCAGCGTGGGCACGTTCAGCTGCGGGGTCTGGTGGTGTTCGGTGTCCGCGGGACGGACGTTGTGCACCAGGCCCTTCACCAGCCGAACCACCTTGGCCAGCGGGTTGGCCGGCTCGCCGACCGCACCGAGGCCGATGTGACTGGCCAGCGGCAGTTCGGTGGACGAGGGCAGGATCACCGCGTCCGGGTACTGCTTGCGCAGTTCGTGCACCGCGCCCAGCGCACTCGGCAACAGCTGGAACAGTCGCTCGGGGCCCGCCAGGAAGTCGCGGATCGCCAAGTTCTGGATCGCGACCGTCGAATACTCCAAACAGAGCAGGTGCTTCAAAGTCGCCTTGATCGTGTTGACGACCATGGCGCGCCCGTTACCCGGCAGGTGCAGCGAGGCGACCACCAAGCGGTTGCGCAGGTGGAAGTACGCCTGCCAGTCGATGGCGTCGTCTTTGTCGCTCCAGGCCATGTGCCATACGGCGGCACCGGGCAAAGTGACGGTCGGGTAGCCGGCGGCACGAGCGCGCAGGCCGTACTCGGCGTCGTCCCATTTCAGGAACAGGGGAAGCGGCTGGCCGAGTTCTTCGGCGACCCGGCGCGGGATGACGCAGGTCCACCAGCCGTTGAAATCGACGTCGATCCGCCGGTGCAACAGCTTCGAATTGTCCCGGTCCTTGAGCGGGTATTTCGAGAAATCGTGGTCGTACTCGACATTCGGCGCCGCGGTCCACATGAAGATGCCGCGGTCCACCACCTCGCCCATGACATGCAGGTGGGAACGCTCCTGCAGATTGAGCATCTGGCCGCCGACCAGCACCGGAGACTTCGCGAACCGGGCGAAGGCCAGCGAACGCAGGATCGAATCGGGCTCGATCTCGATGTCGTCGTCCATGTAGACGATGTATTCGGCGTCGGTGGTCTTCAGCGCCTCGTACATCACCCGGCTGTAGCCACCGGAACCACCGAGGTTGGGCTGGTTGTAGATGGCCAGTCGATCCCCGAGCGCCGCGGAGGACTCCGCGAAGCCCGGCTCGTCGACCACCTTCCTGGTGCCCTGGTCCGGAATGATGACGGCCTTGATCTTCGCCAGCACCAGCGGATCCGAGCCGAGCGCAGCGAGGGTTTTCACCGCGTCGGTGGGCCGGTTGAAGGTGGGCATGCCGACCGCGATGCTTCCCTCGCCCGGCGCCTCGACCGGTGCGTACCAGCCGCCGGACAGCAGCGTGACCGCGGTGTCGGTGGTGATGTCGAACCAGATCCAGCCGCCGTCCTCGAACGGGCCGAGATCGGTCTCGAACTCCACGGCCGCCGAGTCGGTGCCCGCCGCGACCGCGAACTCCTTGCCCTGCACGTGGATGCGCGAACCGTCGGCCTTGGACCGATAGATGTCCACCCGGCCGTGACCGGCCAGCTCCAGCCGCAGCACCACCGACTGCAGGATGCTCCAGCGCCGCCAGTAACTCGCGGGCAGCGCGTTGAAGTAGGTGCAGAACGAGACCTCGGACTCCGCACCGATCGACAGCGAGGTGCGGGTGGCGGCGTGCGCCCGACGAGCGTTGGTCGCCGACTCCTCGACGTAGAGCGTGCGCACGTCCAGCGGTTCACCCGGCCGAGGCAGGATGATGCGCTGCAGCAGAGATTTCGCGCGGGTTTCGATGGTCATGTTTTCCAAGATGGATTGGGAGGTCATTCTGCTCCTGCGTTGTTGCGCGACACGCGGCCCCGGACGGCGACGGTGGATGTGCGGCGCTCACGGGCCCGCACGTGACTACGCTCCGCTGTCGCTTTCGGGCCCGCCGCCGCCGGCGC
The DNA here is from genome assembly GCF_040648115.1 of Nocardia sp. NPDC049190. Classification (NCBI taxonomy): domain Bacteria; kingdom Bacillati; phylum Actinomycetota; class Actinomycetes; order Mycobacteriales; family Nocardiaceae; genus Nocardia; species Nocardia sp. NPDC049190. The sequence continues at coordinate 68,771 of NZ_JBEZDE010000001.1, forward strand.
CGGGTCGATGAGCGAGGCTCGGCGGGTACGGCTCACCTACGCCTCCTGGTCGTCGACGAGCGGCGCTCCGTCTTCCAGATACGGCCGCAGCACATTGTCGAACGTGCTCAGCGCGCTGCCGATCGCCATGTGCATATCCAGGTACTTGTATGTGCCGAGGCGTCCGCCGAAAACGACCTTCGCCGTCGTGGTCTCCTGCTTGGCAAGTTCCCGGTAGGCCAGCAGCTTGGCACGGTCTTCCGGGGTGTTGATCGGATAGTACGGTTCGTCGCCGGTCTTCGCGAAGCGGGAGTACTCGCGCATGATCACGGTCTTCTCGGTGGGATAGTCGCGCTCGGGATGGAAATGGCGCGGCTCGATGATGCGGGTGTAGGGCACGTCCGCGTCGTTGTAGTTCACCACCGAAGTGCCCTGGAAGTCGCCGGTCGGCAGCACCTCGGTCTCGAAATCGATGGTCCGCCAGCCCAGCTCGCCCTCGCGGTAGTCGAAGTACCGGTCCAGCGGGCCGGTGTAGACGACCGGCGCATCCGGGTTCTCGGCGCGCAGCTGGTCGCGCACCTCGAACCAGTCGGTGTTCAACCGCACCTCGATCAGGTCGGAAGCCGCCATGTTCTCCAGCCACTTCGTGTAGCCCTCGCGGGGCAGGCCCTCGTAGGTGTCGTTGAAGTAGCGGTTGTCGAAGGTGTAGCGAACGGGAAGACGGGTGATGTTGCCCGCGGGCAGTTCCTTCGGGTCGGTCTGCCACTGCTTGGCGGTGTAGTCGCGCACGAAAGCCTCGTACAGCGGGCGGCCGATCAGCGAAATGGCCTTTTCCTCGAGGTTCTGCGCGTCCTTGGTCTCGATTTCCGACGCCTGCTCGGCGATCAGCTCGCGCGCCTCGGCCGGACTGAAGTAGCGGCCGAAGAACTGGGAGACCAAACCGAGCCCCATCGGGAACTGGTAGGCCTGCCCCTTGTGCATCGCGAAGACTCGATGCTGGTACCCGGTGAACTCGGTGAATTGGGTGACGTAATCCCACACCCGCTTGTTCGAGGTGTGGAACAGATGCGCGCCGTACTTGTGGATCTCGATCCCGGTTTCCGGATCCGGCTCCGAATAGGCGTTACCACCGATATGGTCGCGGCGGTCGATCACTAGAACACGTCTGCCCAGCACAGTGGCGGTGCGTTCGGCAACGGTCAGCCCGAAGAATCCGGAGCCGACGACGATCAGATCGAACTGTGAGGCGGAATTGACGGAGTTACCCGGGGACGATGCGACGGTCACGGGAGCCCAGCGTATCGGAAGTCGCCGCCGCGTCCCGGTGGAGTCGGGACCTGGGCTGGGCAACGAGGCTCCGGCACGTGGTCTGCCATCGGGGCCATCCAAGTTTCGCCGGATGTTTGCCGGAATCCTACCGGGCCGCAATGACGCCACTGTTCACTGCCTGGCCGAACCGACGGCGGATGCCGGTCCGATGCCGAACTTCGCCCTGCGTGACCCGCGTAGTTCGCCGGCCGTCGGGGCGGGCACGCGGCGTGCGATCGGTACGGACCCAGTCGTAGTGTCAGCCCGCACATCGGCGTCGCGGCGAGCCAGGTCGCGGCACAAAGACCGGCGCCATCGCCCGCTGGGGACGATCGACTCGATCGTGGATACGCAGGTGCGAGGATAGGCGCTGTGTCGTTCCGTTCTATGCCTGGCCATGACCGGGCCGAGTCCGTAGCGGCTCGATCTTCTCGATCGCATCATCGATCTGTGCCGCGAGGGAAGGTCCGCGAGCTGGCGCCGGCTTCGATGCCGCCTGCTCGGACGGGTGGACAACGCGGGATGCTCCTGCCCGAGGACGGAGGTTCACAGCCCAGAACCGCCCGTCGCGTCGATCACCCGACCGGTGACCCAGCGTGCGTCGTCGGAGGCGAGGAAAGCCACGATGTCAGCCACGTCGTCGGGCTGTCCGACCCGGCCCAGCGCGGCCATGGCCGCCGCATGGGCTTCGGCCTGCGGATCGCCGCGTAGCCAGCTTGCGTTGACGTCGGTGTCGATGATGCCGGGTGCCACCGAGTTCGCGGTAATGCCTCGGGGACCCAATTCCTTGGCAAGGTTGAGGGTGAAGGTGTCGAGTGCGCCTTTGGTCGCACCGTAGGCGATGATCTCCGGCATGGCGAGGCGCGCCGCGCCGCTGGAGATGTTGATGATCCGTCCTCCGTCGCGTAGCCGCCGCAGCCCTTGCTGCACGATGAAGAACGGTGCGCGAACGTTCACAGCGAAGACCTCGTCGAAGCTGTCCTCGGTCAGCGACGCCAGATCGGAGCTACGGCCGATGCCGGCGTTGTTGACGATGATGTCGACGACTCCGCCAGGGGTGTATTCGTCGGCGTGGACGTCGAAAGCCGCCCACAGGGCGGCCGCGTCACCGTGGCTCCCCAACTCCGCGTGTAAGGCGAAGGCCCGGCCGCCGTCCTTGCCGATGCGCTCGACGACCTCCTTCGCCGCTGTCTCGTCACGGGCGTAGGCGACGGCGACAGTGGCGCCGTCGCGGCCGAGACGTTGCGCGATGGCCCGGCCTATGCCGCGACTGCCGCCAGTGACCAGTGCGATCTTTCCCTCGAGTGCGCGCGCGCCCATGTCGACACCCCTCCAATTGTTGAACGATTACTCAACAAAGAACATAGCATTCTTTCTTGAGTGAGCGCTCTAAAATGAAGGAGTGACCGAGACACGCGCGAAGCGAGGGCGGCCGAGGACCTTCGACCGCACCGCGGCCCTGGCAGCAGCCACCCACCTGTTCTGGGAGCGTGGATACGAGGCCACCTCTGTCGGCGAGCTGACCTCGGCGATGGGCATCAGGCCCGGCAGTCTGTACGCAGCCTTCGGGGACAAGAAGTCCCTGTTCAAGGAAGTAGTGCACAGCTACGGGCGTTCACCGGTGGGCGCCTTCATGAGCGTTGCCCTCGAGGAGGAACCCACCGCCTACGCCGCGTTCACCCGCATCCTGCGTGAGGCAGCGGTCATCTATCCCGACCCCGCTCACCCAGCCGGGTGCCTGACGATCAGCGCGGCCACCAATGTCACCCCGCAAGACGCCGAGGTGAAGGCGTTCCTGAGCAACCTACGCAACGAGAACCTGGACGTCTTCGAAGCACGTCTTCGGACGGCGCAGCAGGCTGGCGAGCTATCCGACGCCGCCGACCCCCATGCGCTGGCCGCGTACTTCGCCACGGTCATCCAGGGCATGTCGCAGCGCGCCCGCGACGGGGCCGCGGCAGCCGAACTGACCGAAACCGCAGAACTGGCCATGACCGCATGGCCCACGACACGACCCTGATCCCATACGCCGACCTGTCATCTCCCCTACTCCGCCACACTGAACGGCAAGATCACGAACTACAGCCGGAGTACTAGAGACGACGCTGGGCGTAGACCTTCATCGCGTCACGCACGAACTCGGCGGTTCCCGTGCCGTGCACGTCGTAATTAGTCGCGAAACGCGGGTCGGCGACGTACATCTCGCCCAGCCCGACAAAAGCTTGCTTCACCACCGTGCGCCCCTGCCAGCCGATGCCGATCCAGTCATAGTGGCGCTGGACAATCGCCTGCACCTCGTCACTGTCGAGCGCGAGCCCGGCAGCGCGAGCCCGGCCGTAGTCGGCGGCGATGTCGAGATGGGTCTGCTGGAACGCCTTCTTGTTCGTCTCGGATACCGAGCGCCACCAGCGGTCGCCGCGTTCGTAGGCCTCCTTGCCCCAGCGTTCGATCACCTCGTCCTTGAACTCGGTGTGGTCGAAGCCGTCGAAAACTTCTGCTGCCATGAGTTGTTCACCTCTCTCCGTCTTGTGCAGCGTGGTGTGTACCGACTCGATCCGGCGCCGGATCCGATCCTGTTCCTGCCGAAGCAGTTCCAGGTGCGTGCGCAGCGCGGCGGTGGTGTCCTGCTCGCCGGCAAGGACTTCGGCAATGACCGGAAGACCGAGGCCGAGTTCCCGCAACAGCAGGATGCGTTGCAGCCGCACCAGGGAGCCCTGGTCGTAGTAGCGGTACCCGTTGGCGCCGATCCGGCTGGGCGGCAGCAGCCCGAGCTGCCCGTAGTGGCGCAGGGTGCGGCTGGTGGTAGCGGCCGCCTTCGCCAGATCCGAAATGGACCACTCCCCGGTGCCCCTGGTCATGACCGTGTTCTCCCTTCTTGTCTCGTCGATGTACCCAGCATGCAAGTTGACGCAACGTCAAGGTCAACCCGGGATTTTGCCCTGTTGATGTCACGTGGGGCCTCGACTGACTGCTGACGGGCGCTGGCAATCCCACCGCGCGAACAACTGGCGCCCCTGCCGCACCTCGTCCACCACTGACGACAGGCCAGTGCCTGGTCGGCGGCAACATCGCGCCTCGGCATTGCCGTAACGAACACCATCACCGCGCCTCGATCGACCCACGATCGCGCAAGCTGGTGAAAGACACCGTCGGCGGCGCTGCCACGCCACCGGATACCTATTGTCACACAGCGGAAATGGCAAGATCAGCAACTCGACGAGCGCCCACGGCCGCGATGCCGCGCCGCGTCACCGCGGAGGCCGGCGGACGGCACTCCCACGGTGTCCGATCATCTGGGCGATACGGCAGCATGCGGAGCTGAATCAGTCGACGGAACCACACCAACGCCACCCGAACCACCCGGCGGAACCGGCACCACGCCAGCAGGCGGCGCACCAGTGCCGGAGGGAGCTACCTGGGCTCCCATGGGGTCCGGTACCAGTTGCAGCAGTGTCGTGAAGTCGACGACCCGTGCGCCGAGCGTGGGCGTCGCAACGATGACGCCGTTGGTGTACATCCGGTAGATTCCCGCGTTCTGCGGCAAGATCATCTGCGGACCGATCGGCTCACCGACGGCGCTGCGCGCGCCGCCGATCCGGCGATATTCGGCGTCTATCACCGATTCGGCAACCGAGGTCTGCTTGCTCGGCTCCTCGGGCGCTGTGGTGCGTAGTTCGCTCGGCGCCGGACCGACGTCGAAGGTCTGGATGTCCGCGGGTGCACCACCATCGGGTGCCGCGGAGTATTCCGACCGCAGAATTCGCCCGTCGCGCAACAGCACGGCGCCCGCCGTGGCGGCGACTGCCGCCGACGCTCGTGGATCCTCGCTCGCAGTGCCGGGATACATCTGACACTCGGTGGTGTCGCAGGTCTGCGCGTACGGGTACCGGTGCTCGGCGAGGGCATAGGAGCGGGCGGCGATCGCCTGCGCCTGCAGGGCCTCGGCCCCGCCCTCGTCCGCCCAGTCCGCCTGCACCTCAGCCGGGACGACTCCGAGCAGATAGTCTTCGACATCCACCTGGTTGATGGTGCGAATCGCGCCGTCCTCGATGGCCACACCGAGCGCACCGCGATAGGACGGCCCGCCACACAGCGTGAGATGTTCCGCGGCGGGTCGATGGGGGCCGGTGTCGAGCGGGTAGGCCCACGGGTCGTCGGTCGCGGTCTGCCACAGCACCTCGCCCGCACAGCCTGCCGTCACGACCACGCTCGCGCGACCGTCGGGCAGCGGTGTCAGATGCGCGACCTGACCTGGCGTGACCGCGCGCCCCGCCACCCGCAGACCGGCGTCGGCATACGTGTCCAGGGACGAATCGTCCCGCTCCATGAGCCGGACTCGCAGGGCTGTCGGCGCGATGGCGCCCAGATCCGCGCCCGGGTAGTAGTGCGCAAGGATTCGTTGCGCCAGCCAACCGTCCTGCGCGTTCTCGAACGCGCCGACCTGGCTCATACCGCGGCCGTGCCCCCAATCGGACACGGTGCGATAGAACGTGTCACCACGCTCGCCGCACAGCGTTGACACGGCGCTTGCCAGCAACAGGGTCCCGGCGACGACGAGATGGACCGGCCGCACGGTGCGGGCCGATCGGAAACGCGCCCGCCGCCACTGCGTCGGTAGCGGGCGTCTGGGCTGCTCATTCCGATTACGCGTGCGTCGCATCCGTTCACTCCCACTTTTCCGGGATCGGACGATCCGATGCCGGTCGGCATGTCGTACCGGCCGTTCGCAATACGAGAGTTACATTCGAGCAATCAGGTAATCCTCAACATGAGATTTAGACATGTGGCATTTGTGACCATTGTGATCGTTGATACGTCAAGAAGCAAGGAACGCGGCCCTGGATTTCGCTCATGTTCACCGGTTCGATTCGAATGGAGATGCTCGTGCGGCACCGCAAACCGAAACGTTCCTACGTGCTCCCCGTTGTCACCACTCTCGCGGTGGCGGCCCCGCTCGCCACGCTCAGCGATTCGACCGACTACCGCGCCGTCACCGAAACCGGCCTGGCCGCGGTACCCGCCCGACTCGCCGAGGTAGTGCTCGATACCGCGCCGGACATCGTGCTGCCGCTTCGCGACCTGACCGGACTCGACCTGCCCGATCTACGCCTTTCCGATCTGCGCATGCTGCCGATTCCCGCGTCCATTCCCGTTCCGGAAGGACTGCCGCTGCCGCCCGGCGTACAACTCCCCAAAGAAATTCCGTTACCCGATCTGAATTTCGACCAAACCTCCGATCAGAAACAAACTCCAGGTCGGCCGGACAACGGCCAGAATTCGACCGCACAGGCGATTCCCGGACGTGCCCCGGGCAGCGTCCGCTTCATCGCCGACCCGTCCCGCCTCCCGGCGGACACCACGCCCGATACCCCTGCGTTGTCACCCGGCGCCGTGCCTCCCGAATTGATGAGCCAAGTCGGCGCACAGGTGAAAGAGCTCTCCCGCGACACCCCGTTCAGCATGGTCGCGCTCACCGCCCGGGAGTTGGGGGACACCGTGGCCACGATCCGCGCACGTCGACCCGACGGCACCTGGGGTCCGTGGTTCGCCGCCGATCCGGTCGACACCGACCGCACCGACCGCTCCGGCAAAGGCGCCATCACCGGCACCGAGCCGATCTATGTCGGCAGCACGAATGCGGTGCAGGTACTGGTGACTCGCAAACAAGCCGCGTCGCACGCACCCACCGGCGCCGCGGCGCCGGTGGCGCAATCCGTACCGAGCTCGGACGACCCGGCGCAGCAGCCCGCCGACGAGCTGACCGCCGTCCTCATCGATCCGGGCCGGGGCGCCCTCGACGGCTCGCTCCATGACGTCGCCGCCGCGCTGCCCGGTGGGCCGAGTGTGATCACCCGCGATCAGTGGGGCGCCGACGAATCGATCCGCTGCGACGAGCCGACCTACGACGACGATCTGGGTGGCGTCACCGTGCACCACACCGCGGGGCGCAACGACTACAGCAAGTCCGAATCCGCGGGTATCGTCCGCGCGATCTACACCTATCACGCGAAAACACTCGGCTGGTGCGATATCGGCTACAACGCGCTGGTCGACAAGTACGGCCAGATCTTCGAGGGCCGCTTCGGCGGCCTGGATCGTCCGGTCCAGGGCGCGCACGCGGGCGGATTCAACGAGAACACCTCCGGCGTCGCGCTGATGGGCAATTACGAATCCGAGGCGCCGACGAACGAGTCGATCACCGCGATCGGCAAGTTCGTCGGTTGGCGCACCAAGACCGCCGGGCTGGATCCCAAGGGCTACACCACGATGTACTCCGAGGGCACCTCGTTCACCCCTTACGCCGAGGGTGAAGCGGTGCGGCTGCCGATCGTCTTCGCGCATCGTGACGTCGGCAACACCACCTGCCCGGGAGACGCCGCCTATGCCCTGATGGACCGGATCCGCGGCATCGCCGCGGGCGCCCCGGGCACCCCCGGTCCGAACAGCTCTCAGCTCTCGCCACGCACCGAGTCCGACCTGGCGACCATCGCCACGCTCACCGCGAAGCTCCTGACCATGGTGCACGACAACATCATCGCCAGGTACTGGTCGAATACGGGCGGCCCCGACGGACCACTCGGCGCCGCGCAGTCGGATGTGCTGCCCGCGGCACAGGGTCAGCAGTACGCCAAGTTCTCCCACGGCTACGTCTACACCGTGCCGGACGGAGAGGTCGTCGAGGTGCTCGGCATCATCCTCGACCGCTTCCTCCAACTCGGCGCCGACACGGGTGTCCTCGGCCTCCCGGTGAAGAACGCCTACCAGGTCCCGAACGGTATGCGAGCCGACTTCCAGAACGGCTCGCTGATTCTCAACCAACCCACCGGGATCGTGACGACGGTCTGGAAGACCTACAACGACACCTACCGACAGGAGATGGACCACTACCGGAATGGTGCAGCCGCAGCCCCTGCGCCCGCCGACGACTCGGTTGCGGACGGTTCCCGAGCGACCCCCAGCCCACAGGGCGCCCCTGCCCCGCCGATCAGCCCGGCTCCGGATCGCGGCCAGACACCGGATGACATTCAGACAACCCCCGATATCGCCCCTGCGGATACTCCGGCCACCGATGGCGGCGCTGCCGCCGCCGCGCAGGCCTCGTCGCCGTAGCCGCAGAGCTGGGTCACTCGAACCAGTACCGCACCAACCACTTCGGAGCCCGCCCCGCGCGGGCTCCGATTTCGTTGTCGGCGGAACCTGCCCGGCTCGGGTGAAACGCTCAGATCCACCAGCGCTCGAGAACCCGGGCTACGCCGTCGTCGGCGTTCGATTCGGCGATCTCGTCGGCGGCGGCGAGAGCTTCGGAGTGGGCATTACGCATCGCGACACCGTGACCCGCCATGGTGAGCATCGGGACGTCGTTGGGCATGTCGCCGAACGCGACGATGGTGGCCGGCTCCACGCCGAGTCGCTGGGCGACCACCGCGAGGCCGGATGCCTTGCTGATGCCGGGTGCGGACAGTTCGATCAGCCCGTGCTCGGTCGAGTAGGTGAGGTCGGCGCGCGCACCGATCAACGGTGCCAGCACCGTCCGCATGTCGGAACTGCGCGCACCGGGAAGCCGGACCAGCATTTTGATCGCGGGTGCGTCGATGACCTCCTCGCGGGCGACGGAGGTGTCGTCCGGGTTGAGCCAGGCGTGCTCGTACTGCGGCGAACTGACGAACTGCGGGGTCACCGCGTCGTGCGCGCGCTCGCCGACCCGTTCGGCCGCGAGACCGCAGCCGGGCAGCGCCCGCTCCACCACGTCGGCGAGCCAGCTGAGGGTCGCCACGTCCAGCGTCGTGCTGGTCAGCACCCGATCGGTGGCGCTGTCGTAGACCACCGCACCGTTGCCGCACACGCACAACGGTGCGTATCCCAGCCCCTCGACCACCGGATCGATCCATCGCGGCGGGCGGCCCGTGGCCAGTACGAACGGCACCTCGTCGGCGATCAGCGCCGCCACCGCAGCCTTGGTCCGCGCGCTGACCCGCTCGTCATGGTCGATGAGCGTGCCATCCACATCGGTGGCCACCATCTTCGGCTTGGGCAGGTGCAAGAACGTCACCTATTCCATCCTGCCCGACGCCGCCTGCCTACCGCCCGGCCCGTCGCCGGATCGGGATGGGACATGCCCGGACACCGCGAGCCACGCGTGTACGCACACACATCCTTATGATCGGGGACTAATACCTACGCTGGCCCGCCCAGCCGAAAGACCAGAGGACTGATGACCGGCTTCCTGCTACGACGCGCGCTGAACTATGTCGTGCTGTTGCTGCTGGCTTCGTTCCTGACGTTCAGTCTGGCGTCCCTGACGTTCCGCCCGCTGGACAGTCTCGAACAGCGCAACCCGCGACCGCCGCAGGCAGTGATCGACGCCAAGGCCGAGGAGCTGCATCTCAACGATCCGATTCCGCAGCGGTACCTCACCTGGATCAAGGGCATCCCGCACGGCGACTTCGGCACCACGCTGGCCGGCCAGCCGGTGAGCCGCGAACTGCCGCGCCGGGTCGCGGTGAGTCTGCGTCTGCTGATCATCGGTTCGCTGGTCGGCACGGTACTCGGCGTCCTGATCGGCGCGGCGGGGGCGATCCGGCAATACCGGTTCAGCGACTACTTCACAACGGTGGTGTCACTACTGGTCCTGAGCACGCCGGTATTCCTACTCGCCACCCTGCTGAAATACGGTGCGCTGGAGATCAATTCGCTGACCGGCTCGCAGATATTCCTCTACACCGGCGAGACATCGGCAAACACGATCGACGGGTTCTGGCCGCAACTGCTCGACCGCATCCAACACCTGATCCTGCCCACCGCGGGCCTCGCGCTCGGCGGCATGGCCGGCTACAGCCGCTACCAGCGCAACGCCATGCTCGACGTGCTGCAGAGCGATTTCATCCGCACCGCCCGCGCCAAGGGCCTGACCCGCAACAAGGCGCTCTACAAGCACGGCCTGCGGACCGCTCTGATCCCGATGGCGACGCTGTTCGCCTACAGCCTCGGCGGCCTGATCACCGGCGCGACGTTCACCGAGAAGATCTTCGGCTGGCACGGTGTCGGCGAATGGCTGGTCGACTCGATCAACGCCCAGGATCTCTACGTCGTGGTGACGGTGACCGCGTTCGCGGGCCTGGTCGTCTTGGTCTCGGGCCTGCTCTCCGACATCGTGTACGCCATCCTCGACCCGAGGGTGCGGGTGGGATGAGCGACACGCCCGTAGGAGCTGGCCCACGTAACCACGCCGGGCCCACGAATCCCGTCCCGGGGGCAACATGACCGAAGCCGAAATCATCGTCCAAGGCGCGCCGGAGGTCACCGCGACCGGGCGACGCAAGCTGGTGTGGCGGCGTTTCCTGCGCAACAAACCCGCCATCGCGGGCGCGCTGGTCCTGATCGCACTGTTCGTCGCGAGTTTCGCGCTCCCACCGCTGCTGCCCTACGACTATCAGCAGCTGGATTACACCGCGCTGCTCAAACCACCGAGCGTCGAACATCCCTTCGGCACCACCCAGATCGGCCAGGACGTGCTCGCGCAGACCTTGCGCGGGCTGCAGAAGTCGTTGGTGATCGGACTCTGCGTCGCCCTGTTCTCCACTACCATCGCGGCGACCGCCGGCTCGGTGGCCGGCTTGCTCGGCGGCTGGACCGACCGCGCCATCATGTGGTTGGTCGACCTGCTGCTCGTAGTCCCGAGCTTCATCGTCATCGCGCTGTTCGCGCCGCGCACCAAAGGCAGCGGATCCATTCTGCTGCTGATCGTCCTGTTGTCCTGCTTCGGCTGGATGATCTCCGCGCGGATCGTGCGCGGCTTGACCCTGAGCCTGCGTGATCGCGAGTTCGTCCGGGCCGCACGGTACATGGGCGCACCGACCCGCGTGGTGATCCTGAGCCACGTCCTGCCGAACATCGCCTCGATCCTGATCATCGACACCACGCTCACCGTCGGCTCGGCGATCATGGCCGAAACCGGACTGAGTTTCCTCGGTTTCGGCGTGCAGCCACCGGACGTATCGCTCGGCTCGCTGATCGCGGCAGGCACCAAATCGGCACTGACCTACCCGTGGCTGTTCCTGTTCGCAGGTGGTCTGCTGATTGTCACGGTGCTGTGCGCGAATCTGGTGGGTGACGGCCTGCGCGACGCGTTCGATCCCGGCGCCAAGCGGGCGCGGTCGAAGAAGAAGAAGGCGCACGCATGACCTGTCAAGGCCCGATCGCGGCAGTTCGCGTCACCCCGCGCGGCACCGGACATGCGCGAAAGGAAATCGCATGACGGGCGCAGACGAAACCGAGAAGGTCATGGGCGAGAAGTCGACGACACCGCTGCTCGAGATCACCGATCTGCGAGTCTCCTTCCCCAGCGAGGAGGGCCGGATCGACGCGGTCCGCGGCGTCACCTATTCCGTGGCCGACGGCGAAGTGCTGGCCATCGTGGGCGAGTCAGGTTCGGGAAAATCGGTGTCCGCGATGGCGGTCATGGGCCTGCTGCCGGAACAGGCCCGCGTCACCGGCTCCATCCGGTTCCGGGGCCGCGAGTTGCTCGGACTCGGCGATCGCCCATTGTCCAAACTTCGCGGTAGTGCCATCAGCATGGTGTTCCAGGATCCGCTCTCGGCGCTCACTCCGGTCTACCGGGTGGGGGATCAGATCGCGGAAGCCCTGCTGGCGCACGGCAATATGAGAAAAGCCGAGGCCGCGAAGCGGGCGGTGGAATTGCTCGACCTGGTCGGCATCCCCGATCCGGAGGTGCGAGCCAGGGCATTTCCGCACGAGTTCTCCGGTGGCCAGCGTCAGCGCGTGGTCATCGCCATGGCGATCGCCAACGATCCGGCGCTGATCATCTGCGATGAGCCGACCACCGCGCTCGACGTCACGGTCCAGAAGCAAATTCTGAACCTGCTGCGCAAGGCGCGCGACATCACCGGCGCGGGCGTCATCATGATCACCCACGACATGGGCATCGCGGCCACCCTGGCCGACCGCGTCGCGGTGATGTACGCGGGCAAGATCGTCGAAACCGCCGCCACCGCAGAGCTGTTCAGCTCGCCCCGGATGCCCTACACCGTAGGGCTGCTCGGCTCGATCCCGCGGATGGACGGTCCGGCGCGCCGGCCGCTGATTCCGATCGTCGGCGCACCACCCGCAATGCACGCGTTACCGCCCGGCTGCTCGTTCGCCCCGCGCTGCCCGGTCGCGATCGATGACTGCCGCGTCGCCGAACCGCCGCTGGAGATGACCGATCCCGGGCATTCCGCCGCCTGCATCCGCACCGCCGAGGTCGGCACCGACGCGCTGTTCGAGGCCTACCGCAGCGAGATCTCCGAGCCGGAAGCCGAGGCGGAGGTCGAATCGCAGGTGGTGCTGCGGGTTACCGATCTCGTGAAGACCTTCCCGATCACCTCCGGCGTGGTGTTGCGCCGCCGCACGGGCGAGATCAGGGCGGTCGACGGCATCAGCTTCGAGGTGCGTGCCGGTCGCACCCTGGCGCTGGTCGGCGAGTCCGGCTCCGGCAAATCCACCGCACTCACCCAGATTCTCGATCTGGTCCGTCCACAGTCCGGCACCATCGAGATCATGGGCAGTGACGTCGCGACCGCGAGCAAGACGCGCAAGCGGGAGATCCGCAGAAAGATGCAGATCGTCTTCCAGGACCCCACCGCTTCACTGGACCCGCGCCTGCCGATCTTCGACGCGATCGCCGAACCGCTGCGCATCGACGGACGCACACGTGCCGAAGTCGCCCGCCGAGTACCGCAACTGCTCGAACAGGTCGGTCTGCGCCCCGAACACGCCGACCGCTATCCCGCCGACTTCTCCGGCGGACAGAAGCAACGCATCAGCATCGCCCGCGCCCTCGCATTGGATCCAGAGTTGCTCGTGCTCGACGAACCGGTGTCCTCACTGGACGTCTCGATCCAGGCCGGTGTACTGAATCTCCTGCGCGACTTGCAAACCGAGCGCGGCTTGTCCTACCTGTTCGTCTCGCACGACCTGTCGGTGGTGCGCAACCTCGCGCACGATATCGCGGTCATGTATCGCGGCAAGATCGTCGAATACGGTGCGGCGGAGCAGATCTTCGCCGACCCCGAGGACGCGTACACCCGTGCGCTGATCGACGCCGTCCCGGTCCCCGCCGTCAGCCGATAGGAGCACAGCGCCATGCGGATCCGATCGAACCGCGGCGGCACCCGGCCGCGCGCCCCCCGCTTGGCGGTACCGTTCGTCGCCCTCGGGCTCGTGGTCGCGGGTTGTGGCGCGGACGGCGCCGAGTCCGTCGAAGGCCTGTCCGACGCGCTCGGCACCAGCAGCGACATCAATCCGACCAGCCCGGACCGGATTCGCGAGGGCGGCAACCTACGTCTGGCGACGACCACCTTCCCGGCGAATTGGAACACCCTGTCCAACGACGGGAACGACGGCGAGATCGCCGATATCGAGCGGCCTTTGATGCCGCGCTCGTTCACCACCGACGCGGCGGGCCAGCTCTCGATCAACACCGACTACTTCACCGACGTCCAACTGACCAACACGAACCCCCAACAGGTCACCTACACGATCAACCCGAAGGCCGCGTGGTCCGACGGCACACCCATCACCTGGGCGGACATCCAATCCCAGGCGGCCGCGCTCAGCGGTGCGGACAAGCGCTTCCTGATCGCCATCACCAGCGGCTTCGACCGGGTGGCGAAGGTGGACCGCGGCGTGGACGACCGGCAGGCCGTCATCACGTTTCGAGACCACTACGCCGAGTGGCGCGGCCAGTTCAGCGGGAACATGGCGCTGTTCCCCAAGTCGGTGACCGCCGATCCCGAGGCGTTCAATCACAGCCTGGTCGACCACATGGGGCCGACGGCGGGTCCGTTCGTCGTGCAGTCCACCGACCGCACCCAGGGCCGGATCGTGCTGGCCCGCAACCCGAACTGGTGGGGGACGACGCCGAAGCTCGACACCATCACCTACAGCGTGCTCGACCATACGGCGTGGGTGGGCGCGCTGCAGAACAACGAGCTCGACGCGGTGCGTCTGGCCACGATCGACGAGGCCAAGACCGTCCGCAACACCGCGGGCCTGGTCATTCGCCGCGCGCCAGGTAATCGCTGGCGACACATCACGTTCAACGGAGCGCCTGGCGCCATCCTCGCCGATCCGAAACTGCGGGTGGCCATCTCGAAGGCGATCGACCGGCAGGGAATCGCCACCGCGACCCAGAACGGTTTGGTCGAGAACCCGAAGCCGCTGAACAACCACGTCTTCCTGCAGGGCCAGGCGGGCTATCGGGACAACAGCCTCGGCTACGACCCCGCCGCGGCGGCGAAGGAACTCGACGACCTCGGCTGGAAGCTCAACGGTGACATCAGGGAGAAGGACGGTCGCAAGCTGGTCATCCGCGACGTCATGTACAACGATCCGACCTGGGTGCAGATCGCGCAGATCATCCAGCAGAACCTCGCCGGGATCGGCGTCGGACTGGTCATCGACACCAAGCCGGGCGCGGGCTACTTCACCGATGTCATCCAGCCGGGTGATTTCGATGCCGCCCAGTTCATCTTCTCGGGCGACGCGTTCCCGCTGAGCAGCCTCCCCCAGATCTACGCATTCAACCCCGACGATCTGCAAGGCAACTACGGCCGAATCGGCTCGCCCGCGCTGAACGCTCTGATCGACCGCACCATCTCGGAACTGGACCCGGCGAAAGCGATCGACCTGGCCAACCAGGCGGACCGCGCTGTCTTCGAGGAAGGGCACTCGCTGCCGCTGACCCAGTCCGAAGGCAACGTCGGCATCCGCGCCGATATCGCGAACTACGGGTCCCCCGGGCTCGCGTCCTACGACTACACCACGATCGGTTTCCTGAAGTGAACACGCAGCAGCGCTGCGGGAAGGAGCGAACCATGCGGATTCGTTCACTGACGACACGACTGGCGATTGCCGCGGTCGCGATCGGATTGGTGGCTTCCGGGTGTAGTTCGGATGACGAGGCCGCGCCTCCGGGCTCGTCCGCGTCGCTCGGCACCACGAACGACATCAACCCCAGAGCCGTCAGCGACCTGCGCGACGGCGGCAACCTGCGTTTGGCGATCTCGGCGTTTCCCGCGAACTGGAACACCCTGTCCAACGACGGCAACGATGCCGAGATCGGCGGAATCGAGCGGCCGATGATGCCGCGCTCCTTCACCACCGACGCGGCGGGCCAACTCTCGATCAACACCGACTACTTCACCGACGTCCAGCTGACCAACACGAGCCCGCAACAGGTCACCTACACGATCAACCCGAAGGCGGTGTGGTCCGACGGCACACCCATCACCTGGGCGGACATCCAATCCCAGGCCCATGCGCTCAGCGGCGCCGACAAGACCTTCCTGATCGCCAACAACACCGGCTTCGACCGGGTCGAGAAAGTCGAGCGCGGCGTCGACGATCGGCAGGCGATCATCACGTTCAAACAGCACTTCGCCGAGTGGCGTGGGCAGTTCGCGGGCAACACCTTCCTGTTCCCCAAGTCCGTCACCGCCACCCCTGAAGCGTTCAACAAGAGCCTCGTCGACGGCATAACGCTGACCGCCGGCCCGTTCCTCGTCCAGTCCACCGACCGGGCGCAGGGTCGAATCGTGCTGGGCCGCAACCCGAAATGGTGGGGCGCGACCCCCAAGCTCGACACGATCACCTACAGCGTGCTCGATTCCTCCGCTCAGCTTCTCGCACTGAAGAACAACGAGATCGATGCGGTCGGCATCGGCACCCGCGATGATCTGAAAGCCGCGAAGGACACACCGGGAATCGGCATCCGACGGGCGCCCGGCAACGCCTGGAACCACCTCACCTTCAACGGCGCGCCCGGTTCGCTGCTCGCCGATCCGAAACTGCGCGTAGCCGTCTCGAAGGCGATCGACCGGCAGGGCATCGTGACCGCCATCCAGAACGGCCTGGTCGAGAACCCGAAACCGCTGAACAACCACATCTACATCCAGGGCCAGGTGGGCTACCAGGACAACAGCCTCGGATTCGACCCGGCGGCGGCCGCCAAGGAACTCGACGACCTGGGCTGGAAGCTCAACGGCGACGTCCGCGAGAAGGACGGCCGCAAGTTGGAGATCCGCGACGTGATGTATCAGGAGGACACCTGGGTACAGATCGCGCAGATCATCCAACAGAATCTCGGCGCGATCGGCGTCAAACTGAACATCGAAACCAAGCCGGGCAAAGGTTACTTCACCGATGTGATCCAGCCGGGCAATTTCGATGTGGCGCAGTGGACTTGGGTCGGTGACCCGTTCCCGCTGGGCAGCCTCAACCAGATCTACGGGTACAACCCGAACGATCTGCAGGGCAATTACGGCCGGATCGGCTCGCCGGAACTGAACGCGCTGATCGAGCAGACCGTCTCGGAGCTGGACCCGAAGAAGGCGATGGAGCTGGCGAACCAGCTCGATCGCAAGGTATTCGAGGAAGGCCACTCGCTGCCGCTGATGCAATCCGCCGGCAATGTCGCGGTGCGCGCCGACTTGGCAAACTACGGTGCGGCGGGCCTGGCGTCGTTGGACTACACGAAAATCGGTTTCGTGAAGTGATGGTCGGATTCGGCCATCCCCTGGCCTATCCGATCACCGTGACGATCGGCGCCTTGGCGGTCTGTGCCGCTTGGGCGCCGTTCGCCACTCTGGACCAAGCAGCGGCGATCGTGGCGGTCGCGCTCGGCATCATCGGCTATTCCGGGTACCGGATCGCTGTCGCGCACGGACTGCTTCCGTTCCGGCGTTCGGGGACCCGCCGCACCGTGCGAGTTACCCGCATCCGCCAACAACACCGTTTGCTCAGCCGGTCGTGGTTGCAAGTCGACGGTACCGGCCGTCCACGATGGCTCCCGGTCTACTTCGATCCGGTGTTGACCACCCTCACCGAAAGCACGGCCGAGCTCACCGACCGCACGATTCACCTCGCTGGACGCCAGCTCTACCCGGCCGGCCGCATGCGAGACGCCGAACTGCCCGGCCGCGTGATAGACAACCCCAGCCGCCCCGACCCCGACGCCCCCGCCCGCACCGCCACCGCCACCCTCCTGCGCCGCCGCCTGCTGTTCGACGCGCAATCCACCGTGGCCGCGCCCTTCGCCGCACTCCTGTGGGTCTATCTCGACAACGGCGGCCTTCCTGCCTTCCTCGCCGCCACCTCGATAGCGGCCGCCGCCGCTGTTTGGCTTTCGGCGATCCGCGGCTCCGACCCCACCTGACGCGCCACCGGCGGATGCACCGCGTCGAACGGTACCGCAAGCCCACCGATTTCCCTCCGCGCCACCTGCTGTCGGAGCGAGCGCGCTCGATGGTCAGCAGCGGCCCGAAGCAGCGATCGGGCGCAGCTACCCGCCCGCGAATGGAGGCAGCACGTCGACGCGCGGTGACAGCGCCGTGCCGCTATCCCGGGTCAGCTCGTCATCCACGACGAAAGCGCAGACAGCAAGCCGCTTTTCGAGCTCGGCGCCGTACAACGACGTGAGCGTGGAGCGCAGATCGGCGATGGTGGCGCCAGGGGGGAAGTCGAGTTCTTCGCGATCCTTGCCGACGGCTTCGGCCATCGCGGCGAAGTACCGGATTTCAACCACCGATCGCTCCCATCGTCCGTTCCGGAGGAGCGAAACCCTCGGCATCGATGCCGTGGCCCGCCCACTTGTTCCACATCGCACCGCGCCAGAGGTTCGCGATCTCGGCATCGTCGGCACCCGCACGCAGGACCCGCCGCACATCGAATTCCTGGTCACTGAACAGACAAGACCGCAGCATACCGTCGGCGGTGAGCCGGGTCCGGTCGCAGGAGCCGCAAAAGTTGCGGGTTACCGTGGCGATGATGCCGACCACGGCAGGACCGCCATCGACCAGCCATTCCTCGGCCGGTGCCGAGGGATCCTCCCGGCGCCCCGCTTCGGTCAGCGTGAACCGCGTACCGAGCACGTCGAGCAGTTCGGCGGCCGTCACCATGTTCGTGCGCGCCCATTCCCGGTCCGCGCCCAGCGGCATCTCCTCGATGAAGCGCAATTCACATCCCTCGTCCAGGCACCACTGCAGCAGATCCGCTGCGTCGGCGAGGGTTTGGCGCATGAGAACCGCGTTCACCTTGACCGGCGCCAGGCCCACCGCGCGGGCGGCCCGAACACCCGCCAGCGCCGAGTCGAGGCGATCCCGCCGAGTGAGCCGGGCGAATGCCTCCCGGTCGACAGTGTCCAGTGAGACGTTGACCCGCTGCAGCCCGGCCGCGACCAGGCCGCGAGCGCGATGCTGCAGGCCGATACCGTTGGTGGTCATGGACAGCGGGGTTTCGGGCACCTGCTCGTGACAGCCGGCGACGATCCGTTCGAGATCGTGTCGCATCAACGGCTCACCGCCGGTGAATCGGACTTCCCGTACGCCGAGTTCGCGGACCGCCAAGACCACCAGGCGCACGATCTCGTCGACTGTCAACAGTTGTTCTCGCGGTATCGACGGAAGCCCCTCTTCGGGCATGCAGTACACGCAACGCAGGGAACACTTTTCCGTGATCGAGACCCGCAGATCGCGGGCGACCCGACCGAAGCGATCGACCAGATCGGGAGTGTCGGGGCGCCCATCGAGCGAAGGACCCCTATGGCGAACCTTGGGTATCCCCATCTCGACCAGACTCATAGTCGAAATTATGGCCTGCGTCACAGCGTTGCCGATCAGCACGGCTTCCCACTAGTGGCCATCTCGGCAGCCGCTGGCGGCGCCCTTGTGCGAGAGTGGTCAGCGTGAGCGACAGCACCCGGATCGCGGTCGCCGGAGGCGAACTGTGGACCACGGCGGAAGTCATCGCGCTGGTACGCGCCGATGACATGCCGAAGGCCGACGTGCTGCCGACGGCACGGATCGCTGGAATCATGGCGGCGAAAAGGACTTCGGAGTTGATCCCGCTGTGCCATCAGCTGGCGCTGTCGTCGGTGCAGGTCGAGTTCGGTTTCACCGACACCGCCATCACGATCCGGGCGACAGCGAAAGCCAACGGCCCCACCGGCGTCGAGATGGAAGCGCTCACCGCGGTCACTGTCGCCGGGCTCACCTTGCACGACATGGTGAAGGCGGTGGACCCGGCGGCAGCGGTGCAGCGGGTCCGGCTGATCAGCAAGGACGGCGTCGCCCGCGAGTCCGATCATCTTGCCACCCTTGGGAGGTGAGCGCGGTGTCCGCGTGGCACGAGACTGTGCGAGTGTGATGGGTATGGTCTCGGCGAAGCATGTAGGTGCTGTGCAGCACGCTGACACAGTGTGGTCATGAGCGAGCTGTCCCATGTCGACCGGGAAGGGCGCGCACGCATGGTCGACGTCAGCGCCAAGGCCGACACCACGCGGATCGCGGTCGCCGCAGGCGAGCTACGCACCACCGCCGAAGCCATGACAGCATTGCGTGCCGAGACTGCGTGGCGGTCGGATGTGCTGGCCACCGCCCGAATCGCGGGCATTGCCGGGGCGAAGAAGACGTCGGAGTTGATTCCGCTGTGCCATCAACTGGCGCTGTCCTCGATGCAGATCGAGTTCGGTTTCACCGATACCACCCTCACGATCCAGGCGACAGCCAAAACCAGCGGCCCTACCGGCGTCGAGATGGAAGCGTTGACCGCGGTCGCTGTCGCCGGTATGACCTTGAACTATCTACTCAAGGCGGTCGACCCGGTGACAACACTCGACTCGGTGCGGCTGCTCACCAAGGATGGTGGCAAGCACAAGCATTGGGAGCGGCCGGATTCCGATCGCCCGTCGATCGAGGCGGCGCCGGCGACTACCGTTCAATTGTTCGATGACGGCCCACGTGCTCACCGCCCGGCTGCTCCGCGGCCGGAGCGGTAGCACCGGTGTCGCCGTAAGGCGGGAATCATGACAGCAACCGACTTCGTCCGGCTCACCCGAATCAGCGCCGAGCCACTGGATGTGACCGAGGCCGAGGCTGCGGTCAGCGGCCCCCAACACGGCGCGACGGTGGTGTTCACCGGCAAGGTACGCAACCACGATGGCGGCCGAGAGGTTTCCGCGCTGCATTACTCGGCCCACCCCGAGGCCGAGCGGTTCCTGCGCCAGGTGTGCGAACAGGTAGCCCGGTCGCACGGCCTGCCGATGGCCGCTGTGCACCGCGTCGGTGAACTGGCGATCGGTGATCTCGCGGTCGTCGCCGTGGCAGCTGCGGCACACCGCGCCGAGGCATTCGCCGCCTGCGCGGAACTGGTGGAACACATCAAACACGAGGTCCCGATCTGGAAGCGTCAGCTATTCTCCGACGGACTCTCCGAGTGGGTGAACGCCTGCGGTTGACCAGGCGAATTCACCAACGATGGGACTAGCGCCCTGCCGCCATCAGCGTAGCCTCCGCGATTATGTCTAGTGCAGACAGCTTCTATGCCTTACGCCCCGGCTACGCGCCGCGGATCGGCGAGGCTACGGAAGCACCAGATCGTGAACGTGGCGCGGTTTTGACGGTCAGCGATCTCGGTCACCTTGTGGTGACATCCGGGAGAATGGTCGTTTGCGATTCCGCGTCCCTGGGCACCGGACCAGTCGGCCCCCAATCCGGACGACACGGTTCCGGTCTGATCCCGGTATTCGATCCGATTCCGCTTGGTCGGCACCCTGTGCGGCTCACCTCGGCGGACCGCAGTAGCAGCCCTGCTCCAGTGCACGCGTATCTCAGCGTGGTGTTCAGCGAGGAACCGACGGCCTCGATCGAGCCATGGATCGCCGTCGGCGGCGAATCGGTGCGGGGCGAACCAGCAGACAACTTCGTCTCCGTGGATAGCGGAATCATCGGATTGCTGGACGCCGCGGCGGCCCCGCGCGCACCGGTCCGCTTCAATGATGCATGGCCGCACAACATTCCATGCGGTAACCTCGCGCCGCCGTTCGCCGACGGCGATGCGAGCCTCGTCTTCTGCCGCTGCAGCGTTGGCGCATTCCCCGTCATCGCTACCAGGGACGCGGCCGGAAACGTCACCGGCCTGCACATCGATTTCGCCATCGTGGGCCCGAGCAATCGGAAGCAATGGTGGAAAAGCCGACACACGCACGCCCACACCGGCAGCCGACCGATGCCGAGCAGCTGATCAGCCCGAGCGGTACCAGGTGGCGCCACCGACCCGACCGCGCCGAAGTAGGAGGCGGCGGCGTCCGAGCGACCATGCGATTCTGGGCCCCGGTCGTCGAATCATCCACTGATCCGCACCGCGCACCCGAATCGAACCGACGGATTCGACTGGTCTGACCACTTGACCTCCTGACCAACGGGGCGCACAGTAGGTCTATGGCGTTGCAACCTGTGGTCAAGCGGTCGGTATCGGCGGACGTGTTCGAACAGATCGCGGCGGACGTGCTCAGTGGGGAACTGGCGCCCGGCGTGGCACTGCCGAGCGAGCGACAGCTGGCGGAAGCGTTAGGGGTGTCGCGTCCCGCGGTGCGGGAGGCGCTCCAGCGGCTTGCGGCGGCCGGGCTGGTCGCGGTGCGGCAGGGCGACGCGACAACCGTGCTGGACTACCGACGCGGCGCGGGGCTCGAGGTCTTGCCCAGGCTGCTCGTGCAGGCCGGCGAGTTGGACCCCGGGGTGGCACGCAGCATCCTGGAGGCACGGCTGCACAACGGGCCGAAGGTGGCCGAACTCGCCGCCCGTCGGGCCGACGCGAGCGGACCCGACGGGATACGCGCGCTATTGAGCAACTCCGTCGAAGCGCTTGCCACCGAACAGGATCCGATTGCCCAGCAGCGGCACGCAATGGAGTTTTGGGATCACGTCGTGGACGCGGCCGATTCGATCGTGTTCCGGCTGATGTTCAACATGTTGCGCGCCGCCTATGAACCGGCGCTCGCGGCGCTGGCCCCGATCATGTCCGCCGAGGTGGGCAACGTCGAGGCCTACCGCGAATTGGCCGCCGCCATTGTGGCGGGACGGCCGCAGCAGGCCGCCACTACCGCTCGCGCCCTGCTCCAGCCGGCGACCACCGCTCTGATCGAAGTCCTCGGCGGACACTGATCACGCACCCCTAGGAAGAATCATGACGAAACCCAAGACATCCGCATCGGATTCCGTCGAGGCGCACGCGCGGGCGCAGGTGCGCCGGGACGAGCGGTCGTTGCGCCGCGGACTCACCCTCGGTCAGGCATTCGGCGAGTTCCTCCGGCATCCCTCGCCGTGGATGATCGGCATCACGCTGGTCTGCGCCGTGATCGGTCGGGTCGTCGTCGGAGACTGGCAGCCGACCGACCTGCTCGTGCCCGCCGTGATGCTGGCGGTCTTCCCGATCTTCGAGTGGATCGTGCACGTCACCGTCTTGCACTGGCGACCGCGGCAGCTCGGCCCGATTCCGATCGATAGCGAACTGGCCCGCAAACACCGTGCGCACCATGTGGATCCGCGGAACATCCCGCTCATCTTCATCCCGACCAAGACGCTGTCCGTGCTGGTGGTCGTGCTGATCGCCCTGGCCGCGTTCGCTTTCCCGCGCCTCGGCCTCGGCCTGACCTTCCTGATCACGATCACCCTGCTCGGCCTGGGCTACGAGTGGACGCACTACCTGATCCACACCGACTACAAGCCGAAGCGGTCGCTCTACCGTGCGGTCTGGCGCAACCACCGGCACCACCACTACAAGAACGAGCACTACTGGTTCACGGTCACCACCTCCGGCACCGCCGACCGACTGTTGGGCACCTACCCCGACCCGGCGACCACCGAGTCCTCCCCCACTGCCCGGAACCTGCACTCCGTGTGAATCCGACGATCACCGTCCGGCGAGTTGGTACCGGGGGCGGCCGATCGGGGCTAGTCCCTTACCAGCTGATTAATCCGGCTACGGAGCACGACGGGAGCGACTCCAGCTCCGAACGCGCCATCCAGGCCCGGCCCGCGATCACTGCGGACCGGGCCTTGCGCATGTTTAGGCGCGGGACACTCGCCTCTTGACACCTATATACCATAGGGGGGTACGGTAGAACCGAGAGGACGGTGGAAGTCCGCGGAGAAGGAGAACGACATGAGCACCGCCACGGCCCTGACCGCGTCCGCACGGACTCGCGGCTGCCATGCGACCTCGGTTCGCGAGGAGGTCGGCATTCCCGACGTCGTCAGCGACTTGGCGGAGGTCCACGCGGATCCGGTTCGGCGTGGCGGTCCAGCCACCTCGCCCGGCCGAGTCGGCCACGCGCTCGTCGACCGGGCGCCGAGCGAGACAATGCGATGAACGCAATCACTACCTTCGCCGGCTTCACCCTCGGCCTCGCCGCCGTCTTCGGGATCGCGGTCGCGACCGGTGCGGCGATCGGCCCCGAGCCGACCGAGCCCGTCCACGATTCGACCACGCACCGCGACAGCGCCGCCTCGAACGAGGCCGGGCCGGCGGACCTACCTGGAGGAATGCTGGCCACCGACCGCGGATACACCCTGCGGCTCGACACCACACAGACAGTCGCGGCGCCGAACGTCCCGGTGCGCTTCCGCATCCTGAACCGAGACGGCGAGCCCGTCACCCGCTACCTGCGCAGCCATGACAAGGACCTGCACTTGATCGTGGTGCGTCGAGACATGGCGGCATTCCAGCATGTGCATCCCACACTCGAGGGCGATGGGCACTGGAACGCACTCCTGGATCTCACTCGCGCGGGCGACTACCGGGTATTCGCCGACTTCACCCCGGAGGGCGACGACAACCTGACGCTCGGCGCCGACCTGCGCGTCGGCGGCACCTACGATCCGCGGCCCCTGCCGGCCGCCGCATCGACGACGACGGTCGGCGGCTACACCGTCACGCTGGCCGGCGGCGTCGTCCCCGGACAGAGCTCGAAGGTCACCCTTTCGCTACAGCGTGACGGCAAGCCGGTCACCGACCTGCAGCCCTACCTCGGCGCTTACGGCCACTTGGTGGCGCTGCGCGCCGCCGACCTGGCTTATCTGCACATCCATCCGGATGGCCACCCCGGCGACGGGGTGACCCCGGCCGGACCGGGCATCACCTTCCAGGTGCTGGCACCGAGCGCGGACGACTATCGACTGTTCCTAGACTTTCAGCATGACGGCGTGGTCCGGACTGCCGAACTCACCCTGACCGTCGCGCCGAGCGCCCGCCTCGCGGCCCTCGAACCCGCACACACCGAACATGACCACCCGGAAACCGCACCCCGCGGCCACAGCCACTGACCGGCACCGCCCCCACTCGCGCCGCACAGAATGGAGCGCAATGACGACCGTGACACAACCACCCATCACCGGGCGGGTCGAACTGGTGATCGGCGGTATGACCTGCGCATCCTGCGCCAGTCGCATCGAGAAGAAGCTGAACAAACTCGACGGCGTCACCGCGAGCGTGAACTACGCCACTGAGAAGGCACGGGTAGATGTGGTCGGCGACATCTCGCCGCACGACCTGATCAGCACCGTCGAGCAGGCCGGTTACACGGCGGCGCTGCCGGTCGCGGCGCAGCCGCCGGAAACCGCCGCCGTGGACGATCCCACCGCCGCACTGCGCACCCGGCTGCTGGTCTCGCTCGCGTTGACGGTGCCGGTGATCGCCATGGCGATGATTCCGGCACTGCAGTTCGCCAACTGGCAATGGCTCTCGCTCGTCCTCGCCGCGCCGGTCGTGGTGTGGGGCGCACTGCCGTTCCACCGCGCGGCATGGACCAATCTGCGCCACGCCACCTCGACCATGGACACCCTGGTGTCGATGGGAACCCTCGCGGCGCTCGGCTGGTCGGTATACGCGCTGTTCTGGGGCACCGCCGGGACCCCGGGCATGACGCACCCGTTCGAATTCACCATCTCGCGGATGGATGGCGCCGGAAGCATCTACCTGGAGGCCGCGGCGGGCGTTACCACATTCATTCTGGCGGGCCGCTTCTTCGAGGCACGCTCCAAGCGGCGCGCCGGTGCGGCCTTGCGCGCTCTGCTGGAACTCGGCGCCAAGGAAGTCTCGGTGCTGCGCCGGGCGAGCGACGGGCCCGGATCAGGCAGCGGGCGTAACCACGCGGGGCCCGGAGAGAATGGCGACAGTTCCAGCGAAACCGAGCAGCGGATTCCGGTGGAGCAACTGGCCGTCGGCGATCGTTTCGTGGTCCGGCCCGGCGAGAAGATCGCCACCGACGGTGTTGTCGTGGAGGGTTCCTCGGCGGTCGACGCCTCGATGCTCACCGGCGAGTCGGTGCCGGTGGAGGTCGGACCGGATGACGCCGTGGTCGGCGCCACCGTGAATGTCGGCGGGCGGATCGTGGTCCGTGCCGGCCGGATCGGGTCCGATACCCAACTGGCACAGATGGCGCGACTGGTCGAGGACGCCCAGAACGGCAAGGCGCAGGCGCAGCGGCTGGCCGACAAGATCTCGGGGATCTTCGTGCCGATCGTGATCGCGCTCGCGGTCGCGACGCTCGGATTCTGGCTCGGCACCGGCGGTTCGGTAGCCGCGGCGTTCACCGCGGCGGTCGCCGTGCTGATCATCGCCTGCCCGTGCGCGCTCGGCCTGGCCACGCCGACCGCGCTGATGGTCGGCACCGGTCGCGGCGCACAACTGGGCATCCTGATCAAGGGGCCCGAGGTGCTGGAATCCACTCGACGGGTGGACACGGTGGTGCTGGACAAGACCGGCACCGTCACCACCGGCAAGATGACGCTGCTCGACGTCGTCGCCGCCGAGGGCGAGCACGTCGCGCAAATCCTGGAACTCGCCGGTGCGCTGGAGGATTCTTCCGAACACCCGATCGCGCGAGCGATCGCCAAGAGCGCCCGGGAACAGGTGGGCGAGCTGAAGCCGGTGCGGGAGTTCGACAACATCGAGGGCCTCGGCGTGCAGGGCACGGTGGCCGACCATGCCGTGCTGGTCGGACGCGCTCGGCTGCTGGCCGACTGGTCGCAGCACCTGGATGACCACTTGGCGGAGGCGATGCGGGCCGCCGAGGCCGAGGGCAAAACCGCCGTCGCGGTGGGCTGGGACGGCCGAGCCCGCGGCGTGCTCGTGGTCGCCGATGCGGTGAAACCGACCTCCGCCGAGGCGATCTCGCAGCTGCGCGCGCTCGGCCTCACACCGATCCTGCTGACCGGTGACAACAAGGCGGCCGCCGAGGCGGTCGCCGCGCAGGTCGGGGTCGACACGGTGCTCGCGGAGGTGCTGCCGCAGGACAAGGTGGCGACCGTCAAGCGGTTGCAAGCCGAGGGCAAGGTGGTCGCCATGGTGGGCGACGGTGTGAACGACGCCGCAGCGCTGGCCCAGGCCGATCTGGGGCTCGCCATGGGCACCGGCACCGACGTGGCGATCGAGGCGGGCGATCTGACTCTGGTCCGCGGCGATCTGCGGGCGGCGGCGGACGCGATCCGCCTGTCGCGCAGCACCCTTGCGACCATCAAGGGCAATCTGTTCTGGGCGTTCGCCTACAACGTGGCCGCGATCCCGTTGGCCATGGCCGGCCTACTGAACCCGATGCTCGCGGGCGCCGCGATGGCGTTCTCCTCGGTCTTCGTAGTCAGCAACAGCCTGCGCCTGCGCAGTTTCCGCTCCACCGCGCAGTAGCGCGGCGTCCGGTTACGGCTGCGCACAACGAAATCCGCGATAACCGAGCGAGCCGTTCGCGCAAACGACGATCCGCAGGGAGCGCAAATGCGGTGGACGACCGATCGCGTGCGGAGAATACTCGCTGACGTGATCAGCTGGCGACGGCTCGACGAGCACGACTTCCCTTTGCTAGCACAATGGCTGGGGCAACCACACGTAGCGCGATGGTGGGCGCACGAGACCTCCGACGAGGCCGTACGCCGCGACTTCGGCCCGTCGGCGCGCGGTGCGGAGCCCAACCAGGATTGGTTGGCCCAGCTGAACGGGACGCCCGTCGGTTTGATGCAACGGTGCCGCTGGGACGACTACCCCCAATACATCGAAGAGGTCGCCCCGATCCTGACGATTCCCAACTCGGCGATCAGCCTGGACTACCTCGTCGGTGAGCCCACACTGATCGGCCACGGTCTCGGAACCCGCATGATGCGATCGATGCTCGATAAAACCTGGCACGACTACCCGGACAGCAACACCGCGATCGTGCCGGTCCATGCCGATAACGTCGCATCATGGCGCATGCTCGAAAAGGCCGGATTCCATCGAGTAGCCATCGGCGACCTGACACCCGACAACCTTACCGACGACAAACGCCACGTCATCTACCGAACCGACCGCCCCGCCCACAGTTCATACCGGACCCCGGACTCGACGATACAACCACGGTGAACTCGACGGGCCTTTCAGTTGTCACCGAGAGTCCTTGTACCAGGGTCGCTCACCCGCTCGTGTCAGCCCGGAATTGTGGTCACTGTGACCAGGGAAGGCTGGGTGAACATTCCGTACACCTCGATCGACAGCGCGCCGTTCGTGGTCTCGGTAGCCCATTGTGCGTGCTCGGCGATCCCCTGCCCGAGCATCATTTTCGCCCCTGGCGACCATGCCACTGCCACTTGACCGAGCGCGGGGCCGAGGTTCATGTTCGCGATCGCGGTCGCCTCGCCGTGGTCGAAGTACACCTCGGTCCCACCGGGAAACGGGTTCAGCGCCACCGCGGAGGCGGTCGCACCGGCGAACGCCGCCGCCGAACCTCCCGCTACCAGCGCTACCAAGACTGTCACGATCCGACGACGCATCCGAGTCCCCTTTTCGCGTAGGCGCGTAATACCGGCGTCCGCCAGTCCTGCCACCTTTGCCCAGCGCTCGCCATTCGGCAATTCTATGTGACGTCACTCACATTCACGAACCCGGCCCCGAACGCGCTCGCATGGTCGGTCGCCCATTCGGCGTAGGTACGGGCGCGACCGAGGATCTGACGTACGTCGTCAGTGACGATCGCGTTGTGTCCCGCGCGAACGTAGGCCTGACCCGCGAGCGCCCCCTCCACGAATTCGGCGGACATTCCCGACGCGAGCATGGACGCACGCGCCTCGGCCTCCGGAATATCGACAACCTGCACCGGGTGTCCGACAACGGTGGCCAGGGTGGCCACAAGGTCATGCGTGGTGCGTAGTTCGGGGCCGGTGAGTGTGTAGATCCGGCCCGCATGCTCGGCGGACACCAGAGCCTCGACGGCGACCCCGGCGACGTCGCGCGGATCGATGACGCCCTGCGCGGCCCGTCCCGTCATGTTCGGCACCGGGTTCCCGGAACGGATGGCTTCCGCCCAGCTCGCGGTGTTGGAGGCAAAAGAGCTGGGGCGCAGGACGGTCCAGTCGACACCGCTCTCGCGCACGGCTTGCTCGCCGGGCAAATGCCAAGTCCCGACGCGGCCGAGCCCCGCATCACCGGTGCCGATAGCGGACAGCTTGACGATGCGGCCGACCCCCGCGTCCCGCGCCGTCGTAATCAGGGCACGGTCGGCCTCGACGTACTCCGGGCCGAGCACACCGACGACGAACGCGGCGTCCGCGCCGCTCATCGCCGCCGCGATCGACGGGATGTCGGTGTAATCGCCGCGCACTACCTCGACGCCCGCCGGGACCTCGGCGCGTTCCGGAACCCTGGTCACGGCGCGGACCTGCTCGCCGCGGTCCACGAGCTGTCGGACGATTTCGCCGCCGATAGTGCCTGTCGCACCGGTGATCACGATCATGTGACTACCGTGCCGCGCGTTGTCGCAGGTCGCTAGGAAATTTCGGCACACCTGCCCGAGCCGGGACTGCCTACAGTGGATGCGGTGACTTCCCTGCCGCATCGGCCGCCGATTGTGCCGGCCGACCTGGTCGAGGCATCCGAGCCGGCACCGGAGTCGTTGCGGCCGTGGCTGACGGAACTGGGCCGAATCCCGACTGTGCTCGACCTGTCCGAGCCGTTCACGCACATTCCGCAGACTTCGACCACCATCGTGCTGCGCGAGGAGCAGCGCGGTCCCCGCGCTGCGCTCGTCGTCGGGCCACGGACCAAGGCGATCTACTCGCGCGCGAGTAGGCCCGCGGGCTGTGTCCGCCTGCGTCTGGCGCCCGGTGCTGTCGGCCCGCTGCTCGGCGTGTCCGCCGCACTGCTCACGGATCGGGTTGTGCGCCTGCAAGACCTACCCGGCCCCGCCGCCGACCTCGCCACCGTGCTGGTCGCTCTCGCGCCCGACGAAGTCCTGCCGTACCTGGAAAGCGAACTGCCGCGCCGCATCACCGACGATGCCGCCCAGCGCACCCAGCGCAGGTTACTCGGCAGCGCCGTCGCCGCGATCGCGGCCGACCCGCCCCGTCCGGTACCCGACCTCGCCGCGCGGCTCTCGGTCAGCGAACGCCAACTCCGCAACCTGTTCACCACCGGAATCGGCGTCTCCCCCAAGCACTTCGCGCGGATCGACCGGGTGCGCAGAGTCCTGTCGCATGCGGGCGACACCAGCACGGCCGACATCGCCGGCACCGCAGGCTATTACGGCCGGCAAACGGTCAAGATTCCGCAGATTTCATTGGCGCAGCTCGCGACAGACAACGGCTACTACGATCAATCCCACCTGTCAGCGGACTTCCGAACTCTGATGGGCGTACCTCCATCCAGGTTCTTTCGCGGCCAGCTACCCACGCCTACCCCTTGCTGGCCGCTGGATCCCGGCTTCTGAATGTTCACGGGTGAAGAGGGCGAACCCAACGCGATGATGAGGTCGCGCGATTTTATGCGGCGAGAAGTGTCCGAGCACGCTCGTTGAAGTCCGCGACCATCGGATTCGACCCGAAGGACATCATGCGCCGTTGTACGTCACGGACGGCTTCGACCGAGCGGGAAGACTTCACCTTACGAGATAGCTCCACCGTTCGAAGTCCCGCGGCGTAAGCGGCTTCGAGGTCGCGGTTCTGTATGTGCGTGACGGCAAGAGCAGCATGTGACAGCGCACCCCTGCGCGCCCGATTCTGTTTGCGCGCATAGGCGATCGACCGGCGTGCGTGCGGTGCGGCCTCATCCGGTCGTCCCAGGTCGCGGAAGGCGTTCGCCCACTCGCCGCAGATATACGCCTGGTCGATGAACCGTGCCCATTCCGGTTCTCGGTCAGGTTGTATGCCGGCGAAGGCGCGTTCGGCAGCGTTGACCGCGTGTGCGGTGCCGACCTTGTCGCCGATAGTCGCCAGCGCCCGGGCTTCGAGTGTCCACAGATCCGAAAGGCACGCGGGAGAGTTCACTTTCGAAAGTCCTTGGCGGCCGGCCTGTGCCAACCGTCTGCCTTCTTTCGGGTGACCGAGCAGGGTTGCCTGATCAGCCATGCCGGCGAGCACGTGCGCTCCCAGCGCGGGGTCTCTCGACTCCTCTGCCAGCCGAAGTGCCTGGATCAGATACCGCTGTGCCGTACCGTGCTCGCCGCTGTCGAAGGCCATCCACCCGAGAAGGTACGTCTGCTCGGCCGCTGCACCGAAAAGTGCGCGACGAACATCTTCCGTGTAGGTCCGGCGAAGCAAGGGGTATACGTGCTCGTTCATGTATGCCGCCAGCACCAAGCGGCCCGATCCTCCGCCGTGGAAGATGTCCATTTCCTGAAAGGTGCTGAACATGTTCTTGACGGCGGTGACATCTTCGAGACGCACTCGCTGGCGCTCCTCCGACAACTGGTCGAGCGTGTTGAGCAGCCAATCCCGAGAAGGGCCGATCGCTGCCACGGCTGCGAACGGCGCTGCGACAAGTAACTTCCTCCGGTCCACGTCTGCTCTCCCTAGGTCTGTGACTGCTTCGACCGTTTCAGTCCATGATGGGCTATAGCTGAGCGCACGATCGACCGTCGGCGCGTCACCGAACCCGAGGTCATAGGTCGTTACCCGGTATCCGAACCGTGCGGAGAACAGGTCCGCGAGAATCGCCGGAACTGGTGGGCGAGGCTGTTCGCCCTCATCCACCCAGCGTCGCACGCTCGACGCATCCGGCCTGACATGCGGGTCCCCCCACTCGATCGCCAAAGCTCGGACTCTGCGGGCCAGTTCGCCACGACTCCAACCCGTGCGGGCAAGCCACTCGGAAAGCTGCATGTTCGGACTGTCCATCATGCCCACCCATTTGGTCAGTGGAAGTGGGTGATTCACCACCCTTCAACACCCGCAACGACCTTACTCCCAGCAGTTCCAGAGTGTGTTCTTGTCTCGTGCGCCCGCCTGGATAGTTGTGAACACGGGATGGGCAGGGCGCGCCTACGAACCGCCGACACGATCAGGGGTCTTGATGGGCCAGACAGCTTTCGGGGACACACCACTGTCCCGATGCGCCTATTACCGGCAGGTATGCGATCTACCCGCGCACGTCGAGCCCCCGCAGACCGGGCGCATCATCGTGCGTGCTGGGATCGTGTGGGCAGTGACCATGCCCGCGGTGCTGGGGCACGACGTCAAAGTGTGGATGCAAAACAATGGTCACGAAGTGGGGCCGCTTTTGTCGCATCCCCGGTCTCGTCGGTGGACGTACATCATCCGGCCGGATTTGCCGGACGATGTGCCGTTGTTCGCTGAGATGTTCCGGTTGAACGTATCGATGATCCGTTACGGCGGGACGATCGCGTTGCCAAGTCCGGGGGATCGGGGGACGAGGTTTCGTACCTGGGTGTTGCGCCCGTCTTCGGGGTACCGCCCGTCCGGATGTGCTGTGGTCGCCGCGATCCGCTTTTGTGTTGCCGATCAGGTCGACAGGCGGCGACGGGTGTTGGCGTATGCCTGACTGCACATGTGGTCGAGGGCCGTGGATCACGCTTTCGCAGATCGGCGTCGGGAAATTCGATC
The DNA here is from genome assembly GCF_040648115.1 of Nocardia sp. NPDC049190. Taxonomy (NCBI): domain Bacteria; kingdom Bacillati; phylum Actinomycetota; class Actinomycetes; order Mycobacteriales; family Nocardiaceae; genus Nocardia; species Nocardia sp. NPDC049190. The sequence goes on from NZ_JBEZDE010000001.1 coordinate 100,750, forward strand.
TCGACACCGATCAACTCGTGACCGTGGTGTGCCCGTCGCGGTTTTGCCTGGTGTGGGCTCCGCTTGTCGACGGCAAGATCGGCCGACACGCCGGTGCCGTTGCCGGCGTGGCGGAAGGGGACTGTCCATGGATCGGCATACGTGTTGTCGACGATCGCGCCGATGTCTCGGGCAGACGATCGGGCATCCTGGAAAGGGGCACTGTCCGGCGGGAAGGCTACTGATGAGAGAGCCGACACACAGCGTGGGGGGCACATGTTCGCCACATCCCGACGAACCCGACGTGCATCTGTCGGTTTTCCTGCATGGTGCACGATTCGATTTCGCCGCCTGTATGACCGCAACGGTGACTTTCCTTCGAGAACATCGTGAGCGCCACTATGCCGACGCGGTGGATGTGCTGCCTGGTCGCGCCGAAGGTCTGCCGCGGTTGCCGAATGAACGGCTGTACTTGGAACCATGATCTCCGGATTCGGACCTGTCAGAAACGCTGCACGTACGCGTCTGGAATGCGCGAGGTTCGGTCGAGCCCCTGATTCGACGGCTGGCCATCTCCTCCTGCTCCAGGACGGCGGCTTCCTCGAGGGTGGACGCCGTGCCGCCGAGGCGAACCGCGGTGGGGTCGGACTGGAACGGGGTCGCATGGTCGGCAGCTCATGCGGCGTAAGTGCGGTATGCCCGAGCATCTGACGAGTTACCCTCTCCGAGTACTCGATTCCAAGCGATGACCGCGAACACGTAACCCATGTCGCGGCGGTATCCAGCGACGCGGTGCGGTTGGGGGTGACTGTCAAGTGCTCGGTAGATGGTTTCGCAAGAAGGTCATGCCAAGAGTAGAAAACGTGGTGGAAGGGGTGGCCGAGACCAGAGCGGGCCTTCCTCGTGGATTCTCACAAGAGCTGGATCATGTTTCAAACCAAAGACCAGAAGACGACAGCCATCTCGCGGAAAAAATTCGGGGTGCAGGCAACGATGGCGACAGTACTCGAGCGTCCGACACTCGGTCTCCACAGGCCACGCCACCACCGAAGGCCATACCACGCAAGCCGGGTCGGTTGCCCGCAGGCGAGTGGCCGGAGCTGACCTCGGACGGCCCCCCGTCGTTCGGGAACTGGCTGAAAGCTGCCCGCGAAGGTCGAGGACTGAGCCAGGACAAACTCGCCATTCGGATAGGCAGGCCCGGTTCGGGCTCATATATCGGTCAGATGGAGCGCACCGGGAATGTCACTGACGCGATGGCGCAGCGTCTGTTCGACGCATTGGACGCCCCTGAAGATGTGCGTGCGGCTGTTCTTCAGCGCTACCAGAGGGCTCCGGTGCGCCACCTGAGGGTTCTTGATTTCCCCGATCCCACCCCGCACCGTACGCCCAACAGCTGGTTCCGGGAGGCACGCGTCAAACAGGAACTCTCCCAGGCGGAGTTGGCTTCGCGCGCAGGGGTCAGCAAGAGCGGCTATGCCATGCGGGAGCGCGCTGCCAAATTCGACAACCCTCGCGGGGAGAGTGCAATCGGCCTCGAGTACGCGCGAAAACTGCTCAGAGGGCTGGAGGCCCCCGAGCATGTCACCGTGGCGGTAACGGATAAATTCTTTCCAGGCGCGGTGTCGGAGAAGTAGCACAACAGTCCCTTGCATGCCGAACCGCAAATTCCAGGCGGGGCCGGCCACCGCGTGGCCTTCGACAAGCCCATGCGGGACGACGACGTGCGGACTCGCTCCACGTCCGCACCCTCCGCGGATCGTCTGCAACGATCAGCGGTTCTCGGCTCGGCGTCTGGCCAGCTCCTCCTGTTCCAGGACGGCGGCTTCTTCGAGGGTGGGCGCCGTGCCGCCGAGACGGGCCGGCACCCAGCGGGCCCGGGCGGGCATCGGATAGTCCCGTTGGGCGCGGTCGAGCAGCTCGCTCATCCGCGCACGCAAGGTAGCGGTGAGTTCGTCGGCCGGTTCTTCGGGCGCGATCGGGTCACCGATGCGGATGTTGATCGGAAAGTTGTGGTAGCCCAACCGTTTCGGAATGTCTTTCGTCCAGATTCGGTGCGCTCCCCAGATGATCAGCGGAATGATCGGGACATCGGCGTCGATGGCCATCCGGGCCGCGCCGGACTTGAATTCCTTCAGCTCGAAACTGCGGCTGATGGTCGCCTCGGGATAGACCACGACAACTTCGCCGGCGCGCAGCGCGGCCACGGCGCGGGCATACGATTCGGCGCCCGCCGCACGATCGACGCCGATCGCCTTGCAGTGCTTCATGAGGAAGCCGACGATGCCGTGTTCGAGTTCGGCCTTCATCATGAACCGAACGTTGCGGCCGGACTTACGCCCGATCAACCCCACCTCGGTGAAGTCCAGATAGGCCGTGTGGTTCACCGCCAGCACCGCCCCGCCGGATCGTGGAATGTGCGCTTGACCCTCGGTGTCGAGGCGCAGACCTTGCGCGAAGAAGATAGTGCGGGCCAGGCCGGCGAGGATGTCGTAAACCGGTTCCCGCGTCATCAGTGCTCCCGTTACCGCCCGGCCGCGTTCTTGCGCGCGGACTTGGCCTCCGCTTCGGCGGCATCCATCGCGTCCGCCTCCTCCAGGGTAGGCGCGCTGCCACCGAACCGGATCGGAACCCAGTACGCGCCGGACTCGTGCACATAGTCCTTCTGCACGGCCAGCAGCATGTCCTGCATGGTCGAGCGCAGCTGGGCGGTGAGTTCGGCGGCGGGCTCGAACGGCTGGATCGGCGCGCCGACCGCGATCGAGATGGGGGTGTTGGTACGACCGAGCCGCTTCGGGAAACCCTTGGTCCAGACCCGCTGCGCGCCCCAGATGACGATCGGGATGATCGGCACCTGCGCCTCGATGGCCATGCGGGCGGCGCCGGACTTGAATTCCTTGATCTCGAAACTGCGGCTGATGGTCGCCTCCGGATAGACGCCGACCAGCTCGCCCCGGCGCAGGTAATCCAGCGCCGCCTGGTAGGAGTCGGCGCCGGCGGAGCGGTCCACCGGAATGTGCTTGAGCGCCCGCATGATCGGACCGGAGATCTTGTCGTCGAAGACCTCCTTCTTGGCCATGAATCGGATGTAGCGCTTGGGGGTGCGCACCGGCAGCCCCGCGTAGGTGAAGTCCATATAACCGGTGTGATTCACCGCCAGTACGGCGCCACCATGGGCGGGGATGTGCTCATCGCCCGTGACGGTGAACTTCAGACCTTCGAGGAAGAAGACGGTACGGGCCAGCCCGATGATCGTCCGGTAGACGGGTTCCACAAGTCCGCTAGCGTAGTCGCTGCCTGCCGCATCCGGCAGAGCGCCGCCGTCGCGCCGACGCAGAGAAGGCGCGATCGGCCAGCCCGCACTTTTCAGAGAAGAGGGATCGTCGTAGTGGAACGTTTCCGACCGAATCCGCATGGATACGACCGGGAAGCGCGGGATCGAGATCGGGCGGCGCCATTGCCCCCGAATGCGGGACGGTCTCAGGCGACGCCTCTGGCAGCGTCGATCCGGTGTGCAGCGTCGATCCGGTGTGCGCAGCCGGAAGCTCGGAGCACACCACGTGCGCGCGCGACGATACTCGGTGGCTTCGCGCTGACCGGCGCAGTCCTGTTGACCGGCTGCGACTCGGTCGTCGGCATTCCGGACGACAACGCGCCGATCGCGGCCGCGCCTACGACGACACCGACCGCCGCCCCCACTACTACGCCACCGAGCACCACGGCCCTGCCGCCGATTCCCGCCGACGCTCCACCGGTCGGCGCGGTCTCCGGACTTCCTGCCGCCGCGGACGCCGTGCGCCGCTGGGCGGCGGACCTGGAATCCGGCACCACCGCCGAGTTGCAGGCCAAGTGCTGGACCATCGCGCCCCGCAATGTGGCCGACATGTACGACAACCAGCAGGGCATCCGCACCGCCCTGGCCCAGCCGGGCACCGCCGCCCGGGACACGGTCACCTGGAAGAGCGCGACCACCACGGTCGTCGTGCACCGTGCGGAGGTCGACACCGGCTACGCCTGCCCCCGGGTCGCGTCGGCGGGCGCGGACATCGAATACAACGACGCCGACGCCAGGCACACGGTGCGCCGCTACCTGGCTCGGTTCGTCGGCGACCCACTGGACCCGTCCGACCAGGAGAGCGATCACCCGCTGGTCTGCAAGGCGTCCCCGGCGAGCTGGGATCCCTCGGGTACCGGACAGCCGACCTCCGCGCCCCTGGCCACCAGCCAGGGCACGCTCACCGGAACCACCGGATTCGCCGACCAAGAGCTACGCTCCGAGCAGTTGGGTGCGAACTACATCGCGGTGCTGGTTCCGGTGACCAACGCCTCCGGTGTCACGCAGACCCGTACCTTCACCCTGTTGTCGGGTCCGGACGGCTACTGCATCGGCGACGTTTCGTCGTAGCCACTACCCTGGTTGGCTGGTAACGGTCAGGAGGAGCAGCCAGTGCAGATCACCAGCGTTGGACACGCCGGATTCCACATCCGCACCGCGGCCGGGTCGATCCTTTGCGATCCCTGGGTCAATCCCGCGTACTTCGGTTCGTGGTTCCCGTTCCCCGACAACACCCGGCTGGACTGGGCCGAGCTGGGCAATTGCGACTATCTCTATGTCTCGCACCTGCACCGCGACCATTTCGACGCGGCGCACCTGGCCCAGTACGTCAACAAGGACGCGACCGTGCTGCTGCCGGACTATCCGGTGCCCGACCTACGCCGGGAACTGGAGAAGCTGGGCTTCCACAAGTTCTTCGAGACCGAGGACTCGGTCAAGCACACGGTGACCGGCCCCGGCGGCGCGCTGGAGGTCATGATCATCGCGCTGCGCGCGCCGGCCGACGGACCGATCGGCGACTCCGGTCTCGTCGTCGCCGACGGCGAGACCACCTGCTTCAACATGAACGACGCCCGACCGGTCGACATGGACTTGCTGCACGACGCGTTCGGCCACATCGATATCCATCTGCTGCAGTACTCGGGCGCCATCTGGTACCCGATGGTCTACGACATCCCGGCCCGTACCAAGTCGAACTTCGGTAAGCAGAAGCGTCAGCGCGGTATGGACCGGGCGCGTAGCTACATCGAACAGGTCGGTGCGACCTGGGTGGTGCCCTCGGCAGGCCCGCCGGTGTTCCTGGACGACGAGCTGCGCTACCTCAACGACGATCGCGGCGACGAGGGCAACATCTTCCCGGACCAGAAGGTGTTCCTGGAGCAGATGCGGATCCACGGCAACGCGGGCGGGATCATGATGATCCCCGGCTCGGTAGCCGACGTGCGCGGCGCCGAACTGACGCTGACCCACCCGAGCGATCCGGCCGAGATCTACGACAACAAGGCCGACTACATCGAGCGGATGGCGCAGCGCCTCGCACCGGTGCTCGCGGCCGAGAAGGCATCCTGGGCCACCGAGAACGGCGCGCTACTGGAACCGCTGCAGAAGCTGTTCGAGCCGATCATGGGCCAGAGCGACCTGATCTGCGATGGCATCGGGTACCCGGTCGGGCTGGTCATCGGCGAGGAAACCGTGGTCCTCGATTTCCCGAAGCGGGAGGTGCGCGGCCCGATCGAGGGTGAGGGCAAGTACCGCTACGGCTTCCGCATCCCGCCGGAGTTGGTGCGCACCGTGCTGCGCGACAACGAGCCGGACTGGGTGAACACCATCTTCCTGTCCACCCGATTCCAGGCCTGGCGCATCGGCGGATACAACGAATTCCTCTACACCTTCTTCAAATGCCTCACCGACGAGCGGATCGCCTACGCCGACGGCTGGTTCGCCGAGGCGCACGACGATTCCGCCTCCACCGAACTGGCCGGCTGGGAAGTCCAACGGCGCTGCCCGCACCTCAAGGCGGACCTGTCGAGATTCGGTGTGGTCGAAGGAAATACCCTCACCTGCAACCTGCACGGCTGGCAGTGGGATCTGGAATCCGGACGGTGCAAGACGTCCAAGGGGCACGAACTGCGCTCGACCAAACTGGTCTGAATACCTGACTTCCGGTCGGCGATGACGACGCGGCGACCGGAAGCCTCGGCTGGTGCACGCACCCGACATCCGGGCCCAATCCGCTCCGGCCGCGAGTTCAGGGTTGTGACCGAGTGGCGATGCCGACCGCGACAAGGGTCAGCACACAGCCGATGACCGCGGTGACCGTCAAGCCCGCGCTGGTCGGGGTCAGGATGTCGAGAACGAGGGACGCGATCAGCTGGCCCGCGACCGACGTGAGGCCGAGCAGCAGCACACCGATCCAGCGGACGGTCGACGCCGCCAGGGCGATGAAGGCGATGCCGATCAGCCCACCCAGGTAAAGCCATGGCTCGGTAGGGAATTCGGCCGGACCGCCGGAGGTCGCGACCACGATGGCTTCGATGGCGAGCAGCGCTATGAGGCCGACGCAGAAATTGACGATGGTCGCCGAGAAAGGCCCGCCGACCGCGCCGATCCTGCCGTTCACCGCCTGCTGCCAGGCCAGGCCGATTCCCGCGAGCGCGGGCAACACGATCAGCAACACGGTTGGTGCTCCGTGCAGTGCGTCGGGGACGGAAAGTCCACTGGCAGCGCGGGTATGACCGAATCCAGCGATCAGCACCGCCAGTACGCCCAGCGCCGCGCCGATCAGACGCCCCACGGTGACCCCGGTGCGTCCGCTCGGGCCGAGTCCGAGCCGGTCGACCACCAGACTGCTGAGCAGCTGCCCCGAGACAGCCGCCACGGTGAACGCGGTGACGCCGATGGCCGCGACGGTGAGCCCCTGACCGGCGACGAAAAAAGCACCGCACAATCCACCGAGCAACTGCCACGGCCGCAGCGTGCCATCGGCCATCGCCCGTCCTACCTGCCGCAGACCGTCGCGCAAGCGCCCACTGACCGCGAAGGCCACGAGCAGCGCCACGAGCCCGATGCTGAAACTGACGGTGGCGGCGGCGATCCCATCGTGCAGCCGGGCGCCGAGCGCGCCATTGATCCGCCCCTGCACCGCGACACCGGCGCCGATCGCGCACCCGAACAGCAGCCCAAGTCTCGCCTGCACGGTCATATCCCCGCACGCTACCGGTCGGCAGGCGCCGACGGTGACGGACGGGTGACGGCGGCATTACGCGAGGGAGGTCGCCATCTCATGCCACGCCCGGTCAACGGGGCAGCCAGCGGGGAGTGCAGACGGCGAGGGCGAGCATGACGGCGCCGAAGAGAGCCAAGAGAGTGGATACGGAGGTCCACCGGGTTACCACCGCGGCGACGGCGAAGACGACGAGGGCGACCATCTCGCCGAGAAGGCCGGATACCGAAGTCACTGTGGCCCGAGCTGGGCCCTCGATAGCTGCCTGGAGGCGGGCTCCCGCCACCACTCCGGCGTTGTAGACAATGCCGTAGGAAACGCCGATCGCGGTGAAGCCGAGTCCGGTCAGCAGGTAGACAGCGCCGGGTCGGTGCGAAGCGACTCCGACGATCAGCGCTCCGCCGAGAAAAAGAACGCCCGCAACGCCCACCGCGGCCGCCATCGTCCGACCCGATATGCCCTCGGTGCGGCCCGCCAGCACCGCGCCGATCAGCGAACCGAGGACGGTGATGCCGACCAGCAGCGGAACCACCGCGGTCGAGACGCCCGCTTCGTCCGCGAGCAGCGCGAAGTACTCGTCGAACGCCGTCATGCCGAGTAACAACCCCTCCAGCAACACGCCGTAGCGCACCGCTCGAACTCGCACCGCCTCGCGCACACCAGCCGTGAGCATCCCGAGGTATCGCGCGAACGGCCGAGGCCGCGCGATATCCCGCGGCCGCGCCACGTCCAGATCCGACGCAGCGTCGCTCGTGACGACCTCCGCGCCGACAACGAGCCCATCAACCGCGCCGCGGCCGGCGGCACCGGTGCGGGAACCTGGAACCGCGGCTCGGGACGCAACTCGTCCGCCGTGCACCGCCCGGACACCCACCACCGCGCGGTCGTCCACGTCGATCGCGCCTTCGTCGGCACCTGCGCTATCGACGTCGCGCACCATGGCGCGCCCGCCGAGGTCCGAGACGGCGTCGTGCACCGATGCACCGGGATCGCGGTCCGCTGCGGCGGCAGCAAGTACTGCGGCACCACCGCGTAGGGCGGAGGCGATCGGCTCAGCGCTTGTGGGGACGGTCGCAGCGCCGCCAGTTGGACGTGCATGTTCTCCCCGCGGCACCGAATTCTCGTTTTCCAGTTCATCGATGTCCACCGCGGAGACCACCTTCGGTGCGGTGGGCAGCGAGAGAGCGAGTCCCGAGTGCAGAGCGGCCATCGCGACACTGGACCAGCCGACGAAGGGATAACCACCCCAGAGGTAGAGCGGGGTTGCGACGACGATAGCGACCACGACGGCCCCTTCCGCACCAGCGCGGGTGTAGCCGAGAATGCGCGGGTACGCGGCGGATTCGCCGCGAGCGACGAGTTCGTCGTAGAGCAGCGCTTCGAACGTGCCGGAGGCGAGGGCGCCCGAGATGCCCCACAGCACGAACCCGGCAGCAAAACCCGGAAAGGAGGGCACGACGGTCCACAGTGTGAAGCCGCCGGTCAGCAACACGCCACTCAGCGCGAGCAGCGCACGCCGCGAGACCGTGTCGGCCCATGCCCCGGACGGCACCTCGAGCAGGAACGACGTCACGGACCAGATCGCGAACAGCAACGAGATCTGCCCGCTACTCATCCCATGGTCGGCGAAGAGCAGGGCGTACAGCGCGTAGAGCGGAATCAATTCACCGATGCTCCGGAAAAGCACGGCGCGTGCCGCCAACGCGCGGAGGCTGACCGAGTCCGCGCTACCCGTCGAACGGGCGCGTAGCGATCCGGCGAATCAACAGCCGTAGAAGAGCAAGCGCATGTCGATCAGCATCGAGCACCCCGCATCGCCGCGTCAAGGGATTATCAGGGCAGCGGCACCCAGCCGTCGGCCTGGATCGTGTCGCCGCCACCGAGTTCTCGGTCCGAGACGCCGGGGCCGACTCGTCCCTGGTGCTCGTTGAGGTCGCTGATCAGGTCGGATACCGGATGCGAGTCGCTGTAGTGGTAGCCCTGGGCGAGCGCGAATCCCAACTCGGTGAGCACCGCGGCCTGATATTCGGTCTCCACGCCCTCCGCGATCACCTGCAGATCCAGCGCGCTGGACAGTGCGGCGATCACGCCGAGCAGCGGCGGCGCAGGTGAGTCCGAACGGATCGCGGCGACGAAAGACTGGTCGACCTTCAGGATGTCACTCGGCAGGGTGGCCAGCCTGCTGAGCGAGGAGTACCCGGTGCCGAAGTCGTCGATGGCGATGCGCACACCCCGGTCGCGCAGGGTGTGCAGATTCGCGATGGCGGTCTGGGATTCGGCGGCCAACTCGCTCTCGGTCACCTCGAGTACGAGCTGATCGGCGGGCCAGCCGGTGCTGGCGAGGATGCCCGCCACCCGGTCGGCGTAATCGGCCTCCGCCAACTCCAGTCCGCTGACGTTCACGTTCAGGGTCAGATCGAGCTGGGCGAAGGTTTCCTGCAACCGCGCGGCGTCGGCGCAGGCCTTGCGCAACACCAGTTCGTCCAGATCAGCGATGAGGTCGTATTCCTCGGCGACACGGATCAGGCCCTCGGTGGTGACGTCCGGCTGCGCGCTGGACGACCAGCGCAACAGCGCCTCCACACCGACCGCTTTCCCGCCACCCTCGGTCAGACTGACGATCGGCTGGTAGTGCACATCCAGAGCACCGCTGTCGATCGCCTCGCGCAGCTCCACTGCCAGCGGCAGCTGCCGCGAGGACTCGAGCACGGTCCGGTTGCGACCGGCTTGCTTGGCCCGGTACAGGCCGACATCGGCACGGCTGACCAACAATGATCCGGACTCACCGGGCTGCCACGACGTCACGCCGGCCGAACAGCCGGTGGTCACCGCCGCGCGCAACTGTTCGGTGAGCAGGATCGCGGCCTGTTCGGTGGTGTTCGGCAGTAGTAGCGCGAATGCGTCGCCGCCGTAGCGGGCCAAGCGCTGGCCCGGGGCGAGCAGTTTCGACCAGGTGTCGGCGACACGCTGCAGAACGGCGTCGCCCGCGCGGTGACCCAGATGGTCGTTGATCTTCTGGAAGCGGTCCAGGTCGACCAGCACCAGCGAGAGCCCTTGGCCGTTCCGCGTGGCCTGCCCGATCACACCGTTGAGCGCCCGGTCGAAGCCCCGCCGATTGAGCAGGCCGGTGAGCACATCGATATCGGCCTCCGACGCCATCCTGGTCAGGATGCCGACCACGACGCCGACGCCGACCGTCACACCCGCCGGGATCAGGCCCGACCACCAGGGCAGCCCCGGGGTCACCGGCCGCGCGGGCAGTACGCACAGGCATAACAGCAGGGCGAACGCGATGTGCGCCGCTGCCTGCGACCAGGCGAAGAAGAGCGCGGCGTCACAGGCGACGAACACGTAGAACGCCGCGAGGCTGATCGCGCCGACCGTGTTCGGGAACGAATACACCGCGATCGTCACCAATACCGTCGCGGTCGCGACGTAGGCATGGTGAATCGAGTGCGGCAGGCGTGGACCCCACGCGAGCAGCGTGAGACCGAGCACCAGCGCTACCGCTGCCGCTCCGCCGACCAGCGGCCGATTACCCTCGTCACCCGGGGCGATCGCGGTGATCACCAGCCCGAGAACCCCACCCATGACGTAGAACGCCCCGGTGGTCCGGGCCATGACCATGGCGGTTGCCAGCGCAGAAGCGGCTCGCACCCGGGTTCGGGTATCGCCGCGAGACCCGATTCGTCGCACGGGGAACAGCCTAGACACAACGCATCCCGGCAGTTGCCACATCCCGTGAATCCGGCACGGCGAACCAGCGGCTACTCACCTGAATACCATTCGGGCGCGCCTAGTTCGGCGGTCGAAGCACGTCGGTACCGACGAACGGGGTCAGCGCCGCGGGCACCCGTACCGACCCGTCGGCTTGCTGATGGTTCTCCAGGATCGCCACAATCCAGCGGGTAGTCGCCAACGTACCGTTCAACGTGGCCGCAACCTGCGGTTTACCGTTCTCGTCGCGGTAGCGCACAGCGAGACGGCGCGCCTGGAAGGTGGTGCAGTTGGACGTCGAGGTGAGTTCCCGGTAGGTCTGCTGAGTGGGCACCCATGCCTCGCAGTCGAACTTGCGCGCGGCCGAACTGCCGAGATCACCGGCCGCGACGTCGATCACCCGATACGGCACCTCGACGGCCGCGAGCATGTCCCGCTCCCAACCGAGCAGCCGCTGGTGTTCGGCGGAGGCCTGCTCCGGTGTCGTGAAGACGAACATCTCCACCTTGTCGAACTGGTGCACGCGGATGATGCCCCGGGTGTCCTTGCCGTAGCTGCCCGCCTCCCTGCGGAAGCACGACGACCAGCCCGCATAACGCTTGGCGCCGGCGCCGAGGTCGAGGATCTCGCCCGAGTGGTAGCCCGCCAGCGGCACCTCCGAGGTGCCGACGAGGTAGAGGTCGTCCTCTTCGAGGTGGTAGACCTCGGCCGAATGGCTGCCGAGGAAGCCGGTGCCCGCCATGATCTCCGGGCGCACAAGTACCGGCGGAATCATCATGGTGAAGCCGTTGGCCACGGCTTTCTGCGCCGCGAGTTGCAGCAGACCGAGTTGCAGTAGCGCGCCGTACCCGGTGAGGAAATAGAAGCGCGCGCCGGAGACCTTCGCACCGCGCTCCGTGTCGATCAGGCCGAGCGACTCGCCGAGTTCCAGGTGGTCCTTCGGCGCGAAGTCGAATTCCGGTGGTGTTCCGACGGTGTCGAGCACGACATAGTCGTCCTCACCGCCGGCGGGCGCGCCCTCCTGCACCACGTTCGAGATGGCGCGGTGCGCGGCGTCCAGATCGGCGTCGGCGCCGTGCTGTGCGATCTCGGCCTCCTTGACCTTGATCGACATCTCCTGCGCCTGCGCGAGCAGCGCGGAGCGCTCCTCCTTGCTCGCCTTTCCGATCAACTTGCCCATCGCCTTGTGCTCGGCGCGCAGGTTGTCCGCGGTGGCCACCGCGGCGCGTCGTGCCGCGTCCGCCTCCAGCAGAGCGTCGACGAGGGCGGGGTCTTCGCCGCGGGCGCGCTGCGAGGCGCGGACCGCGTCGGGGTTGTCCCGCAGGAATCGGAGGTCGATCATGAGCAACCAGCCTAGTGGTCGACGTCATGCCGTTTCACGCCGATATCCCAGGATGCGGGCAACCCGCTGAACCAGCCCGTCACCTGCGCCCTCGGTGGCGGCGGCCGACCGTCGCGGCGCACAGTGCCGCGCGGTCGGTCCTCCTGTGCCGCAGTCGCTGCCGCGCACCGAACTCGGCCACTCGCCGAAGCCGCCATGGTTCGCGGACGACACAGCTGTGGCGACCACCGGTAACAGACCGAGTCCCTGATCCGCGCGCTACGCGGTTGTCCGCGAATACCGAACAGGCCAGGTTGCCGGGGATCTTTCTGTCGGCACCGTGTGACCGACCCGACGCGCGGGGTGGGCGGATCAGGCCAGGTCGTAGCACTGCGGCCCGGACACTGCCATGATGGATCGCGATGTCCCCGCAACGTGTGCCTCTGCCGACGTCCAAGCGTGGTGCCCCGTCGCGCACCGACGCGGTTCGCCGATCGATCGACGCCGCGATCGACGCCGCGAAAACCGCACTCGCAGACGGAAACCTGCACCTGTCCGCGCCGACCTTGCGCTGGGGCCTGCTCGCGGTAGCCGTCGGCGCCGTGATCGCCGCTCTGCTGACGTTGTTCGTCACCGGCTTCGACAATGCGAAGGGCTTGGAGGTCCACAATCCGGGCGCGCCTGCGCAAACCGTGCTCGACAAGGAGTTCGGCACCGCCGCGAAGGGCGACTGCCTGAGCTGGACCAAGAGCGACCGATCCGACCTGGTCAAGGTGAACTGCTCCAGCAAGCACCTGTTCGAGGTCGCCGCCGATATCGATATGAGCCGATATCCGGGCAAGGAGTTCGGTCCCGGCTCGCGGTTCCCGGACTCGCTGCGGCTCACCGAACTGAAGGAAGAGCACTGTGTTCCCGCCGTGCAGAACTACCTGGCCGGGCGCTTCGATCCGCGCGGCAAGTACATCGTCGGCCTGATGTACCCGAGCCCGGACGGCTGGCAGCACGGTGATCGCACGCTGCGCTGCGGACTGCAGATCGCAGCGAGCGTCGGCACGCCACCCTCGCTCGGCAGCGCCGGCGAGCACGACCAGTCCAAGGTGTACGAGCCGGGCGTGTGTCTCGGCATCAACCAGAACCTGCCGACCGATCCGGTGGAATGCGCGCAACCGCACGCCGTGGAAATCGTCTCCACGATCGACCTGGGCACCCGCTTCAACGGCGGCCCGCCGCCCAAGGAGGAGCAGGATAAATTCGTCGAGGACGAGTGCGCGCGGACCTCGACCGACTACCTCGGCAGCCCGGACGTGATCCGCAACAAGACGCTGACCCTGTTCTTCGACTACATCGATGCCCGCAGCTGGATGGCGGGCAGCCGCAAGTTGGACTGCATGATCGGCAAGGGCGCCGATCGAGAAGGCTTCGCCCCCATCACCGGTTCGGCACGCGGCGACATCCTGATCAACGGCCAGGCCCCGGTGCCGCCGCCGAGCGACGGGCGCTCGACGCCCGCGCCGCTCCCCGGCGCCGCGCCGCTGCCCAAGCCGAGATAGCTCGCCGCCGATGTCGGTCTCGATGTCCGCCGATCGATTCGAGGAATTGGTCGGCGACGCACTCGATCTCATTCCGCCCGAGCTGACCCGAGCGATCGACAACGTGGTCGTGCTGATCGAGCCGCGCAATCCGGAGGATCCACACCTGCTCGGGCTCTACCACGGCATAGCGCTCACCGAACGCGACAGTCATTACGGCGGAACGCTTCCGGACACCGTGACGATCTACCGTGACGCCATTCTCGATATCTGCGACGCCGAGTCGGAGGTGGTCAACGAGGTGGCCATCACTGTAATCCACGAGATCGCACACTATTTCGGGATTGACGAAGACCGTCTGCATCAGTTGGGATGGGGATAGCGTCGGCCGAGCTGCATGGCGCACCAGCGACGATGGGTGTGTAATCAGCAGGGAGACCGAAAGTTGGGGATTCGATGGAACCGATTGCGTTGCTGTCGCGTCCTATCACTCGTAGGGGGAATTCTCGTGGTTCCGCCCCATAGCCACTAGAAGGAGTCGAGTCATGGTTGGACATGTACTGATCGCGCCCGAAGCCATTCTCGCCGCCGCCGCCGAACTCGACCTCGTTGCCGAGCGGCTGGCCGCCGCCGCGGCGATCACCGCGCCCGCGACACACGTGCTTCCGTCTGGTGCGGAGGAAGTCTCGCTGGTCAGTGCCGGCCATTTCAACCAAGGGGCCATGTCGCACGACCGCGCGGTCGCGCAGGCGATTCTGGAATGCCACCACGCCGCCGCGACACTGCGCATGCAGTTGGCCCAGCATGTCGCGGGCGATGTGGTCCGCGCCGCGGGCATCAGCGCCATCCAGGTGTAGTTCCGAGACCGAGACCAGCAGTGGCACTTATTCAGGGGAGATAGCAAACATGGTTGCAGGAGTCACCGGTGTGATCTGGGCTGCCCGGCCCTCGGAGGTCAATTGCGCCACCCTTCACGCGGGCGCGCACGCAATTCCGATTTCGGCGGCAGCCACCGCCTGGGGCGGGCTCACCGCCGCCTGGGTCGACGCGACGACCACCGTCGCCAGGGTGATGGCCGAACTCGGCGTCGGCATGCAGGGCGTCAACGGCATCGCCGTGCTGAGCAAGCTCACCGGTTTCCTCGGCTGGTCCGAACAGCAAGGCGTCCAAGCGGCGGCGATGGGTGCGAAGGCCGCGGGAAACGCCATCGCGTACACCGTCGCCGCGTTGGCGATGCCGAGCCCGCCGGAGATCGCGGCCGTCAACGCCGCCTTGGCCGCGTCGGCGAACCCGCCGGGAGTATTGACCGGCGCTTTCGAAGCCGCGGAGGTGACCAGGAACCTCATGGACATCCGCGCCGCGCTGGTCATGGAGACCTACGAGGCCGCGACCAGCGCCATGATCGCGACCCCCGCCGAGTTCCTGCTTCCGCCGCCGATTGCCAGCGGCGCCGGAACGGCCAACCCCGACCAGGCTGCCGAAACGGCGATGGAGGTCCCGGCGGATCCGATCCAGACCGCTATCGCCGCCACCCAGGCCTTCTTGAGTAACCCCGGCGTGGCAGGCGCGGCCACGCAAGCCGCCCAGGCTGTCGGATCGATCGCCACCACCGGTGTTTCGACGGTCGGAAATGTTGCGAGTAGTGCGATCGCGGCGGCCACCACCGCGCCTGCCATGTCCGGCATCGCCCCGATGGCCCTGGGTGTCGGGGCGGCCACCGCCGTTGGCACGACCGCGACCCGCGCGGTGTCGTTCTCCGGCGCGGGATCCGCGGCGGGCATGGGCAACGGCTCCCTCAAACTGCCGGAAGGCTGGGGCACGAACGGCACGATCGGTGGCGGCGCCGCACACCCGCAGGAGACGATCGCGGTCAACCGGGCCGATGCGGCGCCGGTCCGACCGACGAACAGCAACCCACTGCTGGGGAACCAGGCTCGCAGCGCCGACGATGACGAGGCCGAGCACAACGGCCGAGACTATCTGCTGTCGACCGAACACTTCGACGACGGCCGGTTCGCCGCTGACGGAGTCATCGGCGGCGGTGACTTCAGCGGGACGGCTAGATGACCGTACTCGGTGCGGGCCATGGCCCTTCGACGCTCGAGGCCGTAGTGCTGACCCTCGACGAGATGCAGTTTCTGGTGGAGAAGCTGGAGATCGAGGTACCGGTCGTGTTGAACACGCGGGGTCGCTACGACAACCTGACCGACCACAAAGCGGCGATGGGCCTGGCCGCCGAGTCGCTGAGGCAGCGGGAGCTACTCATCGATGAGGTGGTGCACCGCGATCTGGACAACCGGCTGCGCGTACTGAACCTGCCGCACTGGATCATCGCGCTGCGGTTGGTCGTCGACGGGTACGTGAGTCGCTTCTGTCTGGCGAAGGGTGATGACCTCACGGTTGTCGCCCTTCGCGGTCAGGACTCCTACGTCATCGACGAGGCCGGGACCGATCTGCCGGGCACCGTGGTTGCGGCACTCGGGTACGCCGAACCACTCGACCTGTACGGCATGAACGCCCCGACCGACGAACTCGCGACGATCTTCGCAGACACCAGTGATCCCGCAGCCACCACGGAGCGGCTGACCCAGGTGGGCAACCCCACGCAGGATGCGAAGACGCTGGCCGCGGCTTTGGTCGAAATCCACTCGTATGCCGAGATAGTCGGCGTGGTGTACGGCGACGGCACCAGAGACGTGACCGACAACCATATTGCCGTGTTCAATACACGCGCCGGCCGATTCGTCGCGACGGCAAGCAGGTCCGATGATGGCGTGAAGTGGACATCACTCAGCAGCGGAACGACTGCACGACTGCGTACCGCGGTGCAGGATCTAATCACCTCGCTGCCGGACCGCAGCGATTTCCCGGTGAACCCGACGCTTTCCTGAGCGCCGCTAACCCATCGGATCGTCAGAGGTCGGCGCGACGTCGTCACCGAACGGCGGTGCGAACCTGCCCCAACGAATGCACTCCCAGCTACCGTCCGGCATCGGAACCAGCTCGATAGTTTCGGTGTTGTCCAGGTGATTGTTCGTCGTGAACGGCGGCTGCACACCGGACAGTGCGCGTCCGACAAGTCGCATGGCGGCGCCGTGACTGACCACCAGCACATCGCCGTCGCCTGATTCGGGCATCAAATAGGTCTCCCGCAACTGCCGGATCGCCGGGAGGAAGCGGTCGAGGACGTCCTGACCGGATTCCCCGCCGGGCACCCGCCGCGCGAGATCGCCGTCATGCCAGGCGCGGTAGATCCGCTGGAAGGTCAGGTGGGCCTGCTCGCTGTGCGCTCCTTCCAGGTCACCGGCCTGCACCTCGTGTAGACCGTCGAGCACCATGGCGGCAACACCGGTGGCCGCCTCGATGTAACTTGCGGTCTGCCGTGCGCGCAGCGCCGCCGAGCAGAACAACGCCTTCGGGGGGCCGAGCAGCCCTTCGCCGAAGCTCTTCGCCTGTGCCGCACCGCGTTCGGTGAGCGGCAAGCCCGGCACTCTGGTGTCCAGCAGCTTGGCGACATTCCCTTCGGTCTCGCCGTGCCGGACCAAGATCAACCTGCCGATCATAGATCCGCCACCCCCTTTCTCAGCTGGACCAACCACTCCGCCGCCGATTCGTCCGACGGAGGTGGCGAACCGGTCGCCGAGGTCGCCGCCCAGGACCCGAGGAAGCGGACTCGAGCGGTGCGGTGCAGCGCCTTGAGCGCCTCGGCCACCGCGGTGTCGTCGATATGCCCGACACAGTCGAGGTAGAAACGGTAGGTACCCATGCCGGTTCGAGTCGGCCGCGACTCGATTCTGGTCAGATCGATACCGCGCGTGGCGAACTCGGCGAACGCGCGCATCAGCGAACCCGGCTCGTTCGGCAGCTCGAGCACAATCGAGGTGCGGTCGGCTCCGCTGGCGGCCGGCGCCACCCTCGGCCGGGTGCACAGCACGAAACGGGTGATCGCCTGCTCGTGGTCGGCGACGCCGGAGGCCAGGGCGACCAGTCCGAGCCGTTCCCCTGCCAGAGCAGTCGAGACAGCGGCGTCGGCCTTCCCGGCGACCACATCTTCCGCGGCGGCGGCATTGGACGCCGACGTGTATGGCCGCGCGTCCGGCAGGTGCTGCGCGACCCACAACCGCACCTGGGCGGCAGCCACTGGGTACGCGGCAAGCGTGCGCACAGCCTGGATGGTCGTTCCCGGTTTCGCGAGGATCGTGAAGCTCACCTCGAGCTCGGTTTCGGCGACGATCTGCAAGCGCGGGCCGATCGCCAGCGAGTCGAGCGTCGCCGAAATCGAGCCCTCGACCGAGCTCTCGATCGGCACCACGGCCGCCTCGACGTCGCCGCTGCGGACCAGGTCCAATGCCGACCCTTGACTGGGCGCGGCGACTCGCTCGACCGGCCCGTCGAAGGCTCCCGAGGATTCGAGTTCGGCTAGGGCCATCTCGGTGAAAGTTCCGGACGGCCCGAAGTACGCGATACGCGGCACGGTTACGACATTACTTGCGTGCTCGCTGTGCGCCGCACCGATTTCCCGGGTACGTCCCCCCTGCGAGAGGTGTTCGGCGGCCGTCAGGTCGTTCGACGGCGACGATTCAGCTGCCGGTCAGTGCGGACAGTGCGGCGGTGACCTGGGTGGCGGCCTCGGTTTCGATGGCGAGCAGGACCGATCGGACGGCCTCCACCGCAGGCGGTTTCAGCGCGTTCAGAAAGGCGATGTCGGGGTTGCTCAGGGCAGCGCGGATGTCTTCGCCACACAGGGCTGCGGCGGTACCGGCGATGACGGCCAGCGCGCTCGCGCCGGACGAGGTGCGGGCCACGAAGCCACTGTCGGCATGGGCGATACCTGCCAGGAAATCGGCGATCTCGGCATCTCGCGCGTCCAGGTCGAGAATCGGCACCGCATGACCCGACATCCCGACGTCCCGAACCAAGCCGTCGACCACATTGCGCCGGGCGGGCGCCGACAACGTCATCAGCACCGGTTCCCGAGTCGCTTCGGTCTGCTCCGCCATGTCCTCACCGTAACAAGCCGATAACCCCGCTCGTACCGGCGCGCGCCCACACGCCATCGTCGCCCCACGCCCCCGTCGAAGATCGCCTCGATCGGGCCGCTTGCGGAACCACGCATCGTCACTTAGCTTAGGGTAACCTAAGAACAGACCGAAGCTGTAGGGCCCGTCCGACCACGGAGGTACGTATGCCTCGTCCGATCCCGACTCTCGCACCGTCCACCGCTGAGCGGGTACGCAGCGCGTGCACCCATGCCGAGCAGGCGGTACTGGCCATGTCCGGGATCGACCCGACGCCGTCGTCCGTACACCACCTTCGTCAGTGCGGCGACGCGGTGATCGCCGTGCCGACCACCTCGGTCGCGGCGATCTTGGCGGGCGCCGCCGGCGACGGCGGCGCACCCGCGGTGCTGGAACTGACCGATCACGCACCGCTGCCGCTACGCGAACCGGTGCGTGCCCTGGTCTGGCTCCGGGGCCAGGTACGCGCGGTGCCCGCGCGGGCTCAGCGCGCCCTGGCCGGCGAAGTGGCCACAGACAACCCGCATCCCGGGCTGCTCGACGTCGGCCACGGCGTCACCCTGCTGCGACTGGTGATCAGCTCCGCGGTCGTGGCCGACTCGACCGGCGCGGAATCGGTGAGCGTCGACGAACTGCGGCTGGCGCAGCCGGACCCGTTCTGCGCCATGGAATCCGCGTGGCTGCAGCATATGCAGTCCGACCACGCCGACATCGTGGCCCAGCTGGCCAGACACCTGCCGGCCCGGCTGCAGCACGGCATCGTGCATCCGCTGGCCATCGACCGATACGGACTCACCTTGCGGATCGAAGGCCATGACGGCGACCACGACTTCCGCCTGCCGTTCAACGCGCCGGCCGACAATATCGAGGCGCTCAGCCGCGCCGTACGCACCCTGGCGGGCTGCCCATTCCTCAACGGGCTGCGCCGCATCTGATCCACCGGTTCACGAGGCCGACCGTAGCCAGTTCCCCACCATGGCCGCGGTCTCGTCGACCAGGCGTTCGCGGTCCAGGTTCGCAGGCGCGTCGAGCCCGATCCGCACGCTGCTCGCCAGACCGACACCGACCATCACATACGCCTTCACGTCGAGTTCGTCGTCCGGCAGCGGGCCGAGCAGGTGTACCAGGTAAGCCCTGGTCAGGGCTAGCAGCCGCCGTTCCAGCTCGCCGAAACCCAGCCCGTCCAGCGCCGCTCGCGCGGTCAGGGCCCGCACCAGCGCCCGGTGTTCGACGAGTGCGTGCACGATGCCGCGCAGGCTGACCGCGAACGACTCGCCCGGGTCCAGCGAAAGCCCGGTGAGTACGGCCGCGGTGAACTGTTCCTCCAATTCCGCGAGCAGCCGGCTACGCAATTCCGCGAGAATCTCGTCCTTGTCGGCGAAGTATCGGTACAGCGAACCGATGCTCATGCCCGCGTGCGCGGCGATGCGGTTGGTCGACGTATCGTCCACCCCTCGCTCCGCGAAAAGCTGAGTAGCGGATTCGAGAATACGGTCGCGCGTTTCCTTGGCGCGTTGCTGTTTCGGCCTGATTCGCGAGTTGGACCGCGACTCTGCCATCATGGACACCGGTACCGAGAAAGCGAGTAGAAGGTGAGCATTTACTCATCTTAGGTGGAGTCTCGGCCCAGGCCACCACACCGCCTGCGACTTCGCCGCCGCACTGCATGGCGTCATTCCCACCGAATTCCGCTCTGGTCCAACACGTCGACGACCCGCGCGTTCAGCGCGTGCGCAGGCTGTGGCGCCACGTATTCCGCTTCGACCCGCAGCCGCCGGAGGAACCGGCCCGCTGGTTCGGCATGGCTTCCCACTTCAGGCAGGCCCCATCGCCGAGGCCTTGGTCGACGAGGTCTACCTGGTCCGATTGGACCGAAGGCTGGGTGGGACCTGGCCCTCGCGCACAGCGTCGCCCGGGGTCCCGGACGCGCCGGCCTCACTCATCCGGTTGTTCGAGAAGTTCGAGACCGCGCACAGTGGCTCGACCCTACCGCGGTCGAATACCGCGCGAAGGTATTCTGCCATTGGGGCACTTCGGTATTCAGCGTCGCGACCACCCGCACGTTGGAAATGTAATCGACGAACCCAGTCGCCGAACCGCTGTCCTTCCCCGCGACTAGATCGCGGATCGGGCACACGAGGCCAGTTGGAGACGGTGCCGTTCCGGACCGACATGTCCGAGCCGAATGGGCTCGCGCCCGGCGCCCGTGGCAGGCAGATCGCCATGCGCTTCCCGATCATGCATGTGTTCATCCGGCGCAAGCCGATGCAGCGCCCGAACCCGGACACGCCGTGGCGCACAAGGATTCGCGACGAGAATCAACTACCGGACGCGGATCGGATACGCCGCGTTCTGGCTGCCCCCGGCGACCGATCACCGTCCTCGCAGGCCACACCGCCCCCTGGGCGCTACACCCGATCGCACGTGGCCCGTGCTGTTCACGCTGAGACCGCGCAGGCCGACGCCCGACTCGAAGCGGTAGCCGACCGAGTTCAGCGTGCGCAACGCGAGTAGTACCGCAGCGATGTCGGCGCGACGGACGCCGCGTTCCGGCCGGTCGAGGAGTCGCGACGCCGACGCGTCGCGCGGAGCGCGGTGCTCAGCCGAAGTCATCCGGATCGCGGAGCCCGTGACGCGCCGCGCGCCGCTCGGAGCGCAGGCATAGATTCGACCCATGCGCGTGGAGTCCGGTGCGGAGTGGGACGAAGCCGAGCCGACCGATCGGGAGCGGCTCGGGATCAAACTCGAGATCACCGTGGTGCTGCTCGTCACCTTCGGGCTCAGCGGCCTGAACGCGATGCTGTCGCTGCTGGAGAGTGCGCTCGCCCCGGGCGGAGTCGGTGGGCGCACCGTCGCGCTGAACCCGTCGCGGTCTACCCAGTCCACCATCGATCTGCTCTTTCAGCTGCTCAGCGTGCTCCGGCTGGTCGGGTGGGCCGCACTGGGGCTGTATTTGCTCTGGCGTGGCGGCCTCGGGCCGCGCGTGATCGGACTGGCGAACCGCGTCCGATGGCGCGCGGACGTGCTGCCCGGTGTGGTGCTCGCCGCCATCATCGGTCTGCCCGGACTGGCGCTGTATCTCATCGTGCACGCCGCGGGCTTCAGCGTGACGATCGTGCCCGCCTCGCTCGGCGATTACTGGTGGCGGTTGCCCACGCTGATCTTGTCGGCCTGCGCGAACGCTCTGGCCGAGGAGGTTGTCGTGGTGGCCTTCCTGCTCACCCGGCTGCGCGGGTTGGGCTGGTCGGCGAACTCGGCACTGCTGGCCTCGGCCCTGCTGCGCGGCAGCTATCACCTGTATCAGGGTCTGGGCGGCGGACTCGGAAACATCGTGATGGGCGTCGTCTTCGGTCGTTACTGGCAACGCACGAACCGATTGTGGCCGCTGGTTCTCGCCCACTCGATCATCGACGCGGTCGCCTACATCGGATATACCATTCTTCGTGGCCACATCTCCTGGCTTCCGTGACCCAACCGTTCCCCTCGGCGCGCTAACAGCGCGATTCCCCGCGCGAATAACCGATCAGTGCCCGCGACAACGTGCGCCTCGGCGCACCAGGTACCCGACGATCTCCCGATAAGTAGAGTCTCAGTGATGAACGGCGACCCCCAGCGCAATGCGCCGCCGCGCCGCGTGCCGCCGCCCGGCAGGCCCGGCGAACCCCCGATCCGACATGGTGCGTCCGCACCGGGTGGCCCGCGGCCGCCACGCATCGAGCCGACCCAGGTGCTGCGCCGCGACGGAGCACCGGGTCCGCATTCGCCACAACTGGCCTATTCGCAGGTCCCGCCGGAACCCGCGCCGCCGCCGCGCAGGCAGGCCCGCACACACGCGCCGAGGCAGCGCCCCGTCCCGTACCACGACGCCGCACCGCACGCGCCCACCCAGCGCCCCGTCCGGTACGCGGAAGGGCCTCCGCACGCACCGACGCAACAGCCGAAGCCATATCGCGAAGCTCCGCCGCCGCGCGGCGAGCGGCAGCCTCGCGCACCGCGGCGCAGGCGTCACCCCTTTCGCTGGTTCCTGGTGATCCTGCTGGTCCTGGTGCTTGCCGCGGTCGGCGCCGTCATCCAGCTCGACAACGCACTGAACCGGATCCCGGCGCTGGCGAACTACGCCGATCGGGTCGGCAACACGCCGGGCACGAATTGGCTACTGGTCGGCTCGGACGGACGTGGCGACCTGAGCCCCGAGCAGGAGCAGGAATTGGCCACCGGCGGCGAGGTCGGCCCCGAACGCACCGACACGATCATGCTGGTGCACGTCCCCGAGTCGGGTAAGACCACGCTGGTCAGCTTGCCGCGCGACTCCTATGTGAGCATCCCCGGCCACGGCAAGGACAAACTCAACGCCGCGTTCGCGCTCGGCGGCCCCGCGCTGCTCGTGCACACCGTGGAGATCGCCACCGGGCTGCGCCTCGATCATTACGCGCAGATCGGCTTCGGCGGCTTCGCCAGCGTGGTCGACACGCTCGGCGGTATCGACCTGTGCGTCCCGAAACCGATCGACGACCCGCTCGCCGGTATCGACCTGCCGGCGGGCTGCCAGCGCTTGGACGGGCCGCAGGCACTCGGGTTCGTCCGAAGCCGCGCCACCGCGCTCGCCGACCTGGACCGGATGGACAACCAGCGGCTGTTCATGGCCGCTCTGCTGAAAAAGGCGACCAGCGCCACCACGTTGGCCAACCCGTTCACGCTCTGGCCGCTGGCCTCCGACACAACCCGGTCGTTGAAGGTCGACAAAGGCGACCACATCTGGGACCTCGGCAGGCTCGGCTGGGCGCTGAAAGGCAATACGGTCGCCACCTCGGTGCCCGTCGGCGGATTCGCCGACACCGACAGCGGAAACGTGTTGCTATGGGACAAGAACAAGGCGAGCCGATTCTTCGACGCGCTGGCCAAAGACCAAGCCGTGCCGGAAGATCTGCTGACGCGGTAGCGTCGGTGCCATGCCGGACACCGAGGTCGCTGAGTCCTTTCCCGACTTGCTGCGCGCGCAGATCCGTCAGGGTTTCACCGCCGCCCAGCAGTATCTCGCCGCTGCCGTGTATTTCGACTCCCTTCGGTTACCGCAACTGGCTGGCCACAGCTATGGGCGATCGCGGGAGCAGCACGCGCACGCGCTGCGGATGGTGCAGTATCTGCTCGACCGTGACCTGGATGTGCGGATCAGCGGGCTGGACGAGATTCACTCGACCTTTGAAAGCCCCCGGGCCGCAATAGCTTTCCTGCTGGAGACCGAGCAGGCCCGCAGCACCATGCTCGGTGGTCTCGTCCGCGCGGCCCGAGCGGACGGGGACTATCTGGGTGAGCGCTTCATCCAGTGGTTTCTCGAAGAACAGGTGCGGGACACGGCCGGGATGACCACGCTGCTGTCCGTACTCGACCGTGCCGCGGGCGAGTTGTTCGACGTCGAGGAGTTCATCGCGCGTGAGCTTCGCGTCCGGCACCGTGCCGACACCAGAGCGCCGAGAATGGCCGGGACCGCGAGAATTAATTAGGCAACACTAGCCTCAATAAGGTTGTACTTGGATGACATGCGGGGTGACCGGCGCTAATGTCATTACCATGTCGAGTCATCCGGAATCCCCCCGCAGCAAATTCCACAGCCTGCTGCACGACCAGATCCGGCACGAATTCAATGCCGAGCATCAGTACATCGCGATCGCGGTGTGGTTCGATAACGCGGATCTGCCTCAGTTGGCCAAGCGTTTCTATGCGCAGGCAGTCGAAGAACGCAACCACGCGATGATGATCGTGCAGTATTTCCTCGACCGGGATATAAGTGTCGACCTGTCCGGTATCGACGCCGCGAAATCCCACTTCGAGAATGCGCGCGAGCCGATCGCACTGGCAC
This sequence comes from Nocardia sp. NPDC049190, assembly GCF_040648115.1. Classification (NCBI taxonomy): domain Bacteria; kingdom Bacillati; phylum Actinomycetota; class Actinomycetes; order Mycobacteriales; family Nocardiaceae; genus Nocardia; species Nocardia sp. NPDC049190. The sequence goes on from NZ_JBEZDE010000001.1 coordinate 125,229, forward strand.
TCACCCAGGAGAAGACAGTCACCGAACAGATCATTCGGCTGGCCAGCACGGCCCGAGAAGAGGGCGACTACCTCGGCGAGCAGTTTATGCAGTGGTTCCTGAAGGAACAGGTGGAGGAGGTCGCGAATATGACGACCCTGCTCACCATCGCCGATCGCGCCGGGTCCAATCTGTTCGACCTGGAAGAATTCATAGCCCGGGAAATGAGCGGGCCGAGTGACACCGCGGGCGCACCTTCCGCAGCGGGTGGCAGCGTCTGACGACGTTTTCCGATAAACAGTGACAAGCCCAGCTCCGCACGAGGAGCTGGGCTTGTCACTGTTTATGTGCAAACGGCGTGCTGGACACGCACAGTGCTGCTGATCGATAACGATTAGAAAGCAGGTTTCGCACAGATTATCTGTCGAGAATTTCCCGACTCAGCGCAAGGTGACCTGACGTGACCGCAGACCGTCACGCGAGCGCCGCTCGTCGGCCGTGAGCGGAGCGTCGGTGGCCAACGCCTCGGCCAGTCGAGCGCCGAATTCGATGGCAGACTTCACCCACTCTTCGGCATGGCGCTCCCGGTCCAGGTCGAACACCGGGACAAGCAGGCCGTGCGTGCGGAACGAACCCGCGAACCGCGAACCCTCGCCGAGGTGCAGACCGCTCGCGGCGTGCAAGCGAGCCAATGCCAGCATCAGGTCATCCTCGGGCTCCGGGCGGACCCAGCGAATGTGCGCCTTCTCACCCGCGTCCACCCACCAGGCCGCACCGATCGCGTCCACGTCCAGCCCGAGCCGCGCCGACGGCATGATCGCCTGCTTGGCCTGCTCGATGGTGGCGGCGACCTGTGGATCGGGCTCGACACCCGCGGGCACCCACCAGTCGAAGTCTTGGTGCACCGTGAGGTCGAGTTGGGCGCTGGAATCGATGACGTCGACCAGCCGCGGGCCGCCCGCGATGCTCTCCACGGAGGTGAGGGAGTCACCGGGCTCGGCGGACTGCGTCCACAAGATCGCGGCGGCGAGATCCGCGGCCGGGTCCGCGCCCTGGAATTGCACTTGCGTGCCGACATAGCCGCTCGGCTGGTCGCCGGCCCGCACCAGGGCTGCCACCGCGCCGGGTAGCACCGTGGCGAGCACGACCGGGCGTTCGGCCGCGATCGCGGGAGAAAGCTTCAACTCCGCGGTCGCGGACGGAACGAACTCGCGCAGCGCGACCAGATCGCACTCCGCGGCCAGGCCCTCGAACGGGCGCTTGACGGTCTGCGCCGCCTGCTCCAGCGCCGCGCGCCGTTCGGCGAGACGCTGCGCCCGGTTTCCGCCGGGTTTAGGACTGTTGCGCTTGCTCTTACCCACGAGGGGTCAACCTACAGGGTGCTGCCCGTTACTTCCCGCGCGCCACGGCGGCGCCGGGCAGATCGTCCGGGTACGACTACGACGCGCTGTGCCGCAAGCCGATTCGTCGGCCTGTCGGTCACGCCGCATCGAGTAGTGACTTGGTACGGCCGGGATGATTGGTGGCGACCCAACTGACGCCGAGGTCGGCGCACAGTTGCACGTCGTCCGGCTCGTCCACGGTCCAGCAGTAGGTGGCACGTCCGGCCGCGGCGGCCTTGTCTACCAGGTCCGGGTGCTCGCGCAGCGTCTTCACCGACGGGCCGACGGCCGTCGCGCCGACCGTCGTCGCAGCGGAACCGCCCAGATAGCGCGATGATTCGCCGAGCAGCACGGTCGGCAGCAGCGGCGCCGCACGGCGGATCCGCCACACCGCGGTAGCCGCGAAGGACATGACCACGGCACGGGAGTGGTCGGCCGAGGCAGGCGTGGCAATGCCGAATCGCTGTAGTTCGGCGAGTAGCTTGTTCTCCACCAGCGCGCCGTAGCGGACCGGGTGTTTGGTCTCGATGAACAGTTTGGTCGGGCGGCTGCGCCAGTCCAGCACCAGGCTGATCAGCTCGCTCAAGGTGAGCACCGAGGCGGGCTCGCCGTCGGAGCCGAAGTCGAGCCCCCGGAGTTCGTCCAGGGTCATCTCGCTGACCAGGCCGACGCCCGAAGAGGTCCGGTCGACGGTGCGGTCGTGCACGCACACCAGATGCCCGTCGCGGGTCAGCCGGACGTCGCATTCGACGCCGTCGGCGCCCTCCTCCAACGCCAACTCGTAGGCGGCGAGCGTGTGCTCGGGGCGCGCCGCCGAGGCACCTCGATGCGCGACGACGAACGGCGCGCGATTGCCCTGGCTCACTTGGCCGAAACCTCCTCCTGCTCACGGTCCTGAGCACTGTTGTCCTCGTGTGCGGGTGCGTCGATCGCCTCGGAGCGCGGGATATCGGCGGTCCGACCGCGGCCGCCGGGATGCACCGGCGCGATCACCGGGACGGCGGGATCGACGGCGATCAGCCACCGATGCGTTTCCCGGCCGTGGCCAAGTAGGTCATGTCCTTCGATCGTGCGCAGCACCCACAGCGTCAGCACCGCGACCGCGGCGGCGACCGCGTCGGTGACCGCGCTGAACAGCACCCCGTCGGCCTCGGCTTGCAATGAGTCCGCGGTTCGCCACAGCAGCGCGGCCAGTGCGATACCACCACCGAATACCCACGCCACCCACCAGATCCGGATCGCACGCACCGCGCGCGGGTCGGCGCGCAGCGCGACGACCTCGGTCAGGAAGATCCCCGGCCACAACAGGTTGACCACCGGAACGAGGCACCCGAACGCAAGCGCTCGCTTCGAGCGCGGGTCGCGTTGCCCCGCCTCGGTGTAGGCCAGCCGCCTGGCCTCGATCAGCCAGCCGAGTACCGCCACCGCCGTCACCAACGCGAGCACAACAGACAGCACCGCGGCGCCGATGACGAACGCGTCGGAGCACCACAGCACCGCGGGATGGATCAGACGGGTCCGGTTGTGCAACAGGATCAGATAGCGCATCACTTCGGTGACGGTGGCGACAGCGAAGACGGCCGCGGTCGCGACGAGCAGCTTGGTGACCGAGTCCGTCAGTCTGTCGAGTCGGCGGCGCGGCGCGGGGGTGCCATGCCGCGGCGGATCGATCAGTCCCCAGCGCGGAATCTGCAGGTAGCGCGGCGTCTCCGTCGGTGTCACGGCGCGCGCCGACGGCTGCGCCCGCCGGGCGCGATGGTCCGGTCTGCGCGCCACCCATCGGTAATTGCGCCGGTCGGCGGGCGCGTCGATCGGCGCGGGCGAAAGCAGCACACCGCGGCAACGCGGGCACCAGTGCATCGGAGCCCCTTGCACGGTCCAGCGCGCGCCGCAGCGCGCACAAGGTTGCACCACCGTACTCACCGCGCACCTCGTTCTTTCGTCAGTAGATCTTCGCCTGCTGGTCGCCATCCGCGCTCAGCGGGCGTCCTGCCTGCTGCCACGCCACCATGCCGCCGCGAACCTGGATGGCGTCGTAGCCGACGTGCGTGAGGTATTCGACCACCTGAAGGGAACGACCGCCTTGCCTGCAGATGACGTAGAGGTCCGCGTCGTAGGCCAACTCGTCGAGCCGGGCGGGCACGTCGACCATGGGGATATGGATCGCACCGGGGGCGTGTCCGAGCTGCCACTCGTCGTCCTCGCGGACGTCCAGCAGGATCGGGCGCGCGGTGTCGGCCGACGCAGGCGCGCTGCCGTCGAAATCGGCAGGCACGTCCTCCACCGTGACCGAGGGAACGTGGGGGCTCGTCACAGCTTCGATCCTGCCATGGGCGCCGTACCGACGTGGGATACCGGGGCCGGTCGACGGCCTCGACAGCGGGCCGCGGCGTCCGGTATCTTCTCCTCCCGGACCGAGAGCGACACACCCTCCCGGAGCGAGAGCGACACACCCCCTCGGAGCGAGAGCGACACCGCTCCGATATCGGTTGTGCATATCTGTGCTGGAAGTTATCCACATTATCCACAACCTGATCCACAGGCTGCCGTGGTCGGTCAGCGCCATGCGCACAGTCAGCGAATTTCAAGCAACTGATCGGCTACCCGCTGCCGCTGTGGTGCGCCGCGTCCAGGATGCCGCGAAGATTGCCCCATTCCGGTCGGCGAACCCGAGCGTGCGAATGACCGATCCGGGACTCCCCTCCTGATTCATCCCGGAGCGGCCATTCGTCGCCCACCTCGGAACCCGCGACGACGAAGGCTCCGATACCTACTTTGACGACGCCGGGGCGCGTTCGGTTCCATGTAGAACAGGAACACCGAGCGAAAATATGAAATACCTGGTTCCAGCAGCGACGATCGGTAGCCTGAACGTATGAACGTGAGCAGGGGGCTACTCGACGGAATGAACACTGCTGGCCTCAACATCGCCCTGTCCGAGGCCGCCTGCCTCGGTCTGGCGGTGGAGTCGGCGGCCAACGAATTACGACTCGACCTCGAGGTGCTGACCCTTCCGGAAAACGGCACGGCATCTGAGGATTACCGGGTCCAGGTGACGTTTACCGGTGTGAGCCGGGTCGCGGCATCGCTGCGGGTGCAGCACTGGGACGATCTCGAACCTCGTGTGTTGCCACTGCAACTGGACGGCCTGGACGAGGCCATCCGCAGCTTCGGCGGCGGGCGTTTACACGGCTGGGAATTCATCGACCTCGATGACAGCGGCTGGGCCCTGTGGCGTGAGTTGCTCAGCTTCGACACCGTGATCGATGATCACATCTGTGCCCATGTACTGGAGTTCTCCCAGGAAGAGGGCATCGACCCGCGCGAACTCGATGTGCGGGTGTGGTTCGACGACATCATCATTCACGACTCGACGGGCGCCCGGGTCTCGCTGCCGGATTTCATCGCAGGCGCCACACGCTGGTGGAAGGCGCACGACGCTGGCGATCCGCGGGCAACCCGCCCCGGCATCGCCCCTCCACTGTGACAGCGGATAGCGGAGCTTTCCCGTACAGAATACTCAGGCGCCCAGGCCCGCCGGATAACTCACGCCGGTGGCGTGGACGGGGCAGTAGCCGCCCGGATTCTTCGCCAGATACTGCTGGTGATAGCCCTCGGCGTAATAGAAGGCGGACAACTCGGGCAGCGGCGTGATCTGCGTGGTGATCTCGCCGTATCCGGCCTCGGCCAAACGTTTACCGTAGGCCTGCGCGGTCGCGCCGGCGGCCTCGGCCTGCTCGGCGTCGAGGGTGAAGATCGCCGAGCGATACTGGGTGCCCCGATCGTTGCCCTGGCGCATTCCCTGGGTGGGATCGTGGTTCTCCCAGAACCGCTCGAGGATGCCTCGGTACTCGATCACCGCGGGATCGAACACGACGAGGACGGATTCCGTGTGCCCGGTCTGCCCGCTGCACACCTCTTCGTAGGTGGGATTCGGGGTGAATCCGCCGACGTACCCGACCGCGGTCGAGTAGACCCCGTCGAGTTCCCAGAACTCCTTCTCGGCGCCCCAGAAACAACCCATCGCGACGACGGCGACCCGCATGCCGTCCGGAAATGGCGGGCGGATCGGGTGACCGCCGACGTAATGGGTATCCGGCACCCGGAGCGGTTCGGGTCGTCCGGGCAGTGCCTGCTCTGGCGTGATGAGCGTGGGTTCGGGGAGCCGGACGCGCCCCACTAGTTCGTCGTACCACGACATGGTTCGATGCTACGCGTGCGGTTTCGAATGGTGCCGATGTTCCTGATGTGACGGTGCACAGCCCGCCGAGTGTGCGCGGGGTCACCGGAATGCGTGGGCATCAGGCCAGGTTGGAACCGATCGGGTGTACGAATGATGGCTGGGTGTGCGCGGGACTCCGCGCACACCCAGCCCGACAAAGGAAGGGACATCGTGGCTGAGTACACGTTGCCGGATCTGGATTACGACTACAGCGCCCTGGAGCCCCATATCTCCGGGCAGATCAACGAGCTTCATCATTCCAAGCACCACGCCGCTTACGTCGCCGGTGCGAACACCGCGCTGCAGAAACTGGAAGCCGCCCGCGAGGCAGGCGATCACAGCGCCATCTTCCTGCACGAGAAGAACCTCGCGTTCCACCTCGGCGGCCACGTCAACCACTCCATCTGGTGGAAGAACCTCTCGCCCAACGGCGGCGACAAGCCGGTCGGCGAACTGGCCGCGGCGATCGACGACCAGTTCGGTTCGTTCGACAAGTTCCGTGCCCAGTTCACCGCCGCGGCCAACGGTCTGCAGGGCTCCGGCTGGGCCGTGCTCGGGTTCGACACCCTCGGCCAGAAATTGCTGACCTTCCAGCTCTACGATCAGCAGGCCAACGTACCGCTCGGCATCATCCCGCTGCTGCAGGTCGACATGTGGGAGCACGCCTTCTACCTGCAATACAAGAACGTCAAGGCGGACTACGTCACCGCGTTCTGGAACGTCGTCAACTGGGCCGACGTGCAGGATCGCTTCGCCAAGGCGACCACCCAGGCCAAGGGCCTCATCTTCGGTTGAGTTCGACCGCGGCGCCGCTGGCGCTGCGTCGCGCCGGCTCGCCGCGACCATGACCAGCCCGTGACGGTTTGCCTGTTCACGGGCTGGTCACTATGCGCGTTTAGCACTCTTTGGTACTTGTGTGCCAGGTGATTCGTGGTTCATTCTCGGAATCCAACAGTTCGAGGACGGGCTACGCCGCCCCCGGTTCCGTGACGGGAGGCAGAAATGCGCACGAACGAGCCGATCGGTATCACGCCGTTCCACTCGCACGGATCACTGCGGGGTTTCGTCATATCGGGTCGATGGCCGGATACCACCAAGGAATGGGCTCAAGTGCTGGTGCTCGCCGTGCGCGTGGCCAGCCTGCCCGGACTGTTGACGACCTCGACGGTATTCGGCGTGCGGGAGGAACTACCCGACGACCCCGCCCCCGGCACGGTTGGACTGGTACTGGCCGAAGGTCCGGTGCTCGGCGCGGAAGCCCTGGAGCCCGGACGGTTTGCCGAGCATGTGCCACCCGCCCTGCTGATGTTGCATCCTCCCTCCGAAACCCGCCCTTCGCTGCCTGAGTGCGTGGGCGCGGCATCGGGCTGCGTGCTACTTCCCGGCGTGCCGCACCTGGGACTGGAGCATCGCGCCGCCTGGGCCGAGGCGGAGTCGGACGGCACGATCACCTCGCTGGTCAGTCGGGTCGGCCTCGACCCGATCAGTGATCCCGACACCGCGGTTCTGGCTATGCTGCTGGCCGCATGAGGGTTACCGAAAATATCGACATGGACCGCCAAACTTATTGCGCGCATTGCGATTTCGACGACATCGAGTTGGCAGGACGAATCCGTCCGAGTACAGTCGATGACAGCGAAGGGGAGTAGCCCCCAATCACACCGTCGACATACTGACTCGTTGCCCCGCTAGGCGCGGGTCCGGTTGTGTGAACCGGCACTTATCCGGTGGGCGAGACCTTCGGCCTGGACAACTATTTCGTTGTCGGCCGGAGGAATACCGAGTACTCCGACCGACAGGCCGGAGACACGGGAGCAACGGACATGATCGCCACTGTATTGCTGAGTGTCGGCATAGTTTTTCTGGCCGAGCTGGGCGACAAATCGCAGCTGATGGCGCTGACCTTCGCGCTGCGCTATCGCTGGTGGATGGTACTGGGTGCCATCGCGACGGCCACCACCGCGGTACACCTGATCTCGGTCGGCGTCGGATACTTCCTCGGCGCCGCGCTGCCGACGAGGGCGATCTCGCTGGTCGCCGCGGTTACCTTCCTTGCCGTCGGCCTGTGGACGCTGCGCGAGCACGTCGGCGCCGCGAACGACGAACCCGCACCGCAGGCTGTGCGGACCAGCACCGTTCCGTTCTTCGCGGTACTCTCCGCGTTCCTGCTCGCCGAACTGGGCGATCGGACCATGTTCGCGACCGCCGCACTGGCCACCGACTACGACTGGGCAGGCGTCTGGCTCGGCTCCACCATCGGGATGGTCGCCGCCGACGCGCTGGCGATCGCGGCCGGAATCCTGGTCGGCAAGCATCTGCCGGAACGCCTCATCGGCATCGGCTCCGGCCTGCTGTTCCTCTACTTCGGAACGGCGACGCTGCTCAGCGCAGCGGCACCAACCCTGAGCGGGCCGAGCGTGGCAGCCCTGGCCATCCTCGTCCCCGCGGTGGCCCTCGCAGCCCTACCGGCCCGTCGGGCGATCGGCCGACGAATCCGATCGGGCCGAATCGAGGAGACGATCACCGAGTCCGCCCGGCCCCGCAGTTGATCGGCGGCCATTACCCATCGCCGCTCCGCGCCCTCGAGGGGTCCGTCCGGGCGCCGTCATAGCGCGCCGTCGACCACTGCATACCCATACAGCTCGCCACCTCTACGGACCAATTCCAGCAGCGGTTCGCGCAGTGCAAGGACACCGTCTGGATCACCGACCGCGATTCGAGCAGTGACTATCGCACCGATGGCGGCAGCGAGAGTCTGACAGGCGAAGCGCTGCTGCTCGGTCCGCGCGTCGAGCACCCCGACGAGCAAGCCGACGATCAACTCCTGGAGCTGAACCCGGCGCGAGATCGCGGTCGACCCGACGGCGAAGACCTCGACCAGAAACAATCGCGCGCTGGCCGGATCGTCGACGAGATGCTGGAGGTAGTCACGCAAGATCTCGTCCAGCTTGTCGAGTCCGACTGTGGGCCCAGTCGAACTCTCAGCTCCTGCGGTCACTTCGGCGATGCGGTCGTGCAACGGCCGCACAGCGCGTTCGTAAGCCGCCGCGAAACAGTCCTCCTTGGAACGGAATTGCTCATAGAAGGTCTCCCGGGACACCCCGGCATATTTCAGGATCGCTGCGACAGATGTTCCTACATAGCCGTTTTCGGCCATGGCCCGTGATGTCGCGATCAGGATCCGCTCACGTTGCGAGGCGACCACCTGCTCTCGTGGCAGGCCGTGCCTACCGCGCGGAAGTTGGCGGGCTTTGGTGGCCGATTCGGTCATACGGTAACTCCGGTGTTCGGTCGGGCTAGGTAGGGCAATTCAATTCTGCTGCGTCGGGACCGCCGGCTCCACATAGCTGGCGCTCGTGCGGATCGGACGATCCCGAGCGTCCGCTCGACCACGGCATTCGTCGACGGGGTTATCGGGATACATCCACGTTCGCAAACTATTGGCAGGCGTGGACGAATGAGAGGGAGTCGTACTGCGCCTCTCACGGATGACCGGTTATGGTGCCATTGACGAAGGGCCAACTGGCTGTCACGAACGAGAGGACCATCGTGGAGATTTCGGGTTCCGCCGCCATAGTCACTGGAGGAGCGTCCGGCCTCGGCGCAGCTACCGCACAGCGTTTCGCCGAACTCGGCGCGACCGTATTCGGACTTGATGTGCCACAGTCGATCGAACGTGCAGGCGATCACGTGCCCGCCGGGGTCACCCTCATTCCTGCCGATGTGACCAGCAACGACGAGGTCAGCGCTGCCGTCGCGAAGGTCGTCGAGTCCGGCGCGCCGCTGCGCATCGTGGTCAACTGCGCCGGTGTCGGCTGGGCGGGCCGCATTCTGTCCAAAAACGGCCCACACGACTTGGAGCTTTTCCGCACGGTCATCACCGTAAACCTGCTCGGCACCTTCAACGTCATGCGGTTGGCCGCCGACGCGATCGCCAAGACCGACGCCGTCGACGAGTACGGCCAGCGCGGCGTCATCATCAACACCGCCTCGGTCGCCGCGTTCGAGGGCCAGATCGGCCAGATCGCGTACTCGGCCTCCAAGGGCGGTGTCCACGGCATGACCGTTCCCGCCGCGCGCGACCTCGCCCAGTTCGGCATCCGGGTGAATACCATCGCTCCCGGGATCATCGACACTCCGATGCTCGCGGGCGTCACCGAGGAATACCGCAAAGGCCTCGAGGCAGGGGTTCCTTTCCCGTCCCGTCTCGGCCGTCCGGACGAGTACGCGCAACTGTCGCAGTACATCGTCGAGCACGACTACCTGAATGGCGAGACCATCCGCATGGACGGCGCGCTGCGCATGGCACCGCGGTAATTCCGCCACGAAATATCGGACCGCGCGTGGTTCTTTCGCAGAGAACCACGCGCGTTTATCGCTTCAATACTCGGGCTTGTGTCCGATGCCCAGGTACGCGGTGGTAGACAGTGGGCGACCCGGGCGGTAGTTCGCCGCGAGGAATGCCTTCATCAGCGCCGCGCGCCCGGCCCATGCCTCCGCGCCGACAGTGTGCCGGATGAGTTCCAGCGGCGCGCTGCTGCGCAGCACGACCTCCCACAGCTGCTCCGAATCGCCAAAAGTGAGCATGGTCGAATGCCGCTGGATCGACACGGCTTCGAACCCCGCGCCGCGCATCTCGGACTCGAAGACCTCAGGGTTCTCCAGACTCAGGAAGTTGGGCCGCGGCTCCTGGATACTCGGGTCGGCAGCGGCGGATGCGCCGAACACCATCCGCATCAGCGGCGAATCCGCGACCGGTGCCCAACTCGATACCACCGCCGTGCCGCCGGGCCGCAGCACACGGAACAGTTCGGCGAACCCCCTCGCGCGGTCCGGGAAGAACATCAACCCGAACATGGAGAACCCGGCGTCGAACCGGTCGCTGCCGAACGGCAGCGCTTGGCCGTCCCCGACCTGCGCTCCGATGTTGGTCAGTCCGGCCTCCGCCGCGGCTTTCGTCAGCCGCGTGATCATCGACTCGGAGAAATCTATCGCCTCGACCCGTGCCACCCGTTCGGCGGCGAGCAGGGTCAGCATGCCTGACCCCGCCGCGACATCCACGACTTGCGACTGCGCTGACAGCGACACGAACTCGAGCGCACGAGCGGAGAACGGCTGCATGATGGCGGGCGCGAATTCGGCGTATCCGTCGGCGACGAGATCCCATGGCTCGGCTACGGCAAGCGGGTTTCCGAACATTGATGACGATCCTTTCGACCGTCCAAATCTAACCTCGCCACACCGCCATCGGCTCCCCAGTTCTGCGAATATCGCTGTGCGCGAAGGGAGTTCAGTTAACTTACAATCCGCCACAGCAAACCGACGATTCGAATTCTCGCCCGTCACACGGACGCAGGGGCGAAGAGCCGCGGCCACCAGAACGAGGCCGCATCCGCACACCCCGGTGCCGAAACCGGTATGACGCGGCCGGAGGGCAGCGGCGCCGCCCTCCGGCCGCGGCGACTCAGAGGGTGCGGGTGAGCCGATCGGTCAGGATGTGCGCGAAGTGCGCCGGGTCCTTCAACTCGCCGCCCTCGGCCAGCACCGCCGTGCCGTAGAGCAGTTCGGCGGTTTCGGTCAGCTCGATCGCGGCGCCCTTTTCGGCCTCGTCCTTCTTGGCCGAGTACGCATCACGCAGTCCAGTGACCAGCGGATGGGTTGGATTCAGCTCCAGAATCCGCTTGGACTCCGGCAATGCCTGACCCGAAGCGCGGTACATCCGTTCCAGCATCGGCGTGAAGTCGAAGACATCGCCGACCAGACAGGCCGGGGAGGTGGTGAGCCGGTTGGTCAAACGGACCTCCTTGACGCTCTCCTCCAGCGCCTTGCCCAGCCAGGTGAGCACATCGGCGAAGTCCTTGTCCTGCTGTTCACGCAGTGCCTCGGAGGCTTCCTTCTCTTCCGCGGTCTCCAGGTCGACCTCGCCCTTGGCAATGGACTGGAACGCCTTGCCGTCGAACTCGGGCACCGAGCCGACCCACATCTCGTCGACCGGGTCGGTCAGGATCAGCACCTCACGGTCCTTGGCCGTGAACGCCTCCAGGTGCGGTGAGCTCTCGATCTGCTGACGGGTCTCGCCGGTCATGTAGTAGATCGTGTCCTGGCCCTCGGGCATGCGCTCCACGTACTGGGCGAGCGTGGTCAGTTCCGACTGGGAGTTCGTCGAGGCGAACGAGGACACCTGCAGGATGGTGTCGCGGTTGTCGAAGTCCGACAGCAGGCCCTCCTTGAGGACGCGGCCGAACTCCCGCCAGAAGGTCTGGTAGTTCGTCTGGTCCTCGGCGCCCTGCAGGTCCTTGACCGTCGAGAGCACCTTCTTCACCAGTCGCTTGCGGATCATCTGGATCTGGCGGTCCTGTTGCAGGATCTCGCGGGAGACGTTCAGCGACAGGTCCTGCGCGTCGACGACACCCTTCACGAAGCGCAGATATTCGGGCATCAACTCTTCGCAGTTGTCCATGATGAACACCCGCTTGACGTAGAGCTGCACGCCGCGCTTGTGCTCGCGGGTGAACAAGTCGAACGGCGCCTGCGAGGGGATGAACAACAGCGCCTGGTATTCGAAGGTGCCCTCGGCCTTCAGCGGGATGATCTCCAGCGGATCGTCCCAACCATGGCTGACGTGCTTGTAGAACTCCTTGTACTCCTCGTCGGAGACCTCGCTCTTGGGGCGGGTCCACAGCGCCTTCATGGAGTTGAGGGTCTGGTCCTCGACAACCGTGGTCTGTTTGGCGTCGTCGCCCTCCCCTTCGGTGACGGTCCGCTCGACCTGCATGCGGATCGGCCACGCGATGAAATCGGAGTACTTCTTGACGATCTCGCGCAGCTTCCAGTCTTGCGTGTAGTCGAAGAGGTGGTCGTCCTCGTCGGCCGGCTTGAGCTGGAGTGCGACGGAGGTACCCTGCGGGGCCTCGTCGAGTTCTTCGATCGTGTAGGTCGAACTGCCCGCGCTGGACTCCCACCGGGTGCCGGTGGTCTCGCCCGCGTGCCGGGTGGTCAGCGTCACCTTGTCGGCAACCATGAATGTCGAGTAGAAGCCGATGCCGAACTGGCCGATCAGCTCCCCGGCCGCGGCCTCGGACTTGGCTTCGTTGAGTTTCTTGCGTAGCTCGGCGGTGCCGGATCTGGCGAGGGTGCCGATCAGGTCGATCACCTCGGCGCGCGACATACCGATGCCGTTGTCCCGTACGGTCAGGATCCGGTTGTCCTTGTCGACCACCAGCTCGATGTGTAGGTCTGATGTGTCGACGTGCAGATCCTTGTCCCTGAAGGATTCCAGCCGCAGCTTGTCCAGCGCGTCGGAGGAGTTCGAGATCAGCTCCCGCAGGAAGGTGTCCTTGTTGGAGTAGACCGAATGAATCATCAGGTCGAGAAGCTGATGCGTCTCGGCCTGGAACTCTAGTTGTTCGACGTCTGTCACGTCGCGATAGTACGACGACCGAAATCGGCTAGGCCAGCAACCTCGCCATCGGCCCTCGTCGTCATCCATTCGCGCAGCACCTGGGTTGCGCGGACGTCGTCCTCGTTGTACTCCAGCAGTCGGGTGCGCTGGGAGAGGTCGGGCGTGCCGTCGTAGCCGACGGCCAGCCGATACCAGCTCATCGAAGCCTCACCGCCGGCCTCGGGATCGCGCCAAGCGAATCCGGCGACCGGAGCGATCTTTTTCAGCCCCTTGCCATTCGGGCAGATGAACTGGTCCGAGACGGCCTGGAACATGTCCACCCATTGCGGACCGTCCACGAAAGCGCGCACCTGGTCCACTGTCGGCACGCCGGGACGGCCCGCGAACCGGCGAGCCGACTCGTACAGCCACTTGTCCTCGGCCGTGCGCGAGTAGCAGTAGGCGGCGAAGGTTTTTCCGGCTGTGGCGGCCTCCGCGCGCACCGTCATCAACCAGGTCCAGAACTCACCGAACGAGCGGCCCTCGTCGTCGGTGGGGAGCGGGTTCCACGTCACGAACGGGCGATACACCCCGTCCAGCAGCGTCCCCCACAGGTAGGCGCCGTACTCCTGGAAGCTCTCCAGGTCGACGTCCACCTCGACGTCCGCCCGCCGCACCCGCACCTGCTCGACCCGACGCACCAGCGGCGCGCCCGCGATCCAGGCCCGCGCGGTGACCACGGCCTCGTCGAACGGGCCGTGCTGCCAGTCCTCGGGGTCGTCGCCGACCCAGGCCGCCAGATCATCGATCGTCTCGACGCCATGTCTGCGCAGCACCTCGGCGCGCGAACCAGGCGCCACCAGGCTGACGTCACGGTGTTCGACCAGCCAGCTCTCGCAGCTCGGCCCTTCGACGCCGCGCGTCCACCACGGGCACTGCCGGCATTCGGGCACCTTCGATGGGACGGTCGGCAGTTCGCCACGCACCACCGCGATCCGGTCGGCGTAACGCAGGTCGTAGTCGGCCAGCAGCGGGCCGAGATCGTGCACCAGGATGCGGTCGAACTGGTAACCGATCACGCCGCCGACCAGCGCGGGACTGGCCAGACCATGGCGCTGCAGCATTCGGTGCAAGTGGGCGAGGCGCTGCACGTCACGGGGTTGTTGACGCAACTTGCGATGCGGATCCGGTTGCGGATTCCAGTGATAGAGGTCCGAGGTGGTCGGATGGAAGTCGGCGGGCTCCGGCTGACGTGGGTCGGTCACCTTGTGGTTCACCACGATGATCGGAATGTATCCGCCGCGCTCGATATCGCGCAGCAGGATCTCCGACCCGCCGCGCCTGCCGGTATCCGGCTCTTGCGGCAGCAGTCCGCCCCAAATGTGGCGCGCTCCCGCCGCGCACGCGCGCATCGTCGCCTCGGCCCGCTCGGCGGCTCGACACCCGGGATCGATGACCACCCAGGCGTCCGGGTCGGCCGCGACCAGCGCGTCGCGCACCCTGGCGCGGTGGGCGGTCGCCGCTTCCCTGCGCTGGCGGACGCCCGGGTCCTCGGAAAGTCCCGCTGGAGCCTCGGGGTGCGTCGCATCCAGATGCAGCCGATGACGGCAGCCGATCAACGCTCTGGCATCGATGAACGCGGTCGGTGCGTCGGCCGGCCGATCGACGGCCGTACCGTTGCGCTTGCGACCATCCCGGTCACCGATGTCCGAATCCACGCTATGCAGTATGGTCCCTCCCCCCGACAACTCGACTAATCGAGAGGCCAGGGCGGGCGCGGGCCCCACTACCCTCGCGGCGCTCGACACGGACCCGATAGGGTATCGGCAAACCGTGTGACATGGGCGGACGGGCTTCCCCGGCGCCGTACTGCCATGGCAACCAGCATGACGGAGGGCGTTCGATGGGGTTGTTCACGAAGCGCAAGCGGCGCCCGAGCCGCAGGGCCGAGGCGAAAGCCCTCAAGCACAAGGCCACGATCGAGGCCAAGCTCGCCGCGAAGAACGACCGCAAGGCCCGCCGCGCCGAGGCGCGCACCCAGCGCAAGGTCGCCAAAGCGCAGATCGCCGCGTTCCAGGCCGAAGAGAAGTCCGCGCTCAAGGTGGCGGCCAGGGCCGAGCGCGACCCGTTCAGCGCGAGCCAGGTCAAGAAATACCTCGGCGTGGCACGCGTTCTCATCCCGGTGCTCGCTCCGCTCGCCTACCGCGGCGCGACCTTCCTTCGCGGCAGGCTCGACACGCGTCGCGCGCAGCAGCTCGGCGTCGGCATCGAACAGCTCGGCGACTTCACCGGGCATGGCGCCAAGCTGCAGGCCAGGATCACGAATACCGAAGCGGCGCTGGACGAGATCACCACACGAGACGGCAAAGACAAGGGCGAGACCCAGAAGTTCGTCAGCACCACCGAGGACCGCCTCGGCAGTCTGACCGCCGCCGTACGCACCGCCGAGCAGATGCCGGCCTCGCGCCGCCGTGCCGTGCACGCCTCGATCTCCCACGAGCTTTCCGGCATCGAGGCCGACGTCCTGGCCCGCCTCGGCGTGCGCTGACCACCACCACCACCGCGGTGCCCTCGTATCCGATCACCGGCCACCTCCGCGGTGGCCTGGTCGGTGTACTCGTGGGTGTGCTCGCCGTCGCCGCGCACGGAGTCGCGGGCGGCGGTTTCCCCGGCTCGAGCGAGCTGACTCGGGTGCTGCTGATCGCTACGGCGGTCGGCTCGGCGGCGGGCGCGATACCGTCCGGCCGACGTCCGACCGTGCTGGTCGGACTACTCGGCGCCGGTCAACTGGTAAGCCATGGCGCGCTGGCGGGTCTGCTCGGCCACCAGCACGCCGAAACCACGGGTGTCGCGCGACTTTCCACGGACATCGCACCGCCGACCGGGTGGATGCTCGTCGCGCACACTGTCGCGACACTCGGCTGCGCGGCGCTGATCGTGCTTACCGAGCGGCTCTACGCGGCCGCCTCCGGCGCGCTGCACGCGATATCGGTGCCGGTGCGCCGAGCGCGGGGCGTCACCGCTGCGCGCTGGTCCTGCCCTGGCCTGCCGCCCTACCGCTGTCCCGCGAACGGCGCGATCGGTCCGCGTGCGCCACCGGTGTCGATCTGATCTCCCGACACCCACTTTCCCTCGGACAGAAGGCTTTCCTATGCACAGCTCGATTTCGCGGGCCGTCGGTACGGCGGCGGCCACCGCGGGTCTCCTCCTGCTCGCCGGTGGTACCGCCGCGGCGCATGTCACGGTGGACGTGCCCGACGCTACCCAGGGCGGGTACGCCGTGGCCACGTTCCGGGTGCCGACCGAATCGGACACCGCGAACACCACGGCGCTCACCGTCACCGTCCCCCATCTGAAATCCGCGCGGACCGAACCGATCCCGGGTTGGTCGGCCAAGATCGAACGCAACGACAAAGCCGAGATCACCGCGATCACCTGGACCGCCGATCCCGGGGCGCCCGGCATCGCACCGGGACAGTTCCAACGTTTCGCGGTGTCCGTCGGCCCACTGCCCAAGCAGAATTCGATCAGCTTCCCCGCCAAGCAGACCTACTCCGACGGCAAGGTCGTCAGTTGGGACCAGCCGGTCGGGTCGGATGGTAACGAGCCCGAACACCCCGCACCGTCGGTCACCCTCGCCGCCGCGCATGCGGACCACGGGGACGCGCACAAGGTGGACAGCGGGGCCGAGACGGCTTCGGAGTACGCGATCGACAACACCGCACGCCTACTCGGCGGCATCGGCCTCGCGCTCGGCTTGCTCGGCGTGGGGCTCGGTCTCGGCACCGTGATCCGTGGGCGGCGCTCGTGATTCGACGGCTACTCACTGCGTTCGTGGCAGGTGTGTTCCTGCTCGCATTCGGCATCGCCGCGACCGGTATCGCGTCCGCGCATTCGGCGCCGACCGCGAGCGTCCCGGATGACAACGCGACTGTCGACAGCGGCCCGGCGCGGGTCAGCATCACCTTCAACGAGGAGCTGCAACCCAGCTTCCCGGCGCTCACCGTGGTCGGCCCGGACGGCAATCTGTGGTCCAAGGACGATCCGGTAGTCGACGGCAAGACCGTCAGCGTCGCTGTCGGCGAGCTGGGACCGGTCGGCGAGTACACCATCGGCTACCGGGTGACCTCCGCCGATGGACATCCGGTCAGCGGCAAGCGGCACTTCACGCTCAGCAAGCCGGGCAACGGAACACCGGGTCCCAAGCCGAACGCCCACGCGGGCGGTGGCGAGAGCGGCTCGGGCGGGATTCCGCTGTGGGTGTTCATTGTCGGCGCCGTCGTGCTGTTCGGCGGCGGGCTCGCGTTCGCGCTGTTCGGCGGCAGGAGCCGGAAACCGAAACGGTGAACGACAGAACGATCGGCGGCCGGGGCGGTGCGCGGCGCGAGACCGTCGGCACACCGTGGTTGGCGCCGCTGCTGGTCACGGTATCCGGGCTGCTCGGCGTGGCACTTGCCTGGGCGTTGAATCTGCCCGGGACGATACCGGTGCAGGCCGTTGTCCGGGTGTTGGCCGATGGCATCGGAGCGACCGTGCTCGGGCTGGCCGCGCTGCCGAGGGTGCAGCCACGGCTGCGCACACCGTGGCGGCTGGTCGCGGCGCTGGCCGGGGTCTGGGCGGCCGCCGAGTTCGCTGTGCTGGTGTTCGAAGCGGCCGAGGTCGTCGGCGTCCCACCGGCCCGGCTCGGCGCCGCGGAATTCGGCGCCTACCTCGTGGACATCAGCGGCGGCCAGGTCGGGATCGCGATCCTGGTCGGCGTCGGCGCGGTGGCCGGTGGGTCGGCACTGGCCTTCCGGCAGCCCGACGCCATATCGACCGACCTGGTGCTGGTGTTCGCGGCGGTCGCGCTGGCCCTTCGACCGATCACCGGGCACATGTCGCAGCAGGTGCTGGGCTCGGTACTCGCCGCGGTGCACGCGTTGGCAGCGGCGGCTTGGTTCGGGCTCTTGATCGCGCTGGCGCTGGTTGTGCGCACCCGCGGCGAGTGGGCGATCGCCCTGCCGAGGTATTCGGAAGCGGCGTTGCCTTTGGTGGCGACGGTGGCGGTGACCGGGCTGCTGAACGGCGTGA
Organism: Nocardia sp. NPDC049190; assembly: GCF_040648115.1. NCBI lineage: Bacteria > Bacillati > Actinomycetota > Actinomycetes > Mycobacteriales > Nocardiaceae > Nocardia > Nocardia sp. NPDC049190. Next base: position 143,263 of record NZ_JBEZDE010000001.1, read on the forward strand.
TCCGGATCGGCGGGATCACACCGTTCGTCACCACCGGATACGGCAGGATCCTGCTGGCGAAGGCAGTGGTGCTGATCGGGTTGCTCGCGCTCGGTTGGTGGTGGCGGCGCGCCTGGGTGCCGCGAGCTGCCGACCATCGGATGGGCGCGGACGGTTCGCTGCGCCGCGCGGTCATCGAGGTCGGCGTCATGGCGCTGGCCTTCGGCCTGGCCGCGACGCTGGCGGTCATCGCATGATCGAACGACCGTTATCGTCGCCGATTACTGTTTCCGCATGACCGAAGTGCAGATCGTCGAGGCGTGCGTAGCCTCGGCGGAGTCCGCGTTCGCGTACGTGAACGACTATCACCACCTGCCGCTCTTCCTGCATGGCATGCAGTCCTTCACCCCGGTCGGCGGGCAGACCGTCGGGCTCGGCGCCACTTTCGACGGACACATGACGTTGGGGCCCGCCTCGTTGCAGTCACGGATCGAGGTGGTCCGCTGGGAAGAGAACTACGCCATCGCGGTGCGGTCGATCAAGGGCTTCGAGGTCGAATCGACCTTCCTGTTCCATGCCGAAGGTCCCGCTCGATGCACCGTTGACGCGATCGTGGACTTCCGAGTGCCCGGCGGTCTGGCGGGGCGAGCCCTCGGCAAGACGATCGAGCCATTTGTGAAGATCGCCGTACAGCGCAGCACGAACAACCTGGTCACCCAAATCAGTGACTTCCATGCCTCGCGTCAGTAGCTGTCGCGCCCACGAACCCCATGGTTGCGCGGGCGAAGCCGACGCCGGAATGCTGGAAGCGTGAACGCGACACCCTCCTTCACCCAGCGCATCGGCTACATCTGTGGCCGTACGCTGCCGAACTCGATGTCCGAGTGGGTGCGTCAGGACCTGATCGGCCCCGGCGCGACGCGGCGTTACCTGATTCGGGTCCTGGTTCCGATCATCCCGGTCCTCATGCTGTTCCTGCTGCTGCCCGGCCCACTCTGGATGGGCTTGGCGATGATGGCGCTGCTCTATCTACCGCTGATCTACTTCACAGTGGCTCTGCTGTACGTCTACCGACGCCATCGACTGATCAAACACGGCCTCGATCCCACGCTGGCGGACGCCGATGCCCGCCGCCGGGGTGAGCGCGAACGCCTCGCGTACGAGCGCAGACACGGGCGTGCCTGAGCGACGCGGCACCTGCGCCGACTTGGGTCCGGCCATGGCGGTGATCCAGACCACGGGCATAGCCTGGAGGCATGAAAACTCCCACGATAAGGCAACGGATCGCCTATGATCTGGGCCGCGAGCTCCCTGAGGAGCTGCACGAGTGGGTCATCCACGACCTCGTCGGACATGGGGCCATGGAGCGATACCTCGTCCGGTTTCTCGGTCCGATCATCCCGTTCTTCGCCCTGGTGCTGTTGTTCCCCGGGCCGATGGCCCTGAAGATCGGCTTGATCGTGATGATGATCGTTCCGCTGGTCGTATTCACGGTCGCGCTCAGCTACGTCTGGCGCCGCTTCCGACTGGTCCAGCACGGTCTGAATCCGGAGATGGTGGACCACAACAAATTCTCCGACCACGACCGCGCCTTGTACGAACTGCGTTACCGGCACAGATAGCGCCGCACATGGCCACGCGCGTACAGCCGGCAACTGCCGCGCACGCACTGTCGGCACCTGCCACGCACGCGTATGCGGCACACCATCACCTCCCAAGACACCCACCACAGCGCGAGTCTTACCAGCGCTGTTCGCGGCCCGGTTCGGTTCGGAGCGGCCGACCCCGCAGATGACGCAGTCACGAGCGTCCGCCGCTCGGACACGAACCACAAGGGGGCCGCGAACACGCCGTGCCGAACGCACGGCAAAATAACCACATGCAGAATGTCGTCGCTACCGCCGATCTGGCTGATGAGATCGGCCCGGAGATCCGCAGCTGCGACACCCAGTTCACCCAATTCGGCGGCCGTGAGGCGTTCTCGGGGCGGATCACCACCATCCGGTGCTTCCAAGACAACCTGCTGGTCAAGCAAACGCTTGGCGAACCGGGCGAGGGCAAGGTGCTGGTCGTCGACGGCGGCGCCGGTATGCATACCGCTCTGGTCGGCGACATCATCGCCGGGCGTGGTGTCGAGAACGGCTGGGCAGGCGTCATCGTGAACGGGGCGGTGCGGGACGCCGCGGTCCTGCGCACTCTCGCTATCGGCATCAAAGCGCTGGGCACCAATCCGCGCAAAAGCACTCAGACCGGCAGCGGTGACCGCGATGTCCCGGTCGAGTTCGGCGGTGTCACGTTCGTTCCGGGCGACATGCTCTACAGCGACTGTGACGGCATCGTCGTGCGCGCCGAGGACTGAGTCCGGGCCACTGGCGCACGCCGCCGCGTCCTGACCGTCGTTCGCGCCGTGATCAGCTGGACACCCTCGCCTTGTGCCCGGCGATGGCGACGATGTCGCCGACGTGCAACTGCCGTCCACGCCGTAACTCGACTTCGTCGTTCACTCGCACCAGCCCGGAGGCGATCACCGTCTTGGCTTCCGAACCGGATTCGATCAGGTTGGCCAGCTTCAGAAACTGGCCGAGCCGAATAACGTCGTCATCGATCGGCACATCGACTGGTTCTGGCATGGGATAAATACTTACTCCCCTGCCCACCCGCGCCGAAAACCGCCCTGGACCCACAGCGACCGGTGCGCACCACTCGATCACCGCCCCGGAACTCCGAGGGATCGCCGCACATGCGAAGCGATCACGAGTGGCGAGCACTCGGAGCCGAGCCCGAGGCGGTCACGAACACGCAGCGCCACGGGCGCTGCCGACAAACCCAGCACGAACACGCCGCGTCACAGGCGTGGCAAATTAGATAGCGCAACGTACACACTGGTTCGGTGACATCCTTGCAAGCCCAGCAACACCTCGACCCCGCACCACCCGCGGATCGCCCGACGCCTCCGGTCCCCCACCGGGGGCACGGGCGACTCGCCGAGGTGCCGCACATCGCTGGATTGGCCCTGGGTGTGTTCGCGGTGCTGTGCTTCCTGTGGAGCCTCTCGCCCGGACTGCGCTACCTGACCCAGATACCGCGCCGCTACATCGATATCTATTACTTCGATGCGCCGGACACCAACTTGATGTGGGCGCTGGTCGTCAGCTTCCTGGCGGGCGCGATCGCCAGTCGCAAACGGATCGCCTGGTGGTTGCTGCTCGGCTATCTCGCGCTCTACGCGTTGTCCAACGGTCTGGACTTCGCTGAAAGCGGCGATATCAACGCTTTGGTGGCCATGGTGCTGCACCTCGGGGTGATCGGCGTGCTGATCGCGGCGTGGCGGGAGTTCTACACCAAGGTGCGCCGTGGTGCGGGTTGGACGGCGCTCGGTGTGCTGATCGGCGGCTTGACGATCGGTTGCCTGCTCGGCTGGGGGCTGGTGGAGATGTTCCCCGGAAGCCTCCCGCAGGGACCGCAGCGGGTCGGCTGGGCGGTCTACCGGGTGACCGCGGCGGTGCTGGTGGACAACGAGCACTTCGACGGCCACCCACGGCCGTTCGTCAATTTCCTGCTGGGTCTGTTCGGCGCCATCGCGTTGCTGGCGGCGGTGGTCATCCTGCTGCGCTCGCAGCGCGCGGCGAACGCGATGACCGGGACCGACGAGTCGGCGATTCGCGGACTGCTGGAACGCTCGGATGTGGAGGATTCGCTCGGTTATTTCGCGACCCGGCGCGACAAGGCGGTGGTGTTCGCACCGAGCGGCAAGGCGGCGGTGACCTACCGGGTGGAACTGGGTGTCTGTCTGGCCAGCGGCGATCCGCTCGGCATCCGCGAGGCATGGCCGCAGGCGATCGATGCCTGGCTGCGCATGGCCGACCGGTTCGGCTGGGCCCCCGCGGTGATGGGCGCGAGTGAACTCGGCGCGACGGCCTATCGGCGGGCGGGCCTTTCCGCGCTACGGCTGGGCGACGAAGCGATTCTGGACACCAGGAACTACTCGCTGGCCGGTGCGGAGATGAAGCCGGTGCGTCAAGCCGCGAATCGGCTACGCAAACACGGCATCACGATCCGCATTCGCAGGCACCGCGACATCCCGGCCGAGGAGTTCGCTCGGGTCATCGCCCGAGCGGACGCCTGGCGGGACACCGAGACCGAGCGCGGATTCTCGATGGCCCTGGGCAGGCTCGGAGATCCGCTGGACGGCGACTGCTTGCTCGTCGAGGCGGTCAATCCGCAGGACCGGGTGCTCGGCATGCTGTCGCTGGTGCCGTGGGGTCGCACGGGCGCGTCGCTCGAGTTGATGCGGCGCGACCCGCAGAGCCCGAACGGCGTGATGGAGTTGATGATCTCGCAGCTCGCGCTGACCTCCGAGCTACACGGCATCACGAAGGTGTCGTTGAACTTCGCGGTGTTCCGGTCGGTGTTCGAGGAGGGCGGCCGGATCGGCGCCGGACCTGTCCTGCGGTTGTGGCGTGGTGTGCTGCTGTTCTTCTCCCGCTGGTGGCAGCTGGAGGCGTTGTATCGCTCGAACGTGAAATACCAGCCGCACTGGGTGCCGCGGTTCTTCCTGTTCGAGGAGCGCAGGCAACTGCCTCGCGTCGCGCTGGCCAGTGCGCTGGCCGAGGGGTTCCTGCCGCGATTCGGCAAGGCCACCGACACCGTGACGCATACCGGTGTGTACAGCGCGGCGCCCACCAGCATGACGGGCTTGCACAGCGACGGTAGTCCGCCCGACTGCACCGTGATCGAGAGCGAGGAGCAGCAGCCGCGCAGGCCCGAGCAGGTGCGTGTGCGCATGGACAAGCTTGCGCGCCTCACTGATTCCGGTGTCGACGCCTACCCGGTCGCCTATCCTCCGACGCATACCGTCGCCGAAGCGCGGCGGTCCCCGCGCGGCACCACGGTCCGGGTCTGCGGCAGACTGCTGCGCATCCGTGACTACGGCGGCGTGATCTTCGCGGTGGTGCGTGACTGGACCGACGACATCCAACTGGTCATCGATCGCGAGCGGGTCGGCGTCGAACGCAGCGCCGAGTTCGGTGAGTTCTTCGACCTCGGCGACCTGATCGAGGTGAGCGGCCAGATCGGGCGCAGCCGCCGCGGCGAACTGTCGCTGCTCGCGGCGGACTGGCGGATGCTCGGCAAGTGCCTACATCCACTGCCGGACAAGTGGAAAGGGTTGGCGGACCCCGAGGCCAGGGTGCGCCAGCGTTACGTCGACATGGCGATCAACACCGAGAGCCGCGAGCTGCTCGCCAAGCGCAGCGCGGTGCTGCGTTCGCTGCGCGATTCGTTGAACTCCTGGGGATATCTGGAGGTGGAGACCCCGATCCTGCAGCAGGTGCACGGTGGCGCCAACGCGACGCCATTCCTCACCCATATCAACGCCTACGACCTGGATCTGTACCTGCGGATCGCGCCCGAGTTGTACCTCAAGCGGCTGTGCGTCGGCGGTATGGAGAAAGTGTTCGAACTCGGTCGGACCTTCCGCAACGAGGGCGTCGACTTCAGCCACAACCCCGAGTTCACCATTCTCGAGGCATACGAGGCGCACAGCGACTACGAGCGCATGATGCACACGTGTCGTCAGTTGATCCAGAATGCCGCGCTCGCCGCGAACGGTGCGATGGTGGCCCTGCGGCCCACCGAGGACGGCGCCTTCGAGCAGGTGGACATCTCCGGCGAGTGGCAGGTCAAGACGGTGCACGGCGCGGTATCCGAGGCGATCGGCGCCGAGATCACGCCGGATACCAGCGTCGAAGAGCTGCGCGAACTGTGCGAGAAAGTCGAAGTGCCGTACCAGTACGGTTGGGACGCCGGCCAGGTGGTGCTGGAGATGTACGAGCATTTGGTCGAGTCCCGCACCGAGGAGCCGACGTTCTACATCGACTTCCCCACCTCGGTGTCGCCGCTGACCAGGGCGCATCGCAGCATCGCCGGCGTCACCGAGCGATGGGATCTGGTCGCCTGGGGGGTAGAACTCGGCACCGCTTACAGCGAGCTCACCGATCCGGTGGAGCAGCGGCGCAGGCTCACCGAGCAGTCACTGCTCGCGGCGAACGGGGATCCCGAGGCGATGGAACTGGACGAAGATTTCCTGCAGGCGCTCGAGCACGCGATGCCGCCTACCGGCGGGCTCGGCATGGGCGTCGATCGTCTCGTCATGCTGATCACCGGCCGCAGTATCCGTGAGACGTTGCCGTTTCCGCTGGTAAAGCCGCGTTGAGCGGAAACCGCGGGCGAAGAACTCACATCGACTGAATCGGGCAGCTACGCTTGGACATTCGGCTCCGGGAGGAGGCCGATACGCCTTAAGGGGTTTGTGATGTACCTCGACCTGCTGACCAACGCGAGTCTGCTCGATCACAGCGTATGGGCCAGTCCCGACGTGTGGGACTCGGCAATGGATCTGGCCGCCAGGAAGAAGAAGAGCAGCAAGGCAGGCCTGATCTTCGGTGCGATCTGCTGCCTGCTCGTCGTCGCGCTGATCGTCGGCGGCATCTATCTGCTGGCCAACCGCAAGAAGAACAACAACCAATAGCCGTACGCGGCACTCGGCCGGACCGCATGGGATCGACTCGAAACGGCCCGGCGCACTGACGGCAACGCGACTCACCGCTGTGTGGTCTCGCGGCGCCGTCCACCACAGCATGGTGTGCTCGACGCCGCCGACGCCTCGAGCAGCAGATCATCGTCGGAGTCGTCGACGTGCGCACTCGGCAGCACCGATGCAGGAGCGTGCCGACCCGGATGGAACCGATAGCGACCGTGCGGCAGAGTGAGCGTGTGCAGTTGATCCTCGTTCGTCATGCCCAGCCGGTCCGGATGCTGACCTCGGATGGTCCTGCTGACCCCGAATTGGCGCCGGTAGGCCTGGAGCAGGCGGACCGGGTGCCGGCGGTGCTGGGCCATCATCGGATCTCCCGAGTGCTCAGCAGCCCGCAGCGGCGAGCGCGCGAAACCGCGGCGCCGACCGCCGTGAAGCTCGGGCTGGATGTCGAGATCGTCGCCGATCTCGCCGAATACGATCGCGACCTGCCCGCCTATATCCCGATCGAAGACGCCAAGGTCGAGTTCCGGGAGGCCTACGACCGAATCAAAGCGGGCTACCTGCCGTCGCAGATCGACGGCGAAGCATTCAAGACCCGGGTGCTGGACACGATCACCGAAATCGCGGCGGTCACCGATCCCGCGGATACGGTCGTCGCCTTCGCGCACGGCGGCGTGGTCAACGTGCTGCTCCAAGACGTGCTCGGACTGGAACGGCCGCTGACGTTCCCCATCGACTATTGCTCGATCACCCGCATCCTGTTCTCCCGCACCGGGCGTCGGACGGCGGCGACGGTCAACGAGAACGGCCACGTGTGGGATCTGTTGCCGCGCAACATCGCGAGCGGCACCGAGCGCTGAACGGTCGGCTCCCAGCTGATTGCCAGTCGCGTCGCACCGCGGTCCCAGTCACGGAACCTTCGATGGACTCGTGAGCCGCCACACCAGCCGCTCACGGTTCGAGAGAAAGGAATTCCGTGTTGCGCTCCACAAAGACGACACCGGCACGGCGCCTCGCCCGGGTAACCCTGGCGGGTGCGCTGGTCGCCGTTCCATTCGCCGCCCTCGCGGCGACCGCGTCCGCCGAGGTCCCCGAAACCTCCGGCACCGCGGTCGAGGTGCAGGCGGCGCCCATCAATGCGCCGCAGCCGGGCATCGACTGGCACCATCGGCATCACCGAGGGAACGGCGGCTGGCACCGCGGTCCCGGTAATCACCCTGGCCCGGGTGGTCCGGGCCCGTTCCCGCAGTTGCCGCCGACCGGATCCGCCTGATTCGCACAGCTCGCTCGAAAGCCGAAGGCCCACCTTCCGAGTCCGGAGGTGGGCCTTTGGTTTCGCTGCTGGATCAGGCCATGTCCGCGATCCAGTTGTGCATCCAGGAGATGGCGGTCTGACCGCCGCCCACCGGGTAGCTGCCGTAGAGCGTATGCGCCTGCGACTTGTAGAAGCGCTCGAGATCCTTGGCCCGCTGCTCGTTCGCAGAATCGGTCAGTTGCGCCTGCAGTGCCGGGACACCCCCGAAGGCCATCAGGTCGCCGATGATGTTGCCTGCCTCGATCTGGTAGCGCCACATGTTGGCCGGGTTGGCCTCCGACGTCTGGGCGAGGAAACCGGCGAACCGGGTGACGAAGTCGTCCGTCGCGGTCGCGCAGTAGAGATCATCGAGTGCGCAGATGGTGCGTGTGCGATCGCTGACCCAGCCGAATCCGCCGATACGCGGGCCACCCGCGCCCGCGCCGGGCGCGGGCGCGCCGACCTGGATATCGGTGGGCGAACGGCGCGGGTCGGAGATCAGGCCGACGCCGGCGATCCGGTCCGGCGCCACCACACTGAGGCCGGTGCCGATCTCTGCCGCGAGGTCACCGGCGGCGTCCGCGCCCTGGCTGTAGCCGACGAGCGCGATCTTTGTCGCACCGCACCGCTGCGCCATGTCCGCGATCAGACCGCGCGCGTTGTCTACGGCCTCTTTCTTCGAATTGCCGTACACCTCACCTTCCCACGGGAAGGCGGTCGCGGCGTAGGTCACGTAATCGACTTCCGCGGAGGAGGGCAGACCTCTGGTCACGCCGGCCAGCATGCCGGGACCCGGCGACTTGTCGTGCCCGGTCTCCCAGGTGCCCGGAATCGCCACTACATACAGGCTCGGGCATCCGGGGGCCGCATTTACCGAACCGCTGCCGAAAACCATGCCGGACATCATTGCCGCGGAGGCACCGAGCCCCGCGACGACCTTCTTCCACTGCATACCGCTCCAGTCCAAACTTTGCCCTCGTTGAACATCCCGCCGAGTCGCCGCGTCACATGCTGAACGCGACAGATGTCTTTCCAGTGCACGTCGGGTGAACACAGCCACCCAAACCGGTATGACGTGCACTTCAAACCACATCGAAAACTCAGTGGCACGCCGAAGATCACAATAAGGCTACAACCGCCGGGATGCCATTCGAACACACCTACTCGACCATGGATCAGGCCGCATCCCGGTGCACGCGCGCCACCGTCGCGGTATGGCGTGAATCACGGTCGGGCGAGATCGGCCGGTGCGCGACTCATCCCTACCGAGAACAAAGGCGCCTGTGGACGAACTGTCCACAGGCGTCTTTGTTTCCGCTCCGGTAAGAGAGGTCTAGCGCTGAGCGACCATGGTAGGTGTGATCGGCGACGGGAGAGCGGTCTCGCCTTCCAGGTACCGGTCGACGCCCGCGGCCGCGGCGCGGCCTTCCGCGATGGCCCAGACGATGAGGGACTGGCCGCGACCGATATCGCCCGCGACGAAGACGCCGGGGATGTTGGTCGCCCAGTTCTTGTCGCGCTGGACATTGCCGCGCTGATCGTAGCCGACGCCGAGATCGGTGAGCAGCCCCGGCTTCTCCGGACCGACAAAGCCCATCGCCAGCAGAACCAGATCGGCCTCGAGGGTGAAGTCGGTGCCTTCGACCTTCTCGAAGCGGCCGTTGACCATGGTGACCTCATGCGCTTCCAGGCCGGCCACCTTGCCGTCCTTGCCGACGAAGCGCTCGGTGTTCACCGAGAACACCCGCTCGCCGCCCTCCTCGTGCGCTGAGGAGACCCGATACATCAGCGGGTACGTCGGCCACGGGGTCGAGGCGGCGCGCTCCTGCGGCGGGCGCGGCATGATCTCGAACTGGTGGATGCTCTCGGCACCCTGCCGGTGCGAGGTGCCCAGGCAGTCGGCGCCGGTGTCGCCACCGCCGATGATGACGACCTTCTTGCCCTTCGCGTGGACGGGCGGCAGCCCGTCGGCGTCGGTGACATCGTCGCCGAGCTGCACCCGGTTGGCCCACGGCAGGAACTCCATCGCCTGATGGATGCCGTCCAGGTCGCGACCCGGGATCGGTAGATCACGCGCCAGGGTGGCGCCGCCGGCCAGCACGATCGCGTCGAATTGCTCGCGCAACTGCTCGGCGGTGATGTCGACGCCGACATTGACACCGGTCTTGAAGATGGTGCCCTCGGCCTTCATCTGCGCGACACGGCGATCGATGAAGCGCTTCTCCATCTTGAATTCCGGGATGCCGTAGCGCAGCAGACCACCGACGCGGTCGGCCCGCTCGAAGACGGTCACGGTGTGCCCGGCGCGGGTCAACTGCTGCGCGGCGGCCAGACCGGCCGGTCCGGAACCGACGATGGCGACCTTCTTGCCGGTGAGGCGGGTCGGGTAGACCGGAGTCACCCACCCTTCGTTGAAGGCATTCTCGATGATCTCGATCTCGACTTGCTTGATCGTCACCGGATCCTGATTGATGCCGAGCACACAGGACGCCTCGCACGGGGCGGGGCACAGCCGCCCGGTGAACTCCGGGAAGTTGTTGGTCGCGTGCAGGCGGTCGATACCCTCCCGCCAGCGGTCCTTGTAGACCAAGTCGTTCCACTCGGGAATCAGGTTCCCCAGCGGACAGCCGTTGTGACAGAACGGGATACCGCAGTCCATACACCGGCTGGCCTGGCTCTTCAGGGTCTGGTGGGAGAAATTCTCCTCATAGACCTCTTGCCAGTCCATCAGGCGCAACGGCACCGGCCGCCGCTTGGGCAGCTCCCGTGAAGTGTGCTTCAGAAATCCCTGGGGGTCAGCCACGTGCGGCCTCCGAACTCTCGCCTCTCAACATCGAACTCAGCTCACGGACGCGTCTCACGTCAGCCACGGGCCGCCTCCATAATCGCCTCGTCCACGTCCTTGCCGCTTTTCTCGGCTTCGGAGATGGCGAGCAAAACCTTCTTGTATTCGCGCGGCATGACCTTGACGAAGTGGTTCACCTGCTGCGACCAATCGCTGAGAATGCGATCGGCGACACCGGAACCGGTCTGGTCCCGGTGCTGGGTGATGATGTCGCGCAGCCAGGTGAAATCGTCACCGGACAGCTGCTCGATCGCGTCGGCCTGCTCGGGGTTGAGTTTCGCCTCGAAGGTGCCGTGCGGGTCGAAGACGAACGCGACGCCACCGGACATCCCGGCGCCGAAGTTGCGGCCGGTCTCGCCGAGAATGACCACCCGACCACCGGTCATGTACTCACAACCGTGGTCACCGACGCCCTCGACCACCGCGGTGGCGCCGGAGTTGCGCACAGCGAACCGCTCGCCGACCACACCGCCGAGGAACGCCTGCCCACTGGTGGCGCCGAACAGGATCACGTTGCCCGCGATGATGTTCTGTTCCGCGCGGAACTCCGCGGGCGCGTTCAGCGACGGGCGCACCACAAGGTAGCCGCCGGACAGACCCTTGCCGACATAGTCGTTCGCGTCGCCCTGCACCCGCAACGTGATGCCCGCGGGCACGAAGGCACCGAAGCTGTTGCCCGCCGAGCCGGTGAAGGTGATGTCGATGGTGTCATCCGGCAGACCGGCGCCGCCGTAGAGCTTGGTCACCTCGTGGCCGAGCATGGTGCCGACGGTGCGATTCACATTCGTGATCTTGGTCTCGAACTTCACCTTCCGGCCGCGGTCGAGCGCGTCGCGACTCTGCGAGATCAGCTGCTGGTCCAGCGCCTTGTCCAGGCCGTGGTCCTGGGGTTTGGTGCACCGAAGATCCTGGTACATGAACGCCGTCTCGACGTTGTCGAGAATCGGCGACAGGTCCAGCTTGCTCGCCTTCCAGTGTTGCTTGGCCCGGTGGGTATCGAGCAGGTCGACCCGGCCGATGGCCTCGTCCAATGTGCGGAAGCCGAGCTGCGCCAGCAGTTCCCTGACCTCTTCGGCGATGAACAGGAAGAAGTTCTCGACGAATTCCGGCTTGCCGGTGAAGCGGTCCCGCAGCACCGGGTTCTGCGTCGCGACACCGACGGGGCAGGTGTCCAGGTGGCAGACACGCATCATGATGCAGCCCGAGACCACCAGCGGCGCGGTCGCGAATCCGTACTCCTCGGCACCGAGCAGCGCCGCGATCATCACGTCGCGACCGGTCTTCATCTGGCCGTCGACCTGCACCACGATGCGGTCACGGAGACCGTTGAGCAGCAATGTCTGCTGGGTCTCGGCCAAGCCGAGCTCCCAGGGACCACCCGCGTGCTTCAGCGAGGTCAGCGGCGACGCACCGGTGCCGCCATCGTGGCCCGAGATCAACACAACGTCGGCGTGTGCCTTCGAGACGCCCGCGGCGACGGTGCCGACACCCGGCTCCGCGACCAGCTTCACGTGAATCCGCGCCTGCGGGTTCGCGTTCTTCAAGTCGTGGATCAACTGGGCCAGATCCTCGATCGAGTAGATGTCGTGATGCGGCGGCGGCGAGATCAGGCCGACGCCCGGCGTCGAGTGCCGCACCTCGGCGACCCATGGGTACACCTTGTGCGCGGGAAGCTGGCCGCCCTCACCGGGCTTGGCCCCTTGCGCCATCTTGATCTGGATGTCGGTGCAGTTGGTCAGGTAGTGCGCGGTCACGCCGAAGCGGCCGGAGGCGACCTGCTTGACCGCGCTGCGCCGCCAGTCGCCGTTGTCCTCCGGCTCGAAGCGCGCGGGCGATTCACCGCCCTCACCCGAGTTCGACCGTCCACCGAGACGGTTCATCGCGATCGCGAGGGTCTCGTGCGCTTCGGCCGAGATGGAGCCGTAGCTCATCGCGCCGGTGGAGAACCGCTTGACGATTTCGGAGGCGGGCTCGACTTCGTCGATCGAAATCGGGGTGCGCGCCTTGCTCTTGAATTTGAAGAGTCCGCGCAGCGCGGCGAGCCGCTCGGACTGGTCGTCGACCAGCTTGGTGTACTCCTTGAAGATCGAGTACTGACCCGACCGGGTGGCGTGCTGCAGTTTGAACACCGTATCCGGGTTGAACAGGTGGTATTCGCCCTCGCGTCGCCACTGGTATTCACCGCCGACCTCGAGCTCGCGGTGCGCGCGCTCGTTGCGGTTCTCCAGGAAAGCGATCTCGTGGCGCGCGGCGACGTCGGCAGCGATGTCGTCGAGATCGATGCCGTCCAGATGCGAGCGCAGGCCAGTGAAGTACTCGTCCACCAGATCCTGCGACAGACCGATCACCTGGAACAGCTGGGCACCGTTGTAGGAGGCCAGAGTGGAGATGCCCATTTTGGACATCACCTTCAGTACGCCCTTGCCCGCGGCCTTGTTGTAGTTCGCGACCGCCTTGCGGTAGTCGGCGCGCAGATCGGGGGAACTGCGCTGCTGCCCACCGGTGCTGTCCGACAGCTCGAGCGCGCCGCGCTCGAGCATGTCCTCGATGGTCTCGAAGGCCATGTACGGGTTGATCGCGGCCGCTCCGAAGCCGACCAGAGTCGCCATATGGTGCACCTCGCGGGCGTCACCGGCCTCCACGACCAGGCCGACTTTGGTGCGGGTGCGCTCACGCACCAGATGGTGGTGCACCGACGAGGTCAGCAGCAGCGAGGGGATCGGCGCGAGCTTCTCGTTGGATTCGCGGTCGGACAGCACGATGATCCGCGCTCCACCGTCGATGGCGGCCGACACCTGGATGTTGATCGCCTCGAGCGCCTTGCGCAGGCCCTTGCCGCCCTTGCGGACCGGATACAGGCCGCGCATCACGACCGAGCGCAGTTCGGGGTGCGAGCCGTCGTCGTTGATGTGCACGAGCTTGGCCAGCTCGTCGTTGTCCAGGATCGGGCCCTCCAGCGCGATCTGATGGCAGGATTCCGGCCCGGGGTGCAGCAGGTCGGCCTCCGGGCCGATGTTGCGTTTCAGGCTGGTCACGACCTCTTCCCGGATCGCATCCAGCGGCGGGTTGGTGACCTGCGCGAACAGCTGGGAGAAGTAGTCGAACAGCAGGCGCGGGCGGGCGGACAGCACCGCGATCGGGGTGTCGGTGCCCATCGAACCGAGCGCCTCACCTCCGGTCTTGGCCATCGGCGAGATCAGCAGGTTCAGCTCCTCGGTGGTGTAACCGAAGATCTGCTGACGGATCAGTACGCGGTCGTGCGACATGTGCACATGCGGACGGTCGGGCAGGTCGGCAAGCCGGGAGACGCCCGCGTCCAGCCATTCCTGGTACGGCTGTTCGGCGGCGAGTGCCGTCTTGATCTCCTCGTCGCCGACGATCCGGCCCTGCGCGGTGTCCACGAGGAACATCCGGCCCGGCTGTAGCCGGGCCTTCTTGACCACCTTGGACGGGTCGATGTCCAGCACACCGACTTCGGAGGCCATCACGACCAGACCGTCATCGGTCACCCAGATGCGACTGGGACGCAGACCATTGCGGTCGAGGACGGCGCCGACCACGGTGCCGTCGGTGAAGCACACCGATGCCGGGCCGTCCCACGGCTCCATCAGCATCGAGTGGTACTCGTAAAAGGCCCGCCGCTGCGGGTCCATGGTGTCGTTGCGTTCCCATGCCTCGGGAATCATCATCAGCACGGCGTGGGGCAAGCTGCGGCCACCGAGATGCAGCAGTTCCAGCACCTCGTCGAAACGGGCGGTATCGCTCGCTCCCGGGGTGCAGACGGGGAAAATCTTCTCCAGCCGGTTCTTGCCCGCGGAGTCGATTCCGAAGACGTCGCTGTTGAGCAGCGCTTCCCTGGCGCGCATCCAGTTCTCGTTGCCGGTGACGGTATTGATCTCACCGTTGTGCGCGATGCGGCGGAACGGGTGTGCCAACGGCCACGACGGGAACGTATTGGTGGAGAACCGGGAGTGCACGATGCCCAGGGCACTCTCCACCCGGGAATCCTGCAGGTCCAGATAGAACGCACGCAGTTGCGGCGTGGTGAACATGCCCTTGTAGACGAAGGTCTGCCCGGACAAACTCGGGAAGTACACCGACTCCTTGCCGACCGGTCCCTCACCAGCACCGGCCGACCCGAGTTCGTGCTCGACCCGTTTGCGTACGACGTAGGCGCGTCGCTCCAGATCCATCCCCGTCAACGGCTCGGCAGCGCTCGTCGGCGAGGCGATGAAGATCTGTCGGAAGCTCGGCATGGCGTCCCGCGCGAGGGCGCCGAGCGATGACTCGTCGATCGGCACGTCACGCCAACCGATGACCTCGAGACCCTCTTCTTTGACGATCTTCTCCACGCCGTAGGCGGCGCGCGCGGCCTCGCGACGGGCCGGCGGCAGGAAAGCGATACCGGAGGCGTAGGAACCTTCCGGCGGCAATGCGAAGTCCACGATGGCGCGGAAGAAGCGGTCCGGAATCTGGATCAGGATGCCCGCACCGTCACCGCTGTTGGGTTCGGCACCCGCGGCGCCACGATGCTCCAGATTCAACAGAGCCGTAATAGCCTTGTCGACGATGTCGCGGCTGCGGCGGCCGTGCATGTCGACGACGAATGCGACGCCGCAGGCGTCGTGCTCGTTCGCCGGGTCGTAGAGCCCGATGGGTCCGGGAGACCCGTGGCCAGGTAGTTGCGTCATGCCTCTGCCTTCAAGAAAGTCGGCCTTCGAAGAAAAACGGCCTTCCGTCGAACGCCTCTGTACAAGCGCCCGTACGTTCCGAAGCCAGCCGCGCTGATGGTCTTCGGCATGCAGTCAGGTCTGCAGTTGTTCCACCCGCTGGTGTGACGTTGGGGTGCTCGTCGGTAACGGATCCCTAACAAGATCCTTACCTCAGCAGGTGGCCTTGCCCGCTAGGCTGGGCACCGGCTGGGGCTGTCCGAGCGGGAGATGCAGCCGGTCATTCTGTGTCCGGCGTCAGAGCAAACGATAAGTCAGGTCTGAAGCCCAACCAATTCAGGCTTTCCTAATAACCTGGTCTAGCTGGGCTTCTTCATTGGGTCCTCCACGTGTGCGCGTCGTCCAGTGTAAAGCAGCGAGTACCGCGCGATCGATCCCCTTGGCACTCGATGCCACCTCGGGAACCCCGGCGCGCGACAGCATCCGTCACCTCACAGAAAAGCCGAGAAACCGCCCTCACCTGCATCGGAATAGATTTCCCCGGTCCGCGGCACGGCAAACCAATCGGCTACGGCTAACTTGGCGCGCCCCCGACGAGATATTTCGGGCAGGGGCGTGACAGGCAGGTAATGCGATCCGACCGTCCGGCCTCTTTTGTCCGTTGTGGCATTCAGCACACAATCAGCAAATAACACGAAGGTGGCATTGGTCACATCTGGCGGCGGAATTGGCCCGGACAGATGGTTCGCGCAGCCGGACCACCTACGCCGAACAGAGCGAGGCCGTGGCGCGGACCAGCGCGATTTGGTGCAACGCATCGGTCCGGCCCGCCGTGACGACGTCGAAAACGCTGTGCGCCAGCCGTTCCATACAGTCCGGCCCGGTCAGCATGTTCCGCTGCGCGGCCAACTGTTCGACGATCTCATCGTTCACTCGGTCGATGATCGGCCGGACGGACACCAGGTCGGCGGGCGCGCGAGGCACGGCGGCGGGATCGAATCGCCAGCGCGTCATCAACCCGCGCTGCACCGTCTTGTTCGCCTCGATCTGGCCGGCGAACACCTGCCGAACCCAGTCGGCCGGCAGCCCACGCTCCCGGCCCAGTCGGGCCATCGCGTCATAGACCTCGGCCTCACGGGATGGATCGTCGATGGTCGGCTCGATGCCGCGGGCGGTCGCCGCCGTCCACTTCGCCGCGGCCACGACATCGCCGGTGTCCAGTCGCTCGACCACGAGCGCGATCAGCCGGTCGAGCGACTCGTCGGCCGGGGATGCGTTCGCACTGGGCGGGCACAGGAACAGCGCCGCGGCGCAGATCACCAGCAAGACTCGGCGCATGTCGAAACCTCCTGGGGTCGGCGGCGCGGAACCGAATCATGGCATCGGAGTAGGCACATTCGGCCACCGCACGACGCGCGATATGCGGCAATCTGTGAGCCTCAACACATCCGACCGCCTCTACTCGGTGTGTCGGGTCCCAGCCTGCCACGCTGTCACAACGAATCCGTGACAGTTTCGCCGACCCCGGGGAGCGGCCGGGATGTAGAGGATGTGCATTCCGATGACCGTCACCGGCTTGTTCACCTGGCTCGGCGGGGGTCGGTCCAGCGCTATCACCGACCGCCATGAGCGTGCTGGATATGCCCTCGCCGGCGCGGTCGCCGCGCTGTTCGCAACGGTGTCCGGCGCGGTCACCGTCCTCGCTCTCACGTCGACCGAAACCTGGCCGCACTGGGCCGCCCTCATCGTGGCCCTCACCGTCGCGGCACTGACCGGCGCCCTCACGCGGGCACTCGCGACCGCACGTCCGAGCGGAGGTCCGGATCGGCTCGGGATGATCGCGCGCATCGCGATCGCGGTGCTGGCGGGCGGATTGATCGGCGAACTGGCCGCGGTCGTGCTCTTCGGCGCCACCGTCGATCGGATCCTGGACGAAAAGGCTCAACGCTCGGTCGGTTCGGCGGCACAGGTCATCGCGGCGCAGGTCGAACTGGACCAGGCGAAGGCCGACCGGAGCGCGCTGGACCAGTCGATCATCAAGGCGCAAGCCGATATCGACCGCGCGCTGGTGATCGCCCGCTGCGAGTACCGCCCGACCCCGGAGTGCCCGCAGACCAGGATCACCGGCGTCCCTGGACGCGGCCCTGCCGCGCAGACCGCCGACGGCATGCTCGATGACGCCCGCAAGCAACTCGCCACGGCTCAGAATCGGGTGGACGCGGCCGACCGACGGACCACCGAGAAAGAGAGCGCCGTCGCGACCGCGCGGACCGCCGCCTTCGACGAGGCCGACCGCGGGCTCGGCGCGCACTGGCAGGCGATGAACGACTACACGGTGCGTGACTCGCTCGCGCTGCGCATCCTGACCATCGCGACGTTCGTCGTGTTCGCGCTCCTGGCGCTGGTGCTGCGCTGGTGGCGCGGCGAGACCTCGTTCGACCGGCACAACGTGGCACGCACCGTGCACGACCGCGCCGAGCGCGCGGCCGATGCGGCGATCGCGGTGAAACAAGCCGAGGTTCGCGCCGAGGCCGAGACCCTGCGCGCCGAACAGCACCTCACCGCCGCCCGCCTCGCCGCAGCGGCCGACACCGCTATCGAACGGGAACGACAGCGCACCCGGATCATCGCGGCCATCGGCGGCATCGAGATCGGTATCACCGAGCCGCCGAGCCGCCCCGAACTTCCCGCGGCATCCGCCGACGACCGACCAGTCGGCCCGGTACCCGAAGAGCGGATCGCCATGCCGAACCTTCCCGTCCCCGGCACCAGCACGCGGGCGCCTGCCGTGCCCGAGACCGGCGGCCTCGAGCTACCTCTGATCGGCATCGTGCCGTTCACCGACACCGCGGCGCGTTTCCTCCGACCGCTGGTCCCGTCGTTCGTCGCCACCGCGATCGACACCGCGACGCACCCGCTGCGCACCGCACGGCAGGCGTTCGAGGAGGCCGAGGAGATCACCTTCACCCTGCGCCGCACGCACAAGGTCACCGTCGAAGAGCAGGACTCGCGCGGCCAGGCCGTAGCCGCTCCCGTCGGGTACCACCTCCGCCAGAGTTCACCCGAAGTCGTTCACGCGCAACGCATCGCCTCGGCGGTCGTCGACGCCGACCACCCCGCCGCGCGCGCCCGGCGGCACTCCTGTCTCCCGCCTACCGGTGCGGCGGGTTACGGACTGCCCACCGGCGTACGCAGGAATGAACTCTCCGACCATCCGCAATCCGAACCGCCGGACAGCCAGCCCGACGAGTCGCCTCCCGGCCGCTGAGGTGACCGCCCGCTCGAGCGTTGACAGCTAGACTCGGCCTGTGTCACCAGCCGCCGATCCGGCCGGTGCCGTCGGGGCGGGAACAGATCCGGTACCAGGGTCACCTGGAACGACGGTGCCGATCCGACCGCTGACCTTCCGTGAACTGCTCGACGTGCCGTTCGCGTTGATCCAGGCGAACATTCGCGTCCTGGCCGGGCTGGGCATCGCGTGCTTGCTGGCCACCGAGGCGGTGGTCGTCGCGGTGACAGCAGGCGTCTCCGCGCTGACCGACGGCTCGGACGCGGGCACCGCGTGGGCAGCGATCCTGTCCACCGCTGCCTGCGCATGGCTGCTGCGTTTCGTGCTGCGCGGGGCGACCGTGTCGATCGGGCTCGCGACCGTCGCAGGCAGGTCGATCGGCTGGCGCACCGCGCTCGGGCGGTTCGGTGCGAGGTTCGGCGCCCTGTTGGTGTTCCAGCTGCTGTTCACGCTGGCGGGTGTCGGTGTGATCGTGGTGTGCGGCATGTTGATCGTCACGCTGCCGCTGGCCTTGCTCTGGCTGGGCTGGCTGCGGGCACGCCGCTGGGTCGCCGTTCCGGTGCTGTTGGTCGAGCAGACCTCGCACCTCGGGGCCGTCGCTCGTTCGAGACTGCTCGTCGAGGGCGCGGACTGGCCGACCGCGGGACTGTGGATAACCCAACGCGCGCTGTTCGGACTGCTCGCCGTCCCGCTACTCGGTATCCCCTGGTTCCTCGCGGATGTCACGGGTACCCATCGGTGGCCGGTGATCGTTCTGACCACCGGAGCCGTGCTGTTGCTCAGCGCGGGCGGTGAGGTGGTCGAGTCGTCCTCGCGCGTCGTCTGTTACATCGATCGCCGCTGCCGCAGAGAGGGTTTGGACATTCGCATTCCCGGGCAGGAGGCGCGATGAGGCACCATCGCGCACCGAGCAGCGACCGGCTGCGGAGATCCCGCAGCCGTCAGGAGCTTCGGTGAGCGAGCGTCCGGACGAGGAGCCGGGCAGCCCCGTGGTGTGGCAGGGCAGCGGACCGGCGCAGGTCGCACCGATCAAAGTGGCGACGAGCGATCGGGTACCGAACGCTCCTCGGCTCGGCAGCGCCGCCGATCACCGGACTGCCGCCGAATCGGCTGCGCAGCGCGGCGATTTCGACAGCGCCCTGCGCGAACGCTTCCGCGCGGTGCTGCGCGGCCTCGAACAGCGCGGCGTGCTGGAAGTACGCCGCTCGCGGACCGCGCGGGAAACCGCAGTCGACGTGACGGCCGCGCTCTCACTTCAGGTCGGCGTCGAATTGCGACCCACCGCAGACAGTTTCGATGAGGTGGTCTACGGCGGGCGTCCGGCCACCGAGAACGAATACCGCAGACTCGAATACGCCGACCGGTTCTCCGCCGCCGCGCCGCCGCCCGTGCCGGAACCCACCGAGATCGACGCGGCGGCGAAGCGGCCGCGGACCAGGCGACGGCTCCCGCCACTGCCGAAGTTGTTGCGTAGCCCCAAATTCTGGATGGTTCTTGTCGCAGCGGCCATTGTCCTGCTGCTGCTCTATGGCGCGCTGCAGTCCTGTAGTGCGCCGACGGCGCCGCCACCGCCGAAGCCGCCTTCGGATCTGCCCGACGCCCCATCGCCGGGCCGCCCTGTCCTCGGCCCGGGCGCCGACCCGATCTGGGAGCGGCTGCCCGCGCCTGTCTTCTTCGGAGGGTCGCAGTTCCTGATCGCCGCCGTGGTGGTGGTGTGGTGGCGGGCGCGGCGGCGCGGCGCTCTGGTGCGTGAGCCGCGCCCGGTCGAGGTCGCGGCTAACGAGCTGCTCGCCGGGCAGGCGGCGCTGTATCGGCGATCCAAGGACCACGATCACGTCGCCGCGAAGTTGCGGGCAGCCACCTTGCGCCGTATCCGCACTCCGCTCGGCGTCACCGCCGACACCCCACCGGACCGGGTTGTCGCCGTCCTTGCCGCGAAGACCGGAGCGGACCCGAACCATATCGCGGCCGCCCTGTTCGGCCTGGTCCCCGACCCCGGGACACTGCGGAGGGTCGCGGCCCACCTCGAATGGATCGAATCGGAGGTCGGATGAGGGGCTCTCGCACAGCATTCCCCCGACCCGAGGGGTGCGCAAGCACCCGCAAGACACAGGAGGTCGGATGACCCGCACCGAGACCAACCACATCCCTACGATCGAGGAAGCGGGCGCCGCGTTCCACGCTTTGCGCGCCGAGATCGGCAAGGCCGTGGTGGGCAACGACACCGCGATCATGTACCTGATGCTCGCACTGCTGTGCCGCGGGCACGTGCTGCTCGAGGGCGTGCCAGGCGTTGCCAAGACGCTGCTGGTGCGCGCGCTGGCTACGGCGCTGGACCTGGAACACACCCGTGTGCAGTTCACTCCGGACCTGATGCCCGGCGACGTCACCGGTTCGCAGATCTACGATCCGCACTCCGCGGAGTTCACCTTCCGGCACGGCCCGGTGTTCACCAATCTGCTCTTGGCCGACGAGATCAACCGCACGCCACCGAAAACCCAGTCGTCGCTGCTGGAATCGATGGAGGAGCGACAAGTCTCGGTGGACGGGAAGCCGCTGTTCTTACCGGATCCGTTCGTGGTGGTGGCCACGCAGAATCCGATCGAGCAGGAGGGCACCTATCCGCTGCCGGAGGCACAGCTGGACCGATTCCTGTTCAAGGTCGACATCCACCTCCCCGGCCGCGACGACGAATTCCGCATTCTGCAGCGGCACGCCGCGGGTTTCGATCCGCGCGACCTTGCCGCTGCCGGGTTGCGTCCGGTCGCGGGCCCAGCCCACATCGCCGTCGCCCGCGCGGCCCTCACCCGGGTGACGATCACGCCAGAGGTGCTGGCTTACACCGTCGACGTATGCCGGGCCACCCGTGCCTCCCCCGCCGTGCTACACGGTGCGTCGACCCGCGGCGCGACCGCACTCATGGCGGCGTCACGTGCGTTCGCCTGGCTGAACGGCCGCGGGTTCGTCACGCCGGACGACGTGAAGGCGGTCGCGGTCGCGGTGCTCCGCCATCGCCTGCAACTGCGCCCGGAGGCGGAACTGGACGGGGTGACCCCGGAGGGCGTGCTTTCGGCGCTGCTGCTGTCGGTTCCGGTTCCGGTGTAACCGTGGTCGTGACCGGTCGGCTCGCTGCCGCGGCAGGAGCGGCGGCCCTGCTCGTCGCCGTGGTCCTACCGTCCTGGTCTGCCGTCATCGCGCTGACCGGTGCGTTGGCCGCAGCACTGTGCATAGATCTCGGCATGGCAGGCCGGGCGCACGACCTGGCGCTGTCCAGAGAGTCGCTGACCACGGTCCGGCTCGGACGCTCCGTCGGGGTGGAACTCGTAGCGGTGAACACGGGAACCCGGGCGTTGCACGGGATTTTGTGGGACGACTGGCCCGACAGCGCACGCGCCGAAAACCGCACCCACCAGGTGGATCTGGCGCCGGGCACCCAGGTCCGGTTCCGTACCATGCTCAACCCGACCTACCGCGGCGATCGGGTTGCCGGTCCGGTCACTGTGCGCCTGCTCGGCCCGCTCGGTCTGGCGGGCAGGCAAACCAGGTTCAGCGTTCCCGCTCGGGTGCGCGCGCTGCCCGCGTTCCGCAGCGAACGGCTGTTGCGATCGAAAGTCCGACGGCTGCAACACCTCGACGGCCGCAACCTGGCCGATCGGCGTGGGCAGGGCACCGAGTTCGACTCGTTCCGCGAATACGTCGCGGGCGACGACGTGCGAGCCATCGACTGGCGGGCCACCGCCCGCGCCACCGACATCCTGGTCCGCACCTGGCGTCCGGAACGCAACCGGCACGTGGTGCTGCTGTTGGAGACCGGGCGGGTCAGCGCGGGCCTGGTCGGTGCGGGCACCCGACTCGACGCGAGTATCGAAGCGGCACTGCTGCTCGGCGGCCTCGCCGCCGCCGCGGGCGACTCGGTGGACCTGCTGGCCTTCGATCGACAACCGCGGGCCGAGGTGCGGGGCGTCGGGGGGAAAGGTCTGCAACTGAAGCTGATGCACGCGATGGCCGGGATCACCCCGACTCTCGTCGACACCGACAGCTCCGGCCTGGTGCGGGCCGCCATCCAGCGGACGCGCCGCCGCAGCCTGGTCGTCTGGTTCACCGGTCTCGACGGCGCGACCGTCGAGGAGAACCTGTTTCCGGTGCTGCCCGTCCTCGCGCAGCGCCACCGGGTCCTCATCGTCTCGGTCACCGACCCGGAGGTCGCGGCGGCCGCCGCCCGACGCGACACCGTCGCCGACCTCTACGCCGCCGCTGCGGCAGAATCCGTGCTCGCTGAACGCGCGGTGGTCCAGGAATCCCTGCGACGCAGCGGTATCGCCGTCATCGCCGCACCGCCGGAGCGCCTGCCCGAGGCCCTTGCGGATGAATACCTGGAGCTGAAGCAGTCCGGCGCTGTGTAGCTGCTACGAAACCGGCGCACCCCAGCCCGCCGAGTCGCACGCGGAAGATCGGGCCTATGTCGCCGGATCTCGCCCGCTGTTGCGTCGGCCGACCGAATCAGAACTGCCTATGTACCTGAACAGACACCCGGGCCGAGGGTGGAGGTCTGCCCTTCCCAGCGGCCGCGCTCGGAACTCTTTCGATCATGCCGGGGCGAGTGGGCGGATTTCTGCGTGAGATCGACGACTACGTCGCGGCGAAGACCCGTCCCGGCGGCGTGGGCCGCGGCGGGAATGCCTGGAACATCGGCGGCGGCAGTACGCGGCGCTGGCGCTCGGCGATCACCGCGCCGAGAACCTGCAGCGGTGGACAACCGGCCGGCGGCGCGACTCCCAGCCGCCCGCACACCTCGGCTACCAGAGCGGCGCCCAGGTGGTGCTGTGTCGCGGGAGTGAGCGTACGGAACCGGGTCAGGTACTGCCGCACCGTCAACGCCACATCATCCGGCAACCCGGACAGGTCGAGTTGCGCGCTCCAGCCGGTCAGCCACGGGGGCGCAACCGCGAGCGCGGGCGGCGGCAGCGCCCGTTGCGCGTGCACGACCACGGTGCCTGCGAGCACGTCGCCGACCCGCCGCGCGGTGGGCGAGCAGATCGACGTGAGCACCGCGATGGCGCCGAACCCGCCGAGCATCCAGAAGTCGACGATCGCACCGGTGAGGCCGCGGGTGAGCGCGTGCCGGAAGTCGATCGGTCCACCATCGGCGCGCACCACGCGCAGGCCGAGCAGCAGCTTGCCCAGAGTTCGCCCGCGCCATGCGGTCTCACCGATCACCGGATAGCCGACCAGGACACCGATGATGGTGACCAGCACCATCGCGTCCAGCCAGGCCGAATCCAGCCGCGTAGGCCGCAGCACGGTCACGATGGCGAGCACGCAGGCGAATCCGAGCACGACTTGCACCACGACGTCGATCAGAAACGCGGTGGCCCTGGTAGGGATCCGCGCGATCGGCAGCTCGAGGGCCACCGCTTCGCCGGTTGTGAATTCAGCCATCTCGATAGCATTCTTCCGACCGGCGGTAGTGGGAGGCAACCGAATGGACGTGGACGCATACAATTCGGCGCACCGGGCGGCGTGGGAGCGGCTCGAGTACCTGTCCACGCGACGCAAGCTGACCGGCGCGGAGGCGGACGAACTCGTCATGTTGTACCGCCGCACGTCGCAGCAGCTTGCCCGGGTGCAGTCGCATTGCCCCGAACCGGAGTTGATCGCCGGTCTGAGCGCGTTGCTGGCCCGTGCCCGCGGTCGGGTGCTCGGCACCAGGGCAGACACCTGGCAGGAGATCGGCCGCTTCTGCACGCACCGCTTCCCAGCCGCCTTGTACCGGGCGTGGCCGTGGTGGGTCGGTACAGCCGTGGTTTTTCTGCTGGTGTCGGTCGGCTCGGCCGTCTGGGTGGACCGGTTCGATTCGGCGCGTGCGGTTCTCGGTATTCCGGCGGATAACACGTACCTCACCGCGCCCGGCGGCGCGTTCGAGACGTACTACTCGGAGCATCCCCAGGGCGCGTTCGCCGCGCAGGTATGGACGAACAACGTGTGGGTGGCGGCGATGGCCTTGTTCACCGGCGTGCTGGTCCTGCCCGCGCTGTCGCTGCTGTTCATGAACGCCCTCAATCTGGGCGTCACCGCGGGGTTGATGGCCGACGCCGGTCGGCTGGGCCCGTTTTTCGGATTCATCCTGCCGCACGGCACGTTGGAGCTGACGGCGGTGTTCGTCGCGGGCGGCGCGGGACTGAAACTCGGCTGGACTCTGATTGATCCGGGTCGGCTCAGCCGGTTGGACGCAGTCGCCCGGCAGGGCAGGGCTACCGCGACCGTGGCGCTCGGATTGGTGGGGGTGTTGCTGTTGTGTGGCTGCATCGAGGGTTTCGTGACGCCGAGTCCACTTGTTGCGCCGGTACGCGTCGCGATCGGGTTCGCTGCCGAGGCGTTGTTCCTGGTCTATGTGTTCGGGGTAGGACGTCGCGCGGTCCTGGAACAGCGGGCAGCACCACCAACTGGTCGATAGACTGAACTACGGATGGCATGTAGCCAACATTCGGCAAACTATGAGCTACGCAGTCCGGGCAATCCGCAGCAACGCCTGATCACGGATCAGTTTCGAAGACCCCCATTTGAGTTCCGCTGGCCGCAGCGAGTCGTGCTCAGCTGCGGCCAGCGTTACCGTCAACTGTACACAATCGTTACCCCTACGCAACCCTCCCCGTGCAGGTCAACCACACAAAGCAGTGCGCCAGCAACCCCCGGCGGACACCGTGTTCCGCCCGGTATCAGCTAACTCGGGGCGGCGGACATCACCACTGTTTCGACCGTCGGATAACGCCCCTTGATAGGTGCGTGATGCCCCCCTCCACGGGGCTCCAGAAGTGTCTCACACAATTCTCAGACCGTTTGCTGCAAGCATCACATAGAGTGCCCAATGGTTCGCCGATTTGGCCGTCCACCTGCAAGTTCATCAATCGCTGGCGCTGATTGCCAATCGTTGCGTCAATAAAAAGATACTCTAGGTTTGTTTACGGGGTAATCTGCAAGACGCATGCTCGGATGTACCGACCGTTGCCATGCCTGCGTCTTGTCGAGTTCCGGAATAACAAGTCGCAAAAAGGTCAATGTTCCCCGGCGTCGACCGGTCGCGTCAGCACCTCGACCGCAACCATAATTAGGTGTGTGATCTTCGCCTCACTGGCGGCCCAGCTCCTGGCGGATCTCGCGAAATCGACACTGCGGCACTGGTTCACGAGGTCTACGTCACACCTCGCCCGCCGACCGAACGCGCGCAGCGAGGTCCCGATTCCGCCGCCTTGCCTCCCGCCTGCCGATTCGAAGCCTTCCCCGCGCTGCCGCGGTGGTCCCGGTAGGCGAACACAGTGTCACCCCCCGCGGAACGCCCGCCCGCGCGACAGCTACGGCACCTTCAGCGCTGCGCGAAGCCGGCAATCTGCCGCACTAGTTCCCGACGACGACAGCCAGCCCGTACCCACATACGTTCGGACCATTGACCTCGAGCCGATCTCAACGCGGAATGATCCTTCGACTTATCTGGAGGGCGGCGTTCGTAGCCGAGGTCAGCCGCCCGTAGCGTGCCGCAGGAGACCCGCCGGGCCGATTCGTGAACCCGTTTGTCGCCCTCGCGGTTGGCTCGCCCCGTGATGCAGTCTCCGTTCACGATCCAACTCGACAGAGGTGTGACGACAAACTGCTGCGTGCCGCGGGTTCCCACCCGATGAGACGAGGAACCGAATCCGAGGATGCTGATCGGCGTCGATCCGTACAAGTCCAGCCACACCGCGACAGCGGTCGATCCACCAACAATTCCGACCTAGTGTCGGTTCGTATCGACGCGAACTTTGCCGGTTATCGGAGGCTGCCGACATGGGCGCGGCCACGGCCCGAACGCGGGTAGGCCGTGCGAAACGCTGAGAGACTCGGCCACCACCTGGCGCTGCGGCTGGTCTCGATGGGCGAGATAGTTGTCGACGCCGGCGCCGGGGGGCTGTGACCATTACCCCGTCACCCAACCGAAGCATCCCGACCACTCCCCACGCTGTATCCGCCCCAGTTCTGAGCGCCGGTCACGCTCGACATCCCACGGCCATCCGCCAGCCCAGACAGTGATCTACCGCCACCCGATGACCGCCACAACCGTCCCATCCCCCGACTTATCAACGCAGTCATATGGCGGCGATACGGCACCAGGTCAACCACCATTCGACTACCGGCGGCGACTCTCAACGGGTAGGGGCAGCAGCTGCGGGGTGGTGGGGGTGGGGAGCCGCAACGGTGGCGGTTTCAAGGCAGTGCAGGCACGGGGGCTAGCCCGGTCGGCGATCAGCCGGGAGCTTTCAGGGGAAGGGCTGCCCGGTCGCGGGAGCCAACCCGCCCGCGTATGCGCGCTGCCGCGCAAGGGTTCGTAGACCCGGAAAGCAGCCGTAGCAGCGTGGACTTGCCTACGCCGTTCGAGCACGTCGGCGGTTTGTGGACACCGCTGATCATGCGAGATGCGCTCGACGGGATCTGGGCGCGGACGAAACGCAACCTCGGTATTGCCCCGACCATGCTGACCAGCCGACTACGCACATCGGGCGAGGCCGACCTGGTCGCGCTCAATACGGCGCGAGTCCGCCTCGCTACGAATACCAGCCCACCGAAACGGTCGGGATCTCGCCTCGGGAAGGAACATCCTCGGACCAATGCCTGGCGAAAGCTGTTCGCAACAGCCTGGATTCAGTACCCGGTCGCCCATTCGTAGCGTACTCACGTTGCGCAGCAGCTCATTTCGAGATTCCGAGCAGGTCACAGCCCGATCTCTGCCACAACTGGTTCGAACAGGCCCTCGCGCCTACTTGTTGCGTGGTGTGCCTGACCAGGCGGACAGCCTATCGAATGTGCCACACAGCACGCCTACGGCGCGTAGCTTCCATTCCCCGGCGTGAAGTACCAAAGCCGCGCCTCACGGCGCGAATCACACACGCCCTGAGCAATACCCGGACCAACGGCCTGCGTCGCGGGCGCGGCGGCGGACCGGCATCGAGCCTTAGATTTCTGCGCTGACCAGCTTCGAACTCGTCAGGGTTGTCCGCACGGGTGGCCGACTGGTGATCGGGGTTTGCGACGGGCCGCGTATCTACATCAGCGCGCCGCCGTCGACCCGGATCTCGGTTCCGGTCATGTAGCGGCCGTCATCGGAGGCCACCATGGCGACTACCCCGGCGATGTCCTCCGGGCTGCCGAGCGCGCCGCCGTTGAGCCAACCGCTCAATCGGGAGAACAGCTTCGGATCGAAACCCTCCGGCTGGTCGAGTATGGATTTCGTGGTGATGCCGCTGGTAATGCCGGCGGGAAGGATGTTCACCGCGCGCAGGCCCTGCTTCGCGTACTCCAATGCGATCGCGTGCGTGAAGGCGTTCACGCCACCCTTGGACGCCGCGTAGGCCGCGAGGTAGGGCGCCGCGTTGAAAGCCGCGGTCGAGGAGATATTGACCACTACCCCGTGTCCGGTGTCCAGCAGCGCGGGCAGTGCGGCCTGGGTCATCAGGAAGGTCCCGGTGAGGTTCACCGTGATCACCTGATTCCACACCTCGAGCGGCATCTCGTGGGTGCGCGCGGGCCGCAGGATGCCCGCCGCGTTCACCAGCACGTCCAGACCGCCGAGGAATTCCTGCGCCTGTCCGGCCGCCGCGGTCACCGATACCGGGTCGGCGACATTCACCTCGACCGTCCGTAATCGTCCGGTGGCGTCGCCCGCCTTCTCCGCGGTGGTCGCCAACCCGGACACGTCGATATCGGCGGCGACCAGCTGCGCCCCCTCGTCGAGCAGCCGAAGGGCGATGCCCTGACCGATGCCGGAGCCCGCTCCCGTGACCACCACACGGCGGCCGTCAAATCTGCGCATGTAAAGAATTAGAACAGGTTCTCATTGTGAGTCAAGCCACTTCCGTCGCGCCGAATCGAACACGTCGAACTGAAACGCGTTCTAGTGTGGGTATATGCCACACCAGCCGCCCGACGCGTTCCAGCCCGCCCAGCTCGGACCGGTTCGTCTCCGCAACCGGATCATCAAGGCGGCCACATTCGAGGGACGCACACCCGATGCGCTGGTCACCGACGAGCTGATCGAGTTCCACCGCGCCGTCGCCGCGGGCGGCGCCGGACTGACCACGGTCGCGTACTGCGCGGTCGCTCCGGAAGGCCGTACCGACCGCCACCAGATCTGGATGCGCCCCGACGCAGTCCCAGGCCTGCGACGGCTCACCGATGCGGTGCACGCCGAGGGGGGCGCGATCTCCGCGCAACTCGGCCACGCGGGCCCGGTCGCGAACGCGGCCTCCAATCGGGCGCCCGCGCTCGCGCCGGGAAAGCGTTTCAACCCGATCGACATGCGCTTCACCCATGCGGCTACGCACGCCGACATCCGACGCGTCATCACTGCGCACGCCGACGCCGCGCGACTGGCCGTCGAGGCCGGGTTCGACGCCGTCGAGCTGCACTTCGGGCACAACTACCTGATCAGCTCGTTCCTGAGCCCGGCGCTGAACAAACGTTCGGACCAGTACGGCGGTTCGCTCGCCAACCGCGCCCGCTTCGCCCGCCAGACCGCCGATGCCGTGCGCCGCGAGGTCGGCGCCACGATCGCGGTACTGGCGAAGTTCAACATGGACGACGGCGTGCGTGGCGGATTCGGGCTGGACGAAAGCCTCGACGTCGCGCGATGGCTCGCCGAAGACGGCAACCTCGACGCCATGGAACTGACCGTCGGCAGCTCACTGCTCAACCCGATGTACCTGTTCCGCGGCGATGTACCGCTGCGCGAGTTCGCCGCGGCGTTCCCCCCGCCACAGCGCTGGGGCATCCGCCTGGTCGGCAAGCGGTTCCTGCGCTCCTACCCGTATCGGGATGCCTATCTGCTCGACGACGCACGACGCTTCCGTGCCGAACTCGACCTACCGCTGGTGCTGTTGGGCGGCATCGCCTCCCGCGCGGCCATCGACACCGCCATGGCCGACGGCTTCGAATTCGTCGCGATGGCCAGGGCCTTGTTGCACGACCCGGATCTGGTCCACCGCTTGCGCGACGAAGCGAACGCCACCTCGCTGTGCACCCACTGCAACCAGTGCATGCCGACGATCTATCGCGGCACCCGCTGCGTGCTGACCACCCCGGCGGTTGTCACAAGGCCATAGCGGCGCGAGGCGGAATCAGCGCACGAAGCGGACCTGCCGCGCCCGCCGGAGAGATATGTCTGCCATCGGCCTAGCCGACCACGCGGGAGATTAAGCGCATCTAGTGGTCGCGCAGCACGAGTCGCAAACGAACGATTCGGCGTCTCGTTTGGGCAGAGGATCAACGCGGAAGCCAGTGCAGTACTGCGGACGGTATACGAACGACCCGACCGGCAGACCCGCTCTGAGGCGACGGAATCGTTTCAACGCCATCCGAGATGGTCGACCTCGCACCGTGCCGTTCGATCGTGTGGAGCGCAGAACCCCTGCTTCGACCGGATCATCGAGGCGCCGCACACCGAACACAAAGGAAATACGGTGAATACCAGAGCATTCGAACAATAGAGCTGGGCAAGGCAGTACGCCCAGCCCAGCTCAGGAGAAACTCAGAGGAATTCGGCGAGAACTTCGTTGAAGCGTTCCGGTTCCTCGGAGAACGGCGCGTGCCCGCTGTGCTCGAACCGCACCGCCTTCGCGTTCGGCAGTTGCGCGGCAAGCCATTCGTCGAGCGGACCGGGGAAGATCTTGCTCTGCGCGCCATAGATCAGCAGTGCTGGCACGGCGACCGCGTGCAGGACCGGACGGTAGTCCGCGAAGGCCATGTCATACCAAATGGCGCAGGCCGCCGATGTCGACATTTTCATGGTCTCCGCGTACACGGCGTCGATCACCTCGTCGGGTGGCGTCTCGGCGAAGCAGGCGGCGATGAACGGCTTGACCACCGTCGGGCGAGCGTGCTTCACCGCTTGCACGAATATCGCGAGGTCGTCATGGCTGTAGCCACCTTGGAGCGGGAAATCCCACCCGACCGCGTCGAGGAAACGCGGTGACTGATCGACGAAAACCACCGACCGCAGCTGATCACACCCGAACTGTTGAATGTAGGCGAGGATCACCGCGGTACCCATCGACCAGCCCACCAGGCTCACGTCATCGAGCGAGAGATGCTGGAACAGGCTACGGATATCCCGTGCGTACTGCGCGAGAGTATGGCCGTCGTCGGTCTTCCCGGAGGCGCCGTGCCCACGGAGGTCGACAGTGATCACCCGATTTCCCTCGGACAGGGCGGGCACATTCTGTGCCCAGAAGGTGGTGTTCATCGTCCAGCCGTGAATAAGCACGACGGGACGACCGGCACCGTGGTCTTCGTAGTACATCGGCACACCATCCGGCAGTTCCAGATAGGGCATCAACGACCTCCAGCTCGGGCGAAGTGACTTCCGCTCACACGATGCGTTGCCTGCCGTCGCGCGGCCAAGGCGCGGGGCGGGGGTTGCATAAACGTTGCAGCGCAGCGGAACACGTTGTCAGAACCCTGACGAAGTGCATACTCTTGGTTCGACGCCACGAACGCCCCAGCGCGGCGACCAACGGGACCTCCCGAGCCGACCGGAATATCATGAAACAGACGCATTTGGTGACAAAGCAGGGACACTTGATCCGGGCGGACGTACGCGCCTCGTGGGATCGTGCACAACGTCGAGGTTTGCACCCCGACCGACATCTACCCGATGTCGGTTTGACCGAGGACGAAGTCCGAACCTGGCGCAGGGACCATCGGATGGCCTCGGTGTGGCCGCTGTTGTTCGCGAACCTGGAGAGCGCGGCGTTCGAGCCCGGCCACGTATTGTTCGGTGGCGACGCGGACGGCCACTTGCTGTGGGTCCAAGGTGATTCCGCGGCCCGGCATGTGGCGGAACGGGCAAATCTTGTCCCGGGGGCACGCTGGCACGAAGCCGAAGCCGGTACCAATGGTGTCGGCACCGCCCTGACGCTCGGCAGAGCCTTCCAAGTCCGCGGAACCGAGCACTACCTGTCGGTCGCCGCGGACTTCACCTGCTCGGCGGCGCCGATCAGAGATCCGGCCAATGGCGCTGTGATCGGTGTCGTCGATGTCACCTGCAAGCTCCGCAACACGAGTGCGCTGGCGCTGCAACTGGTGACGACGGCGGCGCGCCTCGCGGAGGCGCATCTGCGTGATCTCGCCAGGCAACGCGATGCCGAGATACTCACCCGCTACCTCGACCGCGTGCTCAACCGGGTCGGCCACCAAGGCGCTCTGATCTCGCAAGAGGGACGAGTGCTGTATTCGGCGCCATCGGGTTGGCTGCCCGCGCTGTGGCCCGTACCGTTGGTCGAGGGCGAGACCGGACTGCCGGACGGACGTCGGGTAGTCGTCGAACGACTTTCGCCAGGCGGACCGTTCTCCGTCCACGCTCTGCCGAACAACGGATCCGGGGACCAAGTCCCACGAGTGAGCGCGCTGGGCCGTAACCGCGCAGTGCTGTGGTTGGACGGGGTCGTTCATGAACTCAGCCTCCGGCACAGCGAGCTGGTGGTGCTGCTGCTCGCCAACCCTGATGGACTGACCGCGGCGACACTGGCCGAGGAGTTGTACGGAAACGACGGGAAAGCAGTGACGGTGCGCGCGGAGCTCGCCCGCCTACGCCGAATCCTCGGATACCGCCTCTCGTCGGACCCCTACCGCCTGGACCGCCGCATTCGGGCCGATTTCCAGGAGTTGGCGGCAGACCTCGAGACGGGCGCGAGCGATCCGCATGGCAGATATCCAGGCTCGCTGCTGCCAGGATCACAGGCCCCTGGTGTGCGGCGGATACGAAGACGACTGGACAATCAACCGACACCCGACAGTCCGGCGTAGGCCGGCGTTGACACCGGCCACCGCTTGAACGGATTCCCGCACCGTCGCGCCGACGGCTGAACGGCACGCGAGCCGATCAGCCTGGCGCTCAGTCGGTTCGGCGTGGAGACCGTTCCCCGCTATACGTCGATTCGCGCGCCCATGATGACTGTCCGCTCACCGGGCAGGCCGAAATACTCGGCGGCGTCAGCGGTGATGTGCGAGGTCGCGATGAACAGGCGCTTGCGCCACGGCGCCATCGTCGGCGCCGACCCCTTCCGCAGTTCGATCTTCGACAGGAAGTAGGAGGCGTCATCGATCGCCAACCGGCCTTCGGTGAGCGCCGGGTCGAGCAGGCGCAACGCGTTCTGAATATTCGGTGTCTCCATGTACCCGAAATATGCTGTCACATGGATGATTCCGTCCTCGGTGTAGCCAAGCGGGTCGATCTCCGTCCGCTGCGCGTCGGTGATTCGAGGCACCGGCAGGGTGTCGATCGACATGATCACCACATGCTCGTGCAAGACCTGATTGTGCTCGACGTTCGCCCGCATCGCCAGCGGTGCCGTCTCTTTGCCGCGGTTGAGGAACACCGCGGTGCCAGGAACCCGGAGCAACGGCGGCCGATGATCCTGCACATGGTCGACGAACGCACGCAGCGGCCCCTCCGCTTGCGCCCGTGCGCGTGTGACAACGTCGCGACCACGCCGCCAGGTGGTCATCACCGTGAAGGCGGTGATCCCGATCAACAGCGGCAGCCACGCCCCATGCACCAGTTTGGTCAGGTTCGCCGCCACGAACAGCAGATCGACCAGCAGCAAGGGGCCCGCGACGAGCACGATCAGCCACAGCGGAGTGCGCCACTTGACGCGCGCTACATAGAAGAACAGCAGCGTCGTGATCGTGATCGTCGCGGTCACCGCCATACCGAACGCGTACGCCAACGCCGCCGAACTGCGGAAGGCGAATACCAGCGTCAGTACCGCCACCAGCAACATCCAGTTGATCCACGGAACATAGATCTGTCCGATCGTCGACTCCGAGGTATGCGCTATCCGCAGCCGGGGCAGATACCCGAGCTGGGCCGCCTGCGATGCCACCGAGTAGGCGCCGGTGATCACCGCCTGCGACGCGATCACCGTGGCGGCGGTCGCCAACAACACCATGGGCAACCGCGCCCAACCAGGGGCCAACAGAAAGAACGGGCTGCCGACAGCGCTTTCGTCACCGAGCAGTAGCGCGCCTTGACCCAGATAACTGAGCACACATGCGGGCAGTACCAGCAGCAACCAACCGCGAGTAATCGCCCGACGACCGAAGTGGCCCATGTCGGCATACAACGCCTCCGCACCCGTCACCGCGAGCACGATCGCGGCCAATGCGAAGAATCCGATGCCGAAATGCCCGAACAGGAAGCCGACCGCGTATGTCGGCGACAGCGCCGCGAGAATCTCCGGATGCCGACTGATACCGGCCACGCCGCAGGTACCGATCGCCACGAACCAGACGATCATCACCGGCCCGAACAGCCGACCGACCGCGGCCGTGCCGCGGCGCTGCACCATGAACAGGCCGATGATGATGATCGCCGTGATCGGCACGATCAGATCTTGCAGACCCGGCTCGACGACCTTCAGGCCCTCCACCGCGGACAACACGGATATCGCGGGAGTGATCATGCTGTCGCCGAAAAACAGTGCGGCGCCGAAGATACCCAGCCCGGCCAGCATCGCGGTGGTCCGACGACTTCGCGGGCCCCCGAGGCGACGCAACAGCGTGATCAGCGCCATGATCCCGCCCTCACCGTCGTTGTCGGCACGCATCACCAGCAAGACGTAGGTCAGCGTGACGATGATCATGACGGACCAGAAGATGAGCGATACGACGCCGTACACGTTGTCCCTGACGAGCGGGACGGGATGCGGGTCGTTCGGATTGAACACGGTCTGGATGGTGTAGATCGGACTGGTCCCGATATCACCGAACACCACACCCAGCGCGCCGACCACGATGGCAGGTCGCACCGAGGCCCGACCATCCCCGTGGTGAATCGACGGACTGACTCCGGGCTCTATGTCCATGTGAACTCCTCCATGTGCGGTCCCGCGCCTTATCGTGCCGCACGATCACCGTCTCGCGGTCACGACGCGGGTGCTGCCGGGTTCCTCGCAGCCTAACTGCGTCCACTGGACACAGTGTGTCCAATTGGATACAGTCTCGCGCGCCACGCCAGAACATCGGCAGCTGCGTTCGCAATGAGCCGAAGTTCACCGAAGCAGTGCGAAACTGGCCGGGCACGGCATCTGCGCTCCTCACACCTGGAGGATTGTCATGACGAACTCTGTTGCACCACTCCAGACGCCCGCACCCCTGGTGATCACACTGGGGAATCTGAAAGGCGGCGTCGGAAAGACCACATCATCGTTCTTCTTGGCCTCCTACTTCGCGTCGGTGCACGAGTTGCGGGTGCTCGTCATCGACGCCGACCCGCTCAGCCAAACGGGCTACTCCTGGTACCGACGGCTGACCAAAGGCGACATCGAGGTTCCTTTCCACCTGATCGCCTTCCCGTCCCGACACGTCGACGACTGCATCACGGACAACGCCGCCGAGTACGACGTCATCATTGTCGACGCCGGAGGCGAGTCGGCCGAGATCTTCAAAGCCGCCATTCCGGAGAGTCACGAGCTGATTCTGCTGACGAGTGTGAGCCCGTCCGAAGTGAAGCGGGTACCCAGCACCTTCAAGGCCGCCGAAGAGGCAGCGGCCGGGCGCGATCGCGAGATCCGGGTGCGCGTACTGATGACCAAAGTTCCGGTGACCATGAAAAAGGGCGTGAATATCTCGACCGAGTACCGAACACAGCGAAAGTATCTGGAGGACGCCGGATACGACGTCTTCGAGTCCTACCTGAGTTCCTGGAAGTGGTACCGCGAGGCCGCCGATGGCGAGGTCGGCGACGGAGCCGAGAATCCGATCGAGGACCTGGCGGAATATCGACAGGTGGGCGATGAACTGGTCAGCCCATATCGCCTCGCGGTAGAGGTTCCGGCCTGATGCCCCCACAGCGTAGAAAAGGCTCGATCGGCAGGGCCGCCAACCCGCTGTCGGATGGCGCCGAGCACACTCCGCCGGTGTCTCCGTTACGCGATGCCGAGTGGCGCCGTCGGGGCACTGAGCTGCGCAGCGTGCCGGCGACCCCGGACAATGAGGCGGAGACTGCGAGCCTGGACGTGTTGACGATGCCGCTACCCGTCGAAGGCGAAGGCCCGCTGAACGATCGCGAACAGGCTCAGTTGACCGCCTGCGAGTCGTCGATCGACAGCTTGCGCATGGCATTCTGGGCGGCGGGTCGTGCGTTGCAGATCGTGCGCGACGGCCGACTGTATCGCGACAGCCACGGGACGTTCGACGACTACGTGGAACAGCGGTGGGATATGCAACGGTCGTACGCGCACAAACTGATTCGCGCGTGGCCGCTGGCCGCGAAGCTACATCCGGTGGCGCCCGGCATCAACGAGGGCCAAGTTCGTGAACTGCTGCCGGTGGCGGCCGAGCACGGCGAAGACGCGGCGGTCACGGTATACACCACCATCGCCGACACCACCGGCAACAAGGTCACCGCGGGCAAGATTCGGGAGGCGGTGGCGATGCTTCCGGACCGTTTCGACCAGGCCGATGTGATCGAGCGCCTGCAGGCCTGGCTACGTGGCGAGGTACGCGAGGGCCCGGCCGAGCCTACAGCCGACCTGTTCGCCACCGTGGGGTCGCGGTTCGCCGCATTGACCCGGCGGGTTGTCGAGGGATCGAGCTACGACCCCACCGGCGCGCGTGAATTCGCGGCGAAACTGCGCACTCTCGCCGAACAGATAGAAGAGCGAATCACCCCCTGAGACCGGGTCGACGCGAATGCCCCGCGGTGGAATTCATTCCGCCGCGGGGCTTTTTCATGCCTTCCTATAGCCATTCTCAGCCACGTTATCGGAAATACTTTCTTTGGTTATTACTTCGTTATTCTAATTAGTGTGTTGGTATTTGTTCCGCTGCATCGCATGCCGGACGATGCCAATCAGATCCGCTGTACCGAAAAGATCACCGTGTTGGTTTTCGAATCAATTCGAGAGCTTGGTGACAGCCACGACATGCGGCATCACCCGGCCTCGATACGAGGATCGGAGGACCGGATTATGGCATCAGACGACGACGTACGATATTGGCGCTACCTGCGCCGGGCGGCCCTGTGGGCCCTGGCGATCGGGGCCGCGACCGCGGCGGCGATCGTCGCGACACTGCTCGGCGCGGGACAGGCGTCCGCCGAACCGCTGATCGTCCCGGGTGTGGGAACCGTCGACGTTCCCGACGGCCTCGCCCTCCCGGCAGAAATCGAAGTACCGAATGTCGCGGACCTTCCGGAGATCGCGGCAACTATCGCGGCCGACATTCCGATGGTCCAGCTTCCGGAAGCCGTTGTCTCGGAATTGGAACGCCTGGAATTCGCCGGCGTGCCGGCAACGGAGATTCCGTTCTCGGGCATCCCGATGACAGTCCCACTTCCCGCACCCGATGCGACGTTGGGCACCGAACTCGCGGTACCCACCACGGTGCTGGGCAGCGAACGCTTCGCGCCCACCGCGGTGCCGGGACCTGAACTCCAGACGTACACGACCGTGTTGGGAATCGAGCTGCCCTTCCCGGTGCACCTGCCGCGAATCGAACTCCCGTTCCGCACCGGCATCCCGGAGATCGACCGCTCCGCGCCCTCCGGCGCGACGCCGCATAAAACCACCGGAGAGGTCGCGGTCGAGGCAGCACGGTCCAAGCTGGGTTCCGATTACGTTTTCGGCTCAGCGGGTCCCGACGCCTTCGACTGCTCGGGTCTGGTGCAGTGGTCC
The DNA here is from genome assembly GCF_040648115.1 of Nocardia sp. NPDC049190. Lineage (NCBI taxonomy): Bacteria > Bacillati > Actinomycetota > Actinomycetes > Mycobacteriales > Nocardiaceae > Nocardia > Nocardia sp. NPDC049190. Next base: position 180,576 of record NZ_JBEZDE010000001.1, read on the forward strand.
TACGACCAGGCAGGCGTCGAAGTACCGCGCACCAGCTACAACCAGCTCGCCGCGGGCACACCGGTCGCCATAGACGACCTGCAGCCGGGCGATATGGTGTCGTTCTACGGCGGTGGGCATTCGGCCCTCTACGCCGGTGACGGCCAGGTCATCCATGCCGCGACCGAAGGCGTCGGCGTCACGATGTCGCCGATCTCGCAGATGCCGGTGACCGGCGCCCGCCGGTTCTGAGCCACAGCGGCGGGGCTACCGGCCCCGTGCACGCAGTCGCGTTCTTCGCGTCTCTCGTGAGGTTCCGCGGCTCACATCGTCACCCCAGAAGAGCAGCTCATACCGCTGGTCGCTGTCAACGGACCCACGTTATCGGGTCACCCGCCCCCCGGCGACCGCTGACGGCCGATCCCCGCCCTCTCGATCGGGCCACTGGTGCGCGGGTGGTCCCCCCGCTATCGCGCCGCCACGGAACAGTGCGGAACTGCGCAGGATGAAACAGCCCGCGTTACGTCCAGATGCCCCAGTCCGCTGTTGAGGTAAAACGTGCTTTCCTCCGATTGCGCGGTTGGGTACTGGTCATTAGGTTCACTTCATGGGTTCAGCTTTTCCGCGCTTGCTGTCGCCACTCCGGGTCGGAAGCGTCACACTGCGCAATCGCCTGGTGATGGGTTCGATGCACACCGGGTTGGAGGACCGGGACTGGCATATCGACCGTCTCGCCGCGTTCTTCGCCGAACGAGCCCGCGGCGGTGTGGGTCTGATCGTCACCGGCGGTTACTCGCCCAATCGGGAAGGCTGGCTGTCTCCCTTCGCCTGCGCGATGATCACCGAGGCCGACGCACGCCGACACCGCACCATCACCGACGCGGTGCACGAAGCGGGGGCCAAGATCGCGTTGCAGATCCTGCATGCGGGCCGGGATTCAGAGGTTCCCATCAGTGTGTCGCCCTCCGCGGTGCCTTCCCCGTTCAGCCCGTTCGTACCCCGGGAATTGACCGAGGAAGGCATTCAGAACACGATCGCCGACCACGCGCGCTGCGCGGAATTGGCGAAGCTGGCCGGATACGACGGGATCGAGGTGATGGGTGGCGAGGGCTTCCTGATCAATCAATTCCTCGCGCCGCGCACCAATACCCGCACCGATCAGTGGGGCGGTTCGACGGCCAACCGCCAGCGATTCGCGATCGAAATCGTCCGGCAGATCCGAGCCGCGGTCGGTGACAATTTTCTCATCATGTTCCGGATGTCGGTAGCCGAGTTCGTCGAGGAAGGACAGACCTTCGACGAAATCATCACACTGGCGAAGGAATTGCAGTCCGCCGGGGTGGATGTCATCAACACCGACATCGGCTGGCACGAATCGCGGGTTCCGACCATCGCGACCTCGGTGCCACGGGCCGCGTTCGTCGGGTACACCGCCAGGCTCAAGGAGCACGTGACAATCCCGGTGTGCGCCGCGAACCGGATCAACATGCCCGAGGTCGCCGAGGAGATTCTGGAGCGGGGCGACGCCGATCTCATCGCGCTGGCACGGCCGCTCCTGGCCGACCCGGAGTGGGTGAACAAAGCCGCCGAATCCCGCGTGGACGAGATCAACACCTGTATCGCCTGCAACCAGGCTTGCCTCGACCACACCTTTACCGGCCAAACCGTGTCCTGTCTGGTGAATCCACGCGCCTGCCATGAAACACTGCTGCAGTTGCTGCCCACCCGCAGCGCCAAAAGAGTCGCTGTCGTCGGCGCGGGCCCGGCGGGTCTGGCGGCCGCGACCGGGCTGGCCGAACGTGGTCATCATGTCGAGCTGTTCGAAGCCGAAGACCGGATCGGCGGCCAATTCGACCTCGCTCGTCGTATCCCCGGCAAGGAGGAATTCGACGAGTCGATCCGATATTTCCGAAGTAAGCTTGAAATCACCGGTGTCACAGTGCATTTGAATACCCGCGTGACAGCCGAACAGCTTGCCGCAGGTGATTGGGACGAGATCGTCCTGGCCACCGGCGTGCGTCCGCGCACCCTCGATATCCCAGGAATCGATCACCCGATGGTGCTGTCCTACCCACAGGCGGTCCGCAAGGAGCGGCCGGTCGGAAAACGTGTCGCCGTTATCGGTGCCGGCGGGATCGGCTTCGACATCAGTGAATTGCTCACCGTCGAAGCGAGCCCTGCCCTGAATCTCGAAGAATGGCAAGCCGAATGGGGTGTCACCGATGACGACCACGCCCTCGGCCAGTTGACGACCCGTAAGCCGACCCCGGCCGTAAGGGAAGTCACCCTACTGCAACGAAAGACGGGGCCGTTCGGAACAACTCTGGGTAAGTCGACGGGCTGGATCCACCGTGCTGCCCTGAATGCCAAAGGGGTCACTCAGATCGGCGGAGTGAACTATGAGCGGATCGACGATCGAGGTCTGCATATCAGCTTCGGCGAGAACCGCGAGGGCCGGCGCGTGATCGAAGTCGACAACGTAATCATCTGCGCTGGTCAAGAATCTGTCCGAGACCTCGAGGATCAGCTCGAAACCCTAGGCGGCCGTGTGCATCTCATCGGTGGAGCCGACGAAGCCAAAGAACTCGACGCCAAACGCGCTATCGACCAGGGCACCCGTCTGGCCGCGACACTCTGAACCAGCAGTCGCGTAGGAGGGTCGGTTCTCCCGACCCTCCTACGACATCCTCGGATGTGGGGCTCGCATCCGACGGTTGGGAGCCCTCCTCGTTCCCTGCCGAACCCGCGATATCGTCAGCCGACGGTCATGCGGACGAAGCTGGCCGACGACGTCGCGTAGATTTTGTCGGCGTCATCAACGAGGCGGGCTTCGGCGGTGCAGGTGGTCCGTCCGATGTGGACGGCGGTCGCGACCGCGTACAACGGTCCCTGGCCATGGACGATACGGCGAACCAGGTTCGTGTTCATGCTCACCGTCGTAACCAGGGACTTGTCCTCCAGGGAAAGATGGACGGCACCCCACATCGCGATGTCGAGAACGGTGCCGGCTACGCCGCCACCGACCACGCCGAGGAAGTTCACGTGTCGCTCGTCGGGGGTCAGGCTCAGGACCATACGGCCGGGCTCGGCGTCGACGACCGCGATGTTGAGCAGCCGCGCCAATGGGGGCTGTGGGAGATCGCCGGACCGCAGGCGCTCCAACAATTCCTCGCGTGACAACTGCATCAAGCCGAAGACGGCGAGCATGGGATCGTTCCACTCCATACGCAATTCTCGGAGGCCGCTGTCGGACGTCTCGATCGTCGCGAACCCGTTGTCTGTCGTCTGGGTCATCATTTCCTCACTTCGTTGTTATCTGCTGGTCGATGAGGGCAAATAATTCGTCGGCGCTCGACGCCGCCTCGACAGCGACGCGGTCGTCGCGAGTCGCAGATTCCGGCGGCGTCAGCGCGTCGGCCAGAGCCGCGCGAATCCGTTCCGCCAGACGCGTCTTGTCCTCGACCGATGACATGGTCGCCAACAGCGAGCGCAACGAGGCAACCTGGTCGTCCACGGCCGAGCCGGCCGTGGCGACATCCAACCGGGAACGTAGTAGTTTCGCCACGGCGGTGGCGGTCGGGTAGTCGAACACCAACGTCGATGGCAGATTTATGCCGGCCGCCTCGGCGAGCCGATTGCGCAACTCGACGCCGCCGAGTGAGTCGAATCCCAACTCGTTGAACGGGGTATCGGGCTCGATCGCTGCGGGCGACGGATGGCCGAGCACCGCCGCGGCGTGTTCGCGAACGAACCCCGATATCAGCGCATCTCGTTCCTCCTCCGGTGTCGCGGCGAGCCGATGCGCCAACCCGCCGGCACTCCCGGCGCCGGTGCTCACCCGTCGTGCTCGTGTGGGCACTAGGCCGCTGAGCACGTCCGACAGCCGTCCGGCCCGAACCTGAGCCGCCAGCGTCGGCTTGTCGAACTCGACACAGGCGACCACCGGGTCATCGCCGACCATCGCCGCGTCCAGCAATGCGATCCCCTCGGCTTCGCCGAGCACTTTGATGCCCAGTCTTTCCAACCGCGCTATCGCGGTCCGGTCCATGTGGCCGGTCATGCCGATGTCCTGACTCCACGGTCCCCAAGCCACCGAGACCGCCGGCAGGCCGGCCGCCTTACGAGTGCTGGCCAGCCCGTCGAGGAACGAGTTGGCCGCCGCGTAGTTGCCCTGGCCCGGCGCGCCGAGAATCGCGGCCACCGAGGAGAACATGACGAAGGCCGCAAGGTTGTGTTCCCTGGTGAGCTCGTCCAGGTTCAGCGCACCGTCCACCTTGGGTACGAGCACCCGGTCGACCTGTTCCGGGGTGAGCTTTTCGATCGTGGCGTCGTCGACCACACCTGCGGAGTGGATCACCGCTGTCAAGGGATGCTCGGACCCGATCGAGTCGAGCACGGCGGCCAGACTTGCTCGATCACCGACATCACAGGCGGCGACGCGGGTTTCGGCACCCATACCGGTCAGTTCCGCGACCAGTTCGGCGACCCCCGCCGCCGCTTCGCCGCGACGGGACACCAGCAGCAGATGTTCGACGCCGTGCGCGGCCACCAGATACCGGGCCATCACCGCGCCCAGTCCGGTGGTACCGCCGGTGATCAGCACCGTGCCGGCACCGAATACCCGCTGGGCGGGTTCGGCCGCGGCGACAGTGCCGCTCTCGACCAGACGCGGCACGAGCATCCGCGAATCACGGACCGCGACCTGGTTCTGCCCCGACTCGAGCACCCTGCGTACGATATCGGCACGCAGGTCGCCGTCGTGATCGAGCAGCACGATCCGGCCAGGGTTTTCCGATTGGGCGGTGCGAGCCAAGCCTGCCACCGCCGCGGCGGCCGGGTCCACGGACTCACCCGGTAGCCCCGCAGCTCGACGGGTCATCACCACCAGTCGGGTGTTCATCAGACGTTCGGCCGACAGCCACGATCGCAGCACCGCCAAGGCGATGTGGACCGACCGCCGGACTGTGGCGGCGCGGTCAGTAGCCGACACCGCGCTGTCGTCGATGAAGTCGGCGAGCGAGCAGATGATCACCTCCGGAACCTGCTCGGCCACAACGATATCGGCTATATCGGTGTAGTGCCGGTCGATTCCGGCCACCCGCGCCGAACCCAGCGTCGCCAGCACTTCGGTGGACGCGGTGACCGGCAGTGCCGAGTCGATCCACCGCAGGCCGAGCGGCGACGGGCCGCGCGACCCGGCGGCCGCTCTCAGCACTTCGGCGTCGACCGGTCGTGCGACGACCGCGTCGACGGTGAGCACGACCGAGCCAGCGTCGTCGACGCAGACGATGCCGACATCCCCGCTCTCGGTGCGGACCAGCCGCACGCGCACCGCCCCCACCCCGGAACGCCACAATCGCATCCCGGTGAACGAGAAGGGCAGCGGCAATTGCCCAGGCGGCAGATCACGGGTCAGCTCATCGATTGCCACATGTAGACAGGCGTCGAACAGAGCGGGATGCATACCGAACGCGGAAGCCGAACCATTCACGGATCCGTCGAGGGAGACTTCGGCGAACATCTGCTCGCCACGCCGCCACACCGCGGAGACGCCCTGGAACGCCGGCCCGTACTCGAAACCCAATTGTGTCAGCCGCTCATAGAGTGCGGTATCGCCCGACTCGGCCCCGATAGGCGGCCATGCCCTGTCGTCCCAGGTGGGCGCGTTGCCGTCGGCGGTGCCGAGCACACCGCCCGCGTGCAACACCCACGGCTGCGTGTCCGCGGCGCCGCTGTCGGTAGCGGCACGCGAATGGATCGCGAACGTGCGCCGCCCCGCGCCGTCGGCCGCTCCGACGCTGAGCTGCAGGTCCACCTCGGCGTTGCCAGCGAATACGAGCGGAGCTTCCAGAAGCAGTTCCTCGACGAACTCGACATCGAGTCGCATGCCCGCGGCCAGTGCCAATTCCGCGAAAGCGGTCCCAGGCAACAGAACCGCACCGGACACGACGTGATCGGAGATCCACGGCTGCGTCCGTACCGAGAGCCGTCCGGTGAACAACCACTCGTCCTTACCCGCCAGCGGCACGACGTTCGTCAGCAGCGGATGCCCGAAACTGCCCGTGACAACCTCGAATGCCGGCTGCAGCCAGTAGCGCCGATGCTGGAAGGCATAGGTGGGCAACGGCGCCTGCTGCGCACCGCGTCCGGCGAACAAGCGCCGCAGGTTCGCCGACATGCCCACAGCGTGCGCCTGCGCGAGGAACGTCACGAAGCCGGCCGCTTCGTCGATCGACCGCCTCGACGATGCCATCACCGCCACCGACTTCGTTTCCTGCTGCGGACGCTCCGCCAAGCACTCGACGGTCGTCGCGGCCAGCACGGCATCCGGACCGACCTCCACGAACCTGCGCACACCGGAGTCGATCAGCGTGTCGATGCCGGGAGCGAACCGCACGCAGCCGCGCACCTGCGCCACCCAGTACTCCGGATCCCGGACGGTGTCGCCGGCCTGCGCACCGGTGACGTTCGACACGATCGGCACCAATGGCTCGCGATAGGTCAATCCAGCGGCCACCGCGCGGAACTCGTCCAGCATGGGCTCCATCAACGCCGAATGGAACGCGTGTGAGACTCGCAACCAGGTGTTCTTGCGGCCCGCATCGGAAAGCCGTCGCTGGATCTGTCGTACGGCATCCTCGTTCCCCGACAGCACCACCGACTCCGGCCCGTTCAGCGCTGCGAGCGACACCTGATCGCCGTACCCGACGATCAGCTCCGTGGCCTCGGCCTCCGAGACGGCGACCGCGAGCATCGCACCGCCGTCCGGCAGTGCCCCCATGAGCCGGCCCCGCGCCGCAACCAACGTGCAAGCGTCCGCGAGTGACCACACCCCGGCTGCGAACGCGGCCGCCAATTCTCCGATCGAGTGGCCCGCCACCACATCCGGTGCCAGCCCGAACGACTCCATCAGCCGGAACATCGCCACCTCGAACGCGAACAAAGCTGGCTGCGTCCACTCCGTCCGGTCGAGCACCTCCCCGGGATCGGCGAACATCACTGCCTTCACCGACCCACCGAGATGATTGTCGAATTCCGCACACACCTCGTCCAATGCCGCCGCGAACACCGGGAAGGCGCGGTACAACCCTGCACCCATCCCGGCTCGTTGGGCACCTTGGCCGGTGAACAGAAAGACCGTCTGACCCGAACTCGTCATGCCCTCGACCACACCGGGCAGTGCCGAATCCGACGCCAATGCGGCCAGGCCGGCAAGCAACTCCTCCCGATCACGCCCGAGAACGACGCCTCGCCGATCCAGCGATGCCCGCGAGTCCAGCAACGACCGCGCCACCGCCCAGGCATCGAGCTCCGGACGGTCGGCCAGCCAATTCCGCAGGCGGGCCGCCTGTCCGCGCAGCCCTTCCTCCGATTTCGCCGACACCACCAGGGGCACCACGGAGACGTCGATGTCGGACCTGGCCGACGTATCGTCGCCGGCCAGTGCTGATTCGGCAGAGGGAGTCGGTGCCGACGGTGCTTCCTCGAGGATCACATGCGCGTTCGTACCGCTGATCCCGAACGACGACACGCCCGCACGTCGCACCCGGTTACCCGCCGGCCACGGTTCGGCCTCGGTGAGCACCTGCACCGCCCCCGCCGACCAGTCCACGTGCGGTGACAGCGCGTCCACGTGCAACGTCTTCGGCAATGTCTCGTGCTGCAGCGCCTGCACCATCTTGATCACGCCGCCCACGCCCGCGGCCGCCTGCGTGTGGCCAATGTTCGATTTGAGCGCACTCACCTTCAGCGGCCGCTGGGCACGATTCTGCCCATAGGTGGCCAGCAGAGCCTGCGCCTCAATCGGGTCGCCCAAAGTCGTCCCAGTTCCGTGCGCCTCCACCGCATCGACATCCCCCGGCTCGAGTCCGGCATTCGCCAGAGCTGCCGTGATCACCCGTTCCTGGGAGGGACCGTTCGGTGCGGTCAGGCCATTGCTCGCGCCGTCCTGATTGATCGCGCTGCCGCGCACCACCGCGAGGATGTTGTGGCCCAGCCGTCGCGCATCCGACAGCCGTTCCACCACCAGCACGCCCGCGCCCTCGGACCAGGCAACGCCGTCGGCGGCGGCAGAGAACGGCTTGCATCTGCCGTCCGGGGCCAGGCCGCGCTGCCGGGAGAACTCGACAAAGGTCAGCGGCGTCGCCATCACCGTCGCGCCACCCACCAGAGCCAGCGAACTCTCGCCCTGACGCAGGGCCTGGCAGGCCAGGTGCAACGCCACCAATGACGACGAGCACGCCGTGTCCACGGTCACCGCGGGCCCCTCCAGTCCGAGCGCGTAGGCGACGCGGCCGGATACCACGCTGCCCGCCGAACCGGTAGCGACATACCCTTCGACGTCGGACCCGGCTTGTCGCGCCGTCACTTCGTAGTCCCGATACATCAGGCCGGTGTAGACGCCGGTGTCGCTGCTGCGCAACGAGGTCGGATCGATTCCCGCGTGCTCGAGCGCCTCCCACGACACCTCCAACAGCAACCGCTGCTGCGGGTCCATCGCGATGGCCTCTCGCGGGCCGATTCCGAAGAAGCCAGCGTCGAACTCGGCCGCGTCCAGCAGGAATCCGCCCTCCCGGGCATAGGACGTACCCGGATGGTCGGGATCGGGATCGATCAGGTGGTCCAGATCCCACCCGCGATCGGAGGGGAACTCGCTGATCGCATCGGTTCCGGACCGTACCAGTTCCCACAGCGCGTCCGCGGAATCCACCCCGCCGGGATACCGGCAGGCCATTCCGACGATCGCGATCGGCTCGTCGGTCCGAGTCCGACGGCGCGTACGGACCGTGCCTGCCTTCTCCCCCTCGATCCGCGAGCGCACGTACCGCGCCATCGCGGACGCTGTGGGGTAGTCGAAGGCCAGTGTCGACGGCAGCCGCAGACCGGTGATCTTGGCAAGTCGGTTGCGGAACTCCACCGCACCCAGGGAATCGAAACCCATTTCCGTGAACGGCTTCTCGACGTCGATCTGCTCGCCCGAGGCGTGACCGAGCACCGCGGCGACCTGAGCGCGGACGAAACCCAGGACGATCGCATCATGTCTGTCCGGCGGCGCCGTTGCCAGCTGCCGCGCCAGATCGCCGCCTCCGGTGTCTGCGCGGCGTGCGGACGGTGCCAGCGACCGCAACAGTCCAGGCAGCACGCCGACGCGCGCGGCGGCGGCGGACAAGGCCGACCTGTCGAGATCGACCGCGGCGACGAACGGTGTGCCGGCACCACCGGCGAGGTCGAGCAACGTTAGCCCGTCGGCCTCGGCCAGGGGGCGCAAGCCCATGCGCGAAAGCCGCTCCACCGCGGCCGCGTCCAATTCGCCCGTCATTCCGCTGTCTTGGCTCCACGGACCCCAGGCCACCGAGATCGCGGGCAGACCCGCGGTCGCACGTCGCCGTGCCAGCGCGTCGAGTACCGAGTTCGCCGCCGCATAGTTGGCTTGCCCCGCCGACCCGAGAATCCCCGCGACCGAGGAGAACAGGATGAACGCGGACAGTTCGCACTCCGCGGTGAGTTCGTGCAGGTTCAGCACGGCGTCGACCTTCGGCGCGAGCACCCGGTCCACCTGGTCGGGTGTGAGCGAATCGAAGGTGCCGTCGGCCAACACCCCCGCCGCGTGCACCACGCCGGTCAGTGCGGGCCCGTCGGAAAGAGCGTCGAGCATCGTCCGCACGGCGGTACGGTCGCTCACATCGCATGCCAGCACCCGCGGGCGGGCGCCGAGTACGACCAGTTCGGTGACGAGATCGTCGACACCGGCAGCGTGTTCGCCGCGCCGCGACACCAGTACCAGATCGCGAACACCGTGGGCCGCGGCCAGATGCCGCGCTACCAGGGCGCCCAATCCACTCGTCCCTCCCGTGATCAGCACCGAACCCGAGCCGAACGTGAGTTTCGACGCATTCGCGGACTCGTCGCGACGGATCAGCCGCGGCGCCAGCAACACCCCGTCCCGCACCGCCAACTGTGACTCGTCTACCTCGATGGCCGCCGCGACCAGGTCCGGGCCCACCTCGCCGTCGACGTCCAGCAGGACGATCCGACCGGGACTCTCCGATTGCGCGCTCCGCAGCAGACCCCAGGTGGCCGCGGCAGCCAGGTCGGGATTCTCACCCGGTAAACCCACGCCGTTGCGGGTCACCACGACCAGTCGCGCATCCGTCGCCGCGGGAAGCCGCAGCCAGGAGCGCACCTCGGCGAGTACCTGGTGTATCCGACGACGCACAGCATGCGCCGACTGCGTCTCGTCAGACGTTCCGTCGGCGAACCACACCACCGCGTCGGGACGGTCCTCCCGAGCGACATCGCCCAGCGCGGCCATTCCCGGGTAGCCGACGTCGAAGCCGCGCGCCGTGCCGACGACAGCGATTCGCAGGCTTTCGGCATCAGCTCGTGGACTGTATTCGAGCGCGCTCCATTGGATGTCGTAGAGCGCGTGCCGACCAGTCGATCGCCTCTCGGTCAAGACGGCGCTGCTCACCGGTCGCGCCCGCAGCGCCTCGACGGTCATCACGACCGAACCGCCCTCGTCACCGAGTTCGAGCACTACGGCGTCTGCTCCACTGCGTCGCAGGCGCACCCGCACGGCCATCGCACCGCGGCGGTACAAACGAACGCCGCTGAACGAGAACGGCAACGGAACCTGCCCGGTTGGCAGATCGACTGCCAGTTCCTCGACGACGGCGTGCAGCGCGGCGTCCAGCAACGCCGGATGGATGCCGAATTCGGCGGCGTCGATCTCCGCGGGCAACCGGACGTCGGCGAACACGTCATCGCCGTCCCGCCACACACTCCTCACGCCCTGGAAAGCAGGCCCGTAATCGAGGCCACGCGCCGCCAATCGGTCGTACAGTGTGGTGCCGGAACTCGCGTCCGCTATCGCCAGGTCGTTGTCGAACGCGGGCACATCGACTGTCACTCCGGGGCCGAGGATGCCGCGTGCATGGGTGGTTCCGATGGCGCCGGCGTCGTCTACCGGACGGGACGCGACGACGAACCGCCGCCGCCCGTCTTCCTCGGGCGCTTCGACGCTGATCTGAATGTCGATCTGGGTTCGGTCGTCCAGCGACAACGGCGCTTCCAAGACCAATTCGTCGAGGTTGTCGAGACCCACGCGGGCACCGACTGCCAATGCCAGTTCCACGAAACCCGTTCCCGGCAGCAAGATCGTGCCGAAGACGGTGTGATCGGCGATCCAGGTCTGCGACGCGGTCGACAGCCTCCCCGTGAACAGCCACTCGTCTTTGCTCGCCATCGCGATCGCGGCCCCGAGCATCGGGTGCTCGATCGACATCAAACCGGCCCGGCCGACATCACCGACGCTCTCGAGCGGCGACAACCAGTAACGCTCTCGTTGAAACGCGTAGGTCGGCAACGCGACTCGACGCGTCGACCGGCCCGCGAACCACTTCGCCCACCGCACCTCGAGCCCCGCGACGTCGGCCGCGGCCAGGAACTCGGTGAATCGCACCGTCTCGTCCGCGTCGCGCCGACCAACGGCGGCCACCACCGACCGGGTCTCGAGATCTGGTTCGTCGGCCAAGCATTGACGTGTCATGGCAGCAAGCACGGCGTCCGGGCCCACTTCCAAGAACCTGCGGACGCCGGACGCGGTCAGCGTCCGAACTCCTGGCGCGAATCGCACAGCCTGCCGAACCTGACGTACCCAGTACGACGGATCGGTCAACTCACGCTCGACCAGTTCGCCGGTCACATTGGACACGATCGGGACATTCGGCGGCCGGTAGTTCAAACCTGCCGCCACCATGCGGAATTCGGCCAAAATCGGATCCATCCGTGCCGAATGGAAGGCATGGCTGACCCGCAACCGGCTCGTCTTGCGACCCCGACCGGCGAGCACCTGTTCGATCTCCTCGACGGCGTCGACGTCGCCGGCAAGCACCACCGACGAGGGTCCGTTCACCGCGGCCACCGAAAGCCGATCTCCGTATCCGGTGACCAACTCGGCTGCCTCGTCCTCGGCGACGGCAGCCGCCAGCATCGCACCGCCATCCGGTAGCGCGCCCATCAATCGCCCGCGCGCGGCCACCAGCGCGCACGCGTCCGGTAGCGACCAGACCCCGGCGACGTAAGCAGCCACCAGTTCGCCGATGGAGTGCCCCAGCAGCACGTCCGGTGACGGGCCCAGGGAAACCACGAGCCGGTATGCCGCCACCTCATATGCGAACAGCGCGGGCTGGGTGAACTCCGTGCGTGCTAGCAGCGATGCCGCGTCGGGGGTGTCGTCAGCGAACATCAGATCTTTCAGCGACCGCCCGAGCAGCGGGTCGAACACGGCGCACACCTCGTCCAGTGCCGCCGCGAACACCGGGAACACCGCGTACAACTGCTTGCCCATACCGGGCCGCTGTGCGCCCTGACCAGTGAACAGGAACGCTGTGCGCCCCGGCCGCACCGAACCACGAAGGATGCCCGGCGCCGACTCGTCCGCGGCGAGGGCCGTCAATCCGGCCAGCAGTTCCGCTCGATCGCGTCCCACGACCGCTCCGCGCCAGTCCATCCGCGCCCGCGACGTCGTCAGCGCGGCGGCAACATCCCATACCTGCGGATCCGGATCGCCGACCAACCAGTGCCGCAGTCGATCCGCCTGCGCCCGTAACGCACTCTCCGATTTCCCCGACACGATCCACGCGACGACATCCGACGCGATATCCGGCCGTGCCGCCATCGCCTCCTCGGCGTCGGGGCGCTCGGAGTCACCGTCGCCCGCCGCGGTGACCGGGTCGGCGGGCGCCTCCTCGACAATCACATGCGCATTGGTTCCACTCACCCCGAACGACGACACCCCCACCCGACGCACCCGGTCCACCGACACGGGCCACGGCTGCTCCTCGGTCAGCAACCGGACCGAACCCGCCGACCAATCCACATGCGGCGACGGCGCATCCACATGCAACGTCTTCGGCAACAGCCCATGCCGCAACGCCTGCACCATCTTGATCACACCACCCACACCCGCTGCGGCCGAAGTATGACCCACATTCGACTTCAACGAACCCAAATGCAACGGACCACGCTCGCCCCGTTGCCCGTACACACCGATCAACGCCCGCGCCTCGATCGGATCCCCGAGCATCGTGCCCGTACCGTGCGCCTCCACCGCGTCCACATCCGACGGCTTCAATCCCGCCGCCGCCAACGCCGCGGTGATCACCCGCTCCTGCGACGGACCATTCGGCGCCGTCAAACCATTCGACGCGCCATCCTGATTCACCGCACTACCGCGAACCACCGCCAACACGTTGTGACCCAAACGGCGCGCATCCGACAACCGCTCCAATACCAACACACCGAGACCCTCGGAGAAGCCGGTCCCATCGGCGGCCGCCGCGAACGCCTTACACCGACCATCGGGCGACAACGCGCGCTGGCGCGCGAACGCAATCAACAACGACGGATCCGACATCACCGTCACCCCGCCGGCCAACACCAACGACGCATCACCCTGCCGCAACGCTTGACACGCCAAATGCAACGCCACCAATGACGACGAACACGCCGTATCGACCGACATCGTCGGGCCTTTGAAGCCGAAACTGTAGGCCACCCGGCCGGACAGCACAGCGTTCGAAACACCGAGGTAGGCGTGACCTTCGGTTTCGGCGGTGATGGCCGGTGAGCCGACCTTGGGCCCGTAGTGCTGGTGCACGACACCGGTGAAAACCCCGGTATCACTGCCACGCAGCGATACCGGATCGATCCCGGCGTCCTCCAACGCCTCCCACGACGCCTCCAACATCAACCGCTGCTGCGGATCCATCGCCGCCGCTTCACGCGGCCCGATCCCGAAAAACGCGGCATCGAACTCGCCGATCGAATCCAGAAAACCACCCTCTCGGGTGTAGATCGTGCCCGCCACATCCGGATCCGGATCGAACAACCGCTCCAGATCCCATCCCCGATCCGACGGATACGCACCCACGGCATCCACACCATTGGCGACCAACTGCCATAAATCCTCTGGCGACCGCACACCACCCGGATACCGACACGCCATACCCACAATCGCGATCGGCTCCCGGGCACGCTCTTCCAATTCCTGGATGTGCCTGTTGGCAGTGCGCAGGTCTCCGGTGAGTTTGCGGAGATACTGGGTCAGCCGTTCCTCGTTGTTGCTCATGGTCGACCAAACTCCTCATCGATCAGATCGAAAAGCTCACTGGTGGAATGCGCGGCCAAATCGTCGTATTCGTCGATCCGCCATCGGTCGCCGAGGTGGGATCGAAGTCGGTCACCGATGCCGAGGAGCGCGGTGACCGTTGCGTCATCGTCGCCGGCGGCGGCGAGAACACGTTCGACCATCGCCTCCAAATGGGTGAGGTCGTCGGCCGCTGAGGCACCGACGGGCAGCTCAGCGGGAGTTGTCAGACCCAATTGGTCATGCAGATGCCGAGCCAACTCGAGTGGTGTCGGGTAGTCGTACATCGCCGTCGCCGACACCTGCACTCCGACAGCCGACTTCAACCGGTTGCGGAACTCCATCACACCCAGCGAGTCGAACCCGATATCGCTGAACGGCTTGTCCGGAGCGGTCACTTCCACATCGGACCCTAGAACGGCCGCTGCCTGGACACCGATCACGTCGAGGATCACGCGTTCCCGCTCGACTGCCGTGCGGCCGATCAGGCGCGCCGCCAGCGTCGAGGGCTCGTTCTTCGTTTCGGTCACGCGGCGGCGCGCCGGCCGGACCAGGCCGCGCATGATCGCGCGCAGCTCATCGGGACCGGTCTCGGCGAGGACGGTCCGGTCGATCCGGGCAGCCACGAACGTCGACCTGCCACCCGCCACGGCCGCGTCGAATAGTGCCATGCCTTCGTCGTCGCTCAGCGCGGGGAAACCTTCCCGTCGCAAGCGGGCGAGGTCGGCGGCACCGAGAGCGCTCGTCATGCCGCTGCTCGCACGCCACGGTGCCCACGCCAGTGAGGTCGCGGGCAAACCAGCCACCTTCCGGTCGTGTGCCAACGCATCGAGGAAAGCATTGGCCGCCGCGTAATTCGCCTGTCCCGCGCTACCGATCACACCCGCGATCGACGAATACAACACGAACATCGATAGATCGAGATTCTTCGTCGCCTCGTGCAGATTCCACGCCGCATCGACCTTCGGCCGCACTACGGTCGCGATCTGCTCCGGCGTCAACGTGTCGAACACACCGTCGGCCACAACGCCCGCAGCATGCACAACACCGGTCAACGGATGCTGTGGCGGTATCGCCGCCAATATCCCATCCAATGACGTCCGATCAGCCGCATCACAGGCGACCACGTCCACGTGCGCACCCAATGCGGTCAACTCGTCGACGAGTTCGGCGGCGCCAGGCGCCCGCGAACCGCGCCGACTCGCCAACACCAACCGGCGGGCGCCATGCACGGTCACCAGATGCCGCGCCAGCACCGCACCCAAGCCGCCGGTGCCGCCGGTGATCAGGACCGTACCGTCGCGACCCAATGGGGTCGGTACGGTGAGCACGTTCTTACCGATATGCCGAGCCTGGCTCAGATACCGGAAGGCCTCCGGCGCGTGCCGCAGATCCCACGCGGTGACCGGAGACGCGGTCACCGCGCCGGCGTCGAACAACCCGACCAGCGCCGCCAAAATCTCCTGCAACCGATCCGGATTCACATCCAGCAACATGAAACTGTGGTAGTCCACTCCAGGATGCGCCGCGGCCACCTCGGCCGGATCACGCCGATCGATCATCCCCATCTCGACGAACCGACCGCCTCGGGGCAACAGCCGCAACGAGGCATCCACGAATTCACCGGCCAACGAATCCAACACGATATCCACACCGCGCCCGCCGGTGATCGCACCGAACTTCCGCTCGAAATCCAGACTGCGCGAATCGGCGATATCGGCATCGTCGAAACCCAGATCACGCAGCACATCCCACTTCGGCTCGCTCGCGGTCACCAACAGTCGCAAACCCAGATGCCGAGCAAGCGCAACAGCCGCCATACCGACACCACCGGTGGCCGCATGCAGCAACAACGTCTCACCAGGCTGAGCCGCAGCCAGATCCACGAGGCTGTAGTAAGCCGTCGCGTACACCACCGGCACGGCAGCTGCCTGAGCGAACGACCATCCCCGCGGGATCGGTGCGAGTAGTCGGCGATCGACCACCGCGATCGAACCGATACCCGACATGAAGCCGAAAACTCGATCACCAGGCGCGAACTCGGTCACGTCAGGCGCGACCTCGAGCACAACCCCGGAACCCTCGCCGCCGATTCGAGCATTCGGAACAGGGTAGGTACCGAGCGTGACGAGCACGTCTCGGAAGTTGAGGCCGACCGCCCGCATACTCACCCGAACCTGCCCGGACGACAACGGCTTCAATCCGCCCGGATCTCCGCTCAGGCCGAAGTTGTCGCCGGTCAGCGTGCCCTTACCGTGCAACGTCAAAGTCCACGGCGCCATATCGGAGCCCGTGAATCCGAGCGGGCCCGCATCATGGCGGGTCAGCCGCGGCGCATGTGCCGCGCCGCGCCGTAGCGCCAACTGCGGTTCGCCCTCGAAAACCGACGCCGACGCGACACCACGCCGGTAGTCGGCCCAGTCGTCGATATCGACCAGGAGAATCCGATCCGGATGCTCACTCTGCGCCGTCCGCAGCAAGCCCCACGCCGCCGCAGTGGACGGGTCGATCGACTCACCAGGATGCACTGCCACCGCCTGCCGGGTCACCACGACGACCAGCCCGGTCTCCAGCAACAGCCGCTGCACCCGCGCCGTCAACGCGGACAGCGAATCCCGCACCACCACAGGGATATCGCGGTCAGCCACCCCATCGGCGGCAGGGGCGAACGTCGCCACGTCGAGCCGCAATACGGTCGCGGTCGCACCTGCGATCGTGACGGTCTCCATGTCCTCGACCACGCGCCAGGAGTCGACCGCGGTCGGCTCTCCAGTAGGCGTGGGCAACGCCACCCAGTCGACGTGATAACCGACGTCGTCGAGCCGGGAATGCGCCGAACCGAGCCCATCGGCGGACAGCGGGCGCAGGGTCAGCGCGCCCACCTCGGCTACTGCGGCACCTGAGGTGTCGGCGAGGGTGACCGTGATCCGTTCCCCACCTGGTACGGAGCCGGTCACCGTCGCGCGAACCCGCAAGGCGGTCGCGCCCGTCGCGTACAACGTCACGTTCTCCCATGAGTACGGGACCGCTATCGCGCCGGCCTGGGCATCCGCAAGCAGCCCACCGAGCAGGACCGCGTGCAGCGCGGCGTCCAGCAAGGCCGGGTGCACACCGCATTGCGTGGCTTCCGATCGAAGGGACTCCGGCAACGCGAGCTCCGCGAACACCTCACCATCGGCCTGCCACAATGCGGTCAACCCCTGAAACGCCGGTCCGTACTCGTAACCCTGCACAGCCAGATCCGGGTAGGCGTCGTCGATGGCGATCGCCGTGGCACCATTCGGCGGCCAGCTCGTCAGATCGGCCTCCGCGGACGCTTCCGATCCAGCGGTGACCGTCGCGACGGCGTGTCGGACCCACTGCTCGGAATCGTCACCAGGGGCATGCGAGTACATCGACACCGTCCGGGCGTTGGTGTCGTCGGGTCCGCTCGCCACCACACGCAACTCGACCGCTCCGGTGGACGGCACCGGCAACGGCGCCTCGATCACCAATTCCGCCAGTTGTGGGCACTGCACCATCGTTCCCACATGCAACGCCAACTCCACGAAGGCGGCGCCGGGCAGCAAGGTCACACCGGCGACGGTGTGATCGGCCAGCCAGGGATGGCTGGACAGCGACAATCTGCCGGTGAACACCACCTCCGCGGAATCCGGCAGTCGCACCATCGCCGCGAGGAGCGGATGTTCCGCGTCGTCCAGACCCCACTGCCACAAATCCGGCGAGCCGGCCGACGGCAGCCAATACCATTGGCGCCGGAAAGCATACGTGGGTAGCGATACCCGCTGCACCGAGCGACCCGCGAACAACGGCGTCCAGTCCATGGACACTCCACCCACGTGGACTCGCGCGAGCGCGGACATGAACTGAGTCACCTCGTCCGTCGCACGGCGGGCGGTCGCGACCACCATCGAGCGGGCCTCGATGTCCGGATTCTCGGCGAGGCACTGCCGCGTCATCGCCGCCAGCACGGCATCCGGCCCGATCTCCACGAACCGGCGGACACCCGCGCTGACCAGGGTGTCGATTCCCGGGGCGAACCGCACACAACCACGCACCTGCGCAACCCAATACTCCGGATCGGTCATCTCGGCACCGACCACGACACCCGAGACGTTCGACACGATCGGAACGGTTGGCTGGTGATAGGTCAGCCCTTGTGCCACGCCGCGGAACTCATCGAGCATCGGCTCCATCAATTCCGAATGGAATGCATGACTCACTCGCAACCGGGAGGTTTTCACTCCCGTCGCGGCGAACCTGCCCTCGATCGCGGCTATGGCCGACGCATCCCCGGACAACACCACCGACGACGGACCGTTCACCGCTGCCAACGACACCCGGCCGTCGAACTCGGCGAGCACTGTGACCGCGCGATCCGCGGAAACCCCCGCCGCCAGCATCGCTCCACCGGCGGGCAGCGCCCCCATCAACCGTCCGCGCGCGACCACCAAAGCGCACGCGTCCGGCAACGACCACACGCCCGCCAGGTACGCGGCGGCCAGTTCGCCGATCGAATGTCCGATCAGCATGTCCGCCACCACACCGAACGACTCGATCAGCCGGAACAACGCCACCTCGAACGCGAACAACGCGGGCTGCGCGAACTCGGTGCGGTTGACGAGTTCCGCATCGCTCGGATCGAATACCAAATCCTTCAGCGACCTTTCCAGCAACGGATCGACCTGGGCGCACACCTCGTCGTACGCCTCCGCGAACACGCTGAAGGCCGCATACAACCCCGCGCCCATCCCAGCCTGTTGCGCACCTTGACCGGTGAACAGAAACGCCGCCTTGCCCGAACCCACGGTCGCCTCGATGGCGTTGGGCGAGCCCGCGGCCAGCTCGGCCAGGCCGGCCAGCAGCTCGTCTCGGTCGTGTCCGACGACCGCGCCACGCCGATCCAATTGGGCCCGGGAGCTCACCAGGGAATGCGCGATATCCCACACATCCGCGTCGGGTTCGTCGATCACCCACTGCCGCAATCGACTTGCTTGTGCCCGCAGACCGGCCTCGGAACTCGCCGATACGATCCACGGCACGGCAGTCGGGTCGTCGTGCTGATCCTCGGGCGCAGTCGGCGGGACCGTACGGGCCGGCGCCTCCTCCAGGATGACGTGGGCGTTGGTACCGCTGATGGCGAACGACGACACGCCGGCACGGCGGACCCGCCCGTTACGTGGCCACGGGCGGGCCTCGGTCAGCAGCTCGACGGTGCCCGCCGACCAGTCCACATACGGGCTCGGTTCATCCACATGCAGTGTCTTCGGCAGAGTTTCATGCCGCATCGCCTGAACCATCTTGATCACGCCACCGACACCGGCGGCCGCGACGGTGTGGCCGATGTTGGATTTGATCGACCCGATCCGCAGCGGTTCGGCACGGTCGCTCCCGTAGGCGTTGATCAATGCCTGTGCTTCGATCGGGTCGCCCAAGGTCGTTCCGGTTCCGTGCGCCTCGACCGCATCGATGTCCGCCGGCGCCAACCCGGCACTGGCCAATGCCGCCGCGATCACCCGCTCCTGCGACGGACCGTTCGGCGCGGTCAATCCGTTGCTCGCGCCGTCCTGATTCACCGCCGACCCGCGCACCAGCGCCAGCACGTTGTGTCCGAGGCGTTGGGCGTCGGAGAGCCGTTCGAGCACCAGCACGCCGACACCCTCGGAGAACGCGACACCGTCGGCCGCGGCCGAGAACGACTTGCAGCGTCCGTCCGATGCGAGACCGCGCTGCCGCGCGAAGTCGACAGACAGATACGGGCTGGCAGCGACCGTCACTCCGCTCGCCATCGCCAGCGAGGTCTCGCCCTGTCGCAGCGCGTGGCAAGCCTGGTGCAGCGTAACCAGGGACGACGAGCACGCGGTATCCGTGGTGACTGCGGGCCCTTCCAGACCGAAGACATACGACACCCGGCCCGAGATCACGGCGTGCGTGGTGCCGGTTAGCCGGTAGCCCTCCAGATCACCGGTCACCCGATCGAAATAGCCCGAGTAGCACGCTCCCGCGTATACCCCGGTGTCGCTACCGCGCAACGAGACAGGGTCGATGCCCGCATTCTCCAGCGCCTCCCAGGAGGCTTCCAGCAACAGTCGTTGCTGCGGGTCCATCGCGGACGCCTCTCGCGGACCGATGCCGAAGAAGCCGGCGTCGAATTCGCCTGCTTCGTCGAGGAACCCGGCGCGACGCGCATAGACGGTGCCGGGTGCATCCGGATTATCGTCGAACAGCCGTTCCAGATCCCACCCGCGATCCGACGGGAACTCGCCGGTCGCGTCGACCCCGGAGACGAGTAGATTCCAGAGCTCATCCGGCGACGTCACACCACCGGGGAACCGGCAACTCATTCCGACGATGGCGATAGGTTCGTCCGCCCTGACCCTGCGCACCACCTTTTTCGCGGGTTCAGCGGCCGCCGGCGGCTCGACTTTGGACTGCACCAGCTTCGCCACCGCAGTCGCGGTCGGATAGTCGAACACCAAAGTCGACGGCAACTGGACACCCGTGGCCTTGCCCAACCGGTTACGGAACTCGACACCCGTCAGAGAATCGAAACCCAACTCCGTGAACGCCGCCGCGGGATCGATCATGTCCCCGGACTCGTGCCCGAGGCTGGCAGCGACATGATCCCGAACGACGGCGAGCACGATGCCCGAGCGGTCGGATTCGGGGGTGTCGGCGAGCCGCTTGGCCAGCGATCCCACACTGCCCGCGCGGCGAGTCCCTACGGCGACCAACGCGCTGAGCGCTCGGTGCAACGACCCCGAAGCGGCCTCCGCGGTAAGGGCCGTCACATCGAGCCGCACACCGGCGCTCGTCGGATGCCCAGCGGCTAAGGTGGTGTCCAGCAACGACATCGCGTAGTTCGCTTCGAGCGGAACCATCCCCAAACGGCGCATGCGCGCGAAGTCTGCTTCGGTGATGGTGTTGGTCATGCCGCTCGTCGCCGACCAGGGGCCCCACGCCACCGAGGTCGCGGGCAGCCCGGAACGGTGCCGGTAGTGGGCCACAGCATCCAAGAACATATTCGCCGCCGCGTAATTGGACTGACCGGGAAAGCCCAGGACGCCCGAGATCGACGAATAGAGCACGAACATCGACAGATCGAGATTTTTGGTCGCCTCGTGCAGATTCCACGCAGCATCGACCTTCGGACGCAACACCGCCCCGAACTGCTCTGGCGTCAGGTCCGCGAGCAGACCATCGGCCAACACCCCGGCCGCGTGCACGACGCCGGTCAACGGATGCTGCGCCGGAATAGCCGACAACAGCCCATTCAGCGCCACCCGGTCGGCCACATCGCACGCCACAACGTCCACATGTGCACCGAGCGCGACCAATTCGGCCGCGAGAGCCGCGGCGCCGTCGGCGGCGAGTCCGCGCCTGCTGGCCAACACCAACCTCCGCACACCGCGCTCGACGACGAAATGTCGAGCCGCCACCGCACCCAACCCACTCGTACCACCGGTGATCAGAACCGTTCCGTCCGGACGCAACGGCGACGGCATGGTGAGCACGTTCTTGCCGATGTGCCGGGCCTGGCTGAGGTACCGGAAGGCTTCTGGCGCATGGCGCACATCCCACGCGGTGACCGGGGGCAGCGCCAACACACCGGTATCGAACAGGTCGACGAGGATGTGCAGAATCTCGCACAACCGGTCGGAGCTGATCTCGTTGAGATGGAAACCCCGGTAGTGCACACCAGGGTGCTGCTCGGCGACCTCGCCAGGGTCACGACGATCGATCAATCCCATCTCGAGGAAGCGGCCGCCACCGACCAACAACCGCAACGAGGCGTCCACGAATTCACCAGCCAGCGAATCGAGAACGATATCGACGCCGCGCCCGTCGGTGACCTGCAGGAACTTCCGCTCGAACTCCAGCGTGCGCGAATCACCGATGACCGAATCATCGAATCCCATATCGCGTAACACATCCCATTTGGGCCGGCTCGCGGTCACCAGCAAGCGCAGTCGCAGATAGCGCGCCAACTGCACAGCCGCCACACCCACACCACCGGTCGCCGCATGTAGCAGCAAC
The DNA here is from genome assembly GCF_040648115.1 of Nocardia sp. NPDC049190. Classification (NCBI taxonomy): domain Bacteria; kingdom Bacillati; phylum Actinomycetota; class Actinomycetes; order Mycobacteriales; family Nocardiaceae; genus Nocardia; species Nocardia sp. NPDC049190. The sequence continues at coordinate 202,741 of NZ_JBEZDE010000001.1, forward strand.
GTTTCGTCGGGTTTCGCGTCGGCCACATCGACCAGACCGTAGTACGCCGTGACATACACCACCGGCACTGCGGCGGCCTGCGCGAACGACCAGCCTCGCGGCATTCGGGCCAGCAGCCTGCGGTCCGCGACCGCAACCGAGGCGATATCCGACAGGAATCCGAAGACCCGGTCACCAGGAGCGAATTCGGTGACATCGGGCGCCACCTCCAGCACCACGCCCGCACCCTCGGCGCCGATGGTGGCGTCCCTGTCCGGATACATGCCCAGGGCGATCAACACGTCACGGAAGTTCATGCCCGCCGCGCGCACGCCCACCCGAACCTGACCGGGCCCGAGCGCCGCCAACGCGGTGGGCGTCTCGACCAGGGACAGGTTGTCACCGGTCAGAGTGCCCTTGCCGAGCTGAGTCAACGCCCACGCCGGAGCACGCAGCAGGTCACTCGCACCCACGATGTCGACTGCATCAGGGCTCAGACGCGCCGCGTGCGCCACCCCGTGCCGCACAGCCACCTGAGGCTCATCCGCGATGGCCAACGCCGCAGCGACAGCGGCACGGTAGTCCTGCCAGCGGTCCACGTCGACGAGCACTATCCGGCCGGGATTCTCATTCTGCCCGCTACGCAGCAGACCCCACACAGCCGCGCCCACAAGATCCACCGGTTCGCCGTAGTCCAGCGCGACCGCGACCCTGGTCACCACGACGATCCGCTCGTGCAGCGTTAGGAGTTCACCCACCCGTGCCGCCAGTCCGACGAGCCGATCGCGAACCACACTCGGCACGTCCTCATTCGCAGACTCGTCCGCGACTCGCACTACGGCCACCGGGGCGCCGTCGACGATGACCGTCTCATCCTCATCCGTACTCACCCACTGCTCGTCCGCGACGAGATCACCCGGGTTCGGCGCGGTCAACGGAACCCAACGCAGTTGGTGCAGGCCGCTGTTCGGAGGCGAGGCGGCGCCGAGGGTGCCGAGGGAAACCGGACGCAGGGTGACAGCAGCGACCTCGACAATCGGTGCGCCCTGCGAGTCGAGGAGGGTCAGCATGATCTGATGGCTTCCCGCTCCGGGCTCCGCCGTGGCCACCCGGACCCGCGCCGACGCGGCTCCGACAGCGTGAATGTCGACGTTCTCCCAGGAATAGGGCACCAGGATCTCGCCAGGTGCGGCGGGCTCGGTCAATCCACCGAGCAGGATCGCGTGCAAAGCCGCATCCAACAACGCCGGGTGCACGCCAAACCTGCCCGCCGACAACTGCGCCTGATCCGGCAGATCCAGCTCGGCGAAGACCTCGTCGCCGCGCCGCCAGAGCGCGGTCAACCCTTGGAAGACTGGTCCGTAGCCGTAGCCGCGCTCGGCCAACTCCGCGTAGACATCACCGATGGGCACCGGCGACGCGTCGACCGGCGGCCAGTCCTCCGTCAGCGTTGCCACGTCGGACCGCGACGACGACGTCTGCGCGACAAGAGTTCCCGTCGCATGGCGAACCCACTCCGCTCGATCCAGTTCACCAGCGTGTTGCGGGCGCGAATACACCGACACAACTCGCGCACCCGCGTCATCGGATCCGGCCGCCATCACCCGCAGCTCGACCGCACCCACCGACGGCACGAGCAACGGCTTGGCCACGACCAGCTCGGCCAGTCGCGGACTGCCGACCAGTGCCCCGACATGCAATGCCAACTCCACGAACGCCGTCCCCGGCACCAGGACCGCCCCGCCGATCACATGGTCGGCCAACCATGGGTGACTCGGCAACGACAGCCTCCCGGTCAGCACCACCCCCTCCGAGTCCGGCAGCCAGACCGCCGCACCCAACAGTGGATGATCCGTGCCCTCCAGACCCGATGCCCGGACGTCGCCCGTGCCTTCGGCGGCCAGCCAATACCGCTGGTGCTGGAACGCGTACGTCGGCAACCCAACCCGACGTACCGCACGACCGGCGAACAATGACGCCCAATCCACCCGCGCACCCGCCCCATGAGCCTGTGCCAAAGACGTCACCAACTGCGTCATCTCACCAGTCGAACGCCGCGATACCGCCACCACCGAAGACAGCGACTCGACTTCTGGATGCCGCTCCAAACACGCGCGAACCATCGAGGCCAACACCGCATCCGGACCCACCTCGACAAACCGCCGCACACCCGCGTTCACGAGCGAATCCACGCCGGGCGCGAAGCGCACACAGCCGCGCACCTGTTGTACCCAGTACTCCGGGTCGCACACCGCCGCCCCGGCCGATTCACCGGACACGTTCGACACAATCGGCAACCTCGGCTGCTCATAGGCGATGCCGGCGGCCACGGAACGGAATTCGGCCAACATCGGATCCATCCGCGCCGAATGGAAAGCATGGCTGACCCGCAAACGATTCGTCTTGATCCCCGCACCGGAGAGCCCGCGGTCGATCTCGTCGATGACATCGACATCCCCGGACAACACCGTCGAGGACGGACCGTTCACCGCCGCGACCGAGACTCGGTCACCGAATTCGGCGGCGATATCCGCTGCTCGGTGTTCGTCGACCGCCACAGCAAGCATCGCGCCGCCCGCCGGCAACGCACCCATCAACCGACCCCGCGCCGCCACCAACGCACACGCATCCGGCAACGTCCACACGCCAGCCACATAGGCCGCCGCCAATTCCCCGATCGAATGCCCGATCACCACATCGGGAGCCAATCCGAACGACTCCAGCAAGCGGAACAACGCGACCTCGAACGCGAACAATGCCGGCTGCGTCCACTCGGTCCGACCCAATGATCCGTCGGTATCACCGAACATCAGATCTTTCAATGATCCACCGAGCAGGGACCCACCGAGCAGGGACCCACCGAGCAGGACATCGAACTGGTCACACACCTCGTCCAATGCCGCCGCGAATACCGGGAACGCCTGATACAGGTCCGCACCCATACCCGTCCGCTGCGCACCTTGACCGGTGAACAGGAACGCCGTCTTCCCTGCGCAGGTCCGACCTTCGACAACGCGAGACGATCCTGTGCCAGCGACGAAGTCCGCCAACCCGGTCAGCAGCTCCTCCCGATCGGCGCCGACGACCGCACCTCGATGAGCGTGGTGCGCACGGGCATACACCAAGGAGTACGCGGCGCTGCGGATATCGATGTCAGGCCGGTCGATCAGCCATTGCCGCAAGCGATCAGCCTGTGCGCGCAGCGCATCGTCGGACTTCGCGGAAATCAGCAACGCGACCACGTCGGTACCCACTACCGGCGCGCCTGCGCCATTAGTGCTGTCGTCCACGGCGGTTGTGGTGGACGGGGCTTCTTCGACGATCACATGCGCGTTGGTACCGCTGATCCCGAACGACGAGATGCCCGCCCGGCGTACCCGATCAGCCGCTGGCCACGGCTCGGCCTCGGTCAACAACCGGACCGATCCCGACGACCAATCCACATGTGGTGTCGGCGCATCAACATGCAACGTCTTCGGCAGCATTTCGTGCCGCAACGCCTGGACCATCTTGATCACACCACCGACACCGGCGGCGGTGACCGCATGGCCGATGTTCGACTTCACCGACCCGATCCGCAGCGGCTGCTCGCGATCCTGCCCGTAGGTGGCGATCAGTGCCTGCGCCTCGATCGGATCGCCCAACGTCGTCCCGGTGCCGTGTGCCTCGACCGCGTCCACGTCCGAGGGATCCAACCCCGCGGCCGCCAGCGCGGCCATGATCACTCGCTCCTGCGAGGGACCGTTCGGCGCGGTCAAACCGTTGCTCGCACCGTCCTGATTGATCGCGCTCCCACGCACCACCGCCAACACGGTGTGACCCGAGCGCTGCGCGTCCGATAACCGCTCGAGCACCAGCACCCCGACCCCCTCCGACCACGTCACACCATCGGCGGCGGCGGCGAACGCCTTGGAGCGTCCGTCCGGCGCCAACCCCCGCTGGCGCGCGAAATCGACGTACAGGCTCGGATTCACCGACACGCTGACACCACCCGCCAAGGCCAGCGAGGTCTCGCCCTGGCGCAACGCTTGGCAGGCGAGATGCAGCGCGACCAGCGATGACGAACATGCGGTGTCGACTGTTACCGCGGGCCCTTCGAGCCCGAAGAGGTATGCGACGCGGCCGGATATCACGCTCTGCGACGTTCCGGTCAAACGGAAGCCTTCGTACGAGCCGGTCACCCCCCGCGAGTAACCGGACTCCCAGGCGCCGATGTATACGCCGGTGTCGGTGTGGCGCAGCACGGTGGGGTCGATCCCCGCGTCCTCCAACGCTTCCCAGGAAACCTCCAACATCAGCCGCTGCTGCGGATCCATCGCCGCGGCCTCACGCGGGCCGATACCGAAAAATCCCGCGTCGAAAGCAGCCGCGTCGGCGAGGAATCCACCTTCCCGGGTGTAAACGGTGCCCGGCTTGTCAGGGTCCGGATCGAACAACCGCGTCAGATCCCACCCGCGATCGGACGGAAACGGAGTAATCGCGTCGTTGCCCTCGGCGACCAGATTCCACAGATCCTCAGCCGATTCGACGCCTCCGGGAAAACGGCATCCGATGCCGACGATCGCGATCGGCTCGTCCGAGTTGGTGCGACGCACCACCCGCCGAGCCTCGCCACGCACACCTTCCAGCCGCGAACGCACCAAACGCGCCACCGCCGCCGGAGTCGGATAGTCGAATATCAGTGTCGTCGGCAACTCCGCTCCGGTCGCTGCCACCAGCAGATTCCGTAACTGCTGCCCGCTGAGCGAATCGAACCCGAACGCGGTGAACGGTCGATCCGGATGAATGGCTTGCGCCGAGTCATGGCCGAGTATCGCCGCGGCCTGCTCGGCCACTACCGCGAGCACCAACGCGTCGCGTTCGTGTTCCGGAGCTGCGAACAACCTGGGCGCCAGCGGACCCGCCGCCACAGCGCGGCGACGACGAGGCGCGGAAGTAGCGCGCTGGACCGTCTGTGACCGGCGAGGTTCGTTCTGACCACCGTGATCGGACTGATCTGTCGGCGTGCGCTCGGCCGGTTCGACCAGTTCGACCACCAACTGCTTGATCGTCAGGATCGGCTGACCGTCCTCGGCGACAGCTGTCACCCGATGAGTGTCCGCGCTCATCTGGTCGATTCGCACCCGCGCCGTTTCCGCACGGCTGTGGTCCAGTCGAACATCGGTGAACGACAACGGCATCGAGACACCGCCGGTCGTATCCAGCCGGTCCAGAACGATGTGCGACATCGCGTCCAGCAATGCCGGATGAACGCCGAAACTCTCGGCTCGATCAGCGACGGTCTCATCGAGCGAAACTTCAGCGAACATCTCGCGACCGCGGCGCCAGGCCGCCGTGACACCCTGAAACGCCACACCGTAGTCGACACCACGCTCGGTCAGCCGGTCGTACAGTTCCTCGACCGACACCGGATCGGCCGCTGCAGGCGGCCAGTCACCGCCCGACCAGGACGACGCCTCATCGGTGTGCGCGGCGAAAACTCCTGTCGCGATGGACTGCCACCGCGAGGTTTCGCCCTCGGATGTTTCGTCGGAGCGGGCGTGCATCGTGAATGCCCGTCGCGCGTGGTCGTCCGATGCCGCGACGCTCACTTGGATGTCCATGGCCGCGGCCCGTGCCGGCAAGGACGAGGACAGCCGTAATTCCGCCACCGACCCGGCGCCTATCCGCGCAGCCACACTCAACGCTGCATCGAGCCAGACAGCGGCGGGGACCGCGGTCGACCCGAAGATCACATGATCGGCAAGCCACGGGTGAGTATCGATAGTGAGGCGGCCGGTGAAAAGCCATTCGTCTCGCCCGGCCACCGGCACGGCGGCACCGAGCATCGGATGATCCGACGGGATCAACCCGAGGCGTCTCACATCGTGCGGACCGTGGCCGACGCCGGCTCTCGGAGTCCAGCATTGCCGCCGTTGGAACGCATAGGTCGGCAGGTCCACACGGCCCGCGGGCGCAGCCAACACCTCTGGTGTCACGTCGACGCCGAGGCAATGGGCACCTGTCAATGCCGCGGCGAAGTGTTGCACACCGCCCTGGCCACGTCGCAGCGTCCCGATGACGGCCACCTGATCAGCTTTGCCGATCGACTCCGCCGTCAATTCGATGGCCGTGGACACCACCGGGTGGGGGCTGGTCTCGACGAAGGCGGTCATCCCGGCCCGCATCAACGCCTCGATCGCTTCCGCGAACCGCACCGGTTTCCGCAGCCCCCGATACCAGTACTCGGCATCCAAGCCCGCGGTGTCCACGAACTGCGCGGTCACCGTCGAGAAGAACGGAATCGAACCTGGTCTCGGCCGAATCGACGCCAAGTCGTCCAGCACTCGATCGCGGATCTGCTCCACCGCCGCCGAATGCGAGGCATAGTCGACCGGGATCTGTTTCGCCCACACTCCGTCGGCCGCGCACCCGGCGAGAAACGCGGCCAGCGCCGTCGATTCGCCCGATACCACCGTCTGCCCCGGTCCATTCACCGCAGCGACCGACAATCGATCGCCGAAAATCGCCAACCGGTCGGCCACCACGTCCGCCGGCAGACCAACCGACGCCATGCCTCCCGAACCCGCCAACACCTCCGCGACGGCTCGCGAACGCACCGCGACCACTCGCGCTCCGTCGGCCAACGACAGACCGCCGGACACCACCGCCGCCGCGATCTCTCCCTGCGAATGCCCGACCACCGCGGCCGGTTCCACCCCACCAGCCCGCCACAACCGCGCCAGCGACACCAACATCGCGAACAGGACCGGCTGCACGACATCGACCCGATCCAGTGATGCCGCATCCGGGTCCCCCCGCAACACCTCCGTCAACGACCAATCCACAAACGGCGCCAACGCCGCCTCACACTCCGCGATCGACTCCGCGAACACCCCACCGGACGCCAACAATTGCGCGCCCATCCCTACCCATTGACTCCCCTGCCCTGGAAAGACGAAAACAACTCGACGGTCGCGGGCACGACCCAGTACCGCGGAAGGCTCCCCTGTCGGCGCTTCTGCTGCCGGATCCACCAGTGCGGCCAGCCCGGCACGCATCGCCTCGTCATCATGCCCGACCACCGCACCTCGCCATTCCAATGGCGCACGGGTATGCATGAGCGAATACGCCACATCGGCGATGGAAACCCGCGGGTGGTCAGCCAACCACTCCTGCAACCGAACAGCTTGCTCCCGCAATGCCTCCCGGTTCTGCCCGGACAGCACCCACGCCAGCGGCCGCGAACTGTCCGGTGTTGTGCTCGCTTCGCCCGCGACTGCGGCGGGAGCTTCCTCGAGAATCACATGTGCGTTCGTGCCGCCCATGCCGAATGACGACACCCCCGCCCGCCGCAGCGCCGCAGTTGACCACTGCTCTGTCGCGGTCTGCACTCGCAATCCCAATGCTTCGAGCGGGATCCGCGGATTCGGCGTGTGAAAGTTCAGGCTCGGTGCCAGTTGTCGATGTCGTAGGCATAACGCGGTTTTGATCAGGCTCGCGATCCCCGCGGCGCCCTCCAGATGTCCGATATTGGTCTTGACCGAACCGACAGCCAGCGGTGTGCCCTCGGGCCGGCTGACGCCATAGGTCTCACCCAGAGCCTGCGCCTCCACCGGATCACCCGCGAGCGTGCCGGTACCGTGCAATTCCACATAGTGCACCGACGCGGGTTCCACCTCCGCGGCGACGAGCGCCGCACGAATCACACTCGTCTGCGCGGCGACGCTGGGCGCGCTCAATACCTGGCGCTCGTTGCCGCTGTTGACCGCACTCCCGCGGATGACGGCGTAGATCCGGTCACCATCGGCGACAGCTCGCGCCAACGGCTTGAGCACGACGATGCCGCCACCTTCACCGCGGACCGTGCCGTCCGCGCGTTCGTCGAACGTATAGCATTTTCCCGACGGCGAATGCGCACCGAACTGCTCGTAACGTTCGCCGCTCAACGGCGAAAGTATCAAATTCAGCCCACCCGCGAGTGCCACATCGCATTCGCCGCCGCGCAACGATTCACATGCTAAATGCACTGCGACCAACGACGACGACTGTCCGCTGTCGACGACTATGCTCGGGCCGGTGAATCCGTAATGATTCGAGATCCGGTTGGCCGCGACTCCCCTACCGACCGCCCACAACGAATGCCTTCCGACACCCGGTTTACCTTGCGCCGCCACGACTTCGGCGAAATCGGTGCCGATGCTACCCAGGAACACTCCCGCCCGGGCACCGTCTCGGTCACGGTAGCCCGCGTCTTCCAACGCCTCCCAGCTCAGCTCGAGTCCCAAAAGCTGCTGTGGATCGATCGAGCGCGCCTCGGTCGGTGGCACACCGAAGAAGTCGGCGTCGTACTCCGATGCCGAATCGAGGAATCCAGCGGTCTCGTCGATCCCGGTCCGGTCGGCGGGAGCGGACCCGATGGCGTCGCGACCCTCGCGCAGCAGCCGCCAATACTTGTCCAGATCGGAAGCGCCCGGCATCCTGCACGACATTCCGATAATGGCGATCTCATTCATTGATGCGACCATGGAATTTCCTCTATCTCGCCTCATCCGACGCCGAGCATTGCGATGTCGCGCTGATGAACATCAGCAGTCGAATCGACCGCCACCGCAGCAGTACTCGCGGCTTGTCGACCTGGGTATTGCGAATCGTCATCGTTCGCCGCCGTGATGAGAATTCGTCCCGGACTCGAGGTCGACGAGCTCGTCGAGCCAAAGCCGTATTTCCTGCGCCGCCATAGACGACGCCGCGCCGATGATCGAGAAATGGTCCGCGTCGATCTCGACCCTCTTATCCGTGTGCAGCCACGCAGGCACCGGCTCGGCGAGGTCCAGATGGGGCAGCGGCGTCACAGCTCGCAGATCGAAGGTCGGTGCAGCGATCGCCACGGGCTGGCGTTCATCGAATATCTGCGCGTACTTCGCCATCGCGACCAAGCCGTGATCACCGATCTCGGTCGCCTCGTCCCCGAGATCGAGGACGGCGCCGACCGCGCTCACCAGTACCTGGCGGTTCTGCTCGGCATCGTCGGGGCAATAGGCGTCGAGCAATACCACTGCCGCGAGCCCACGCCCGCTCTTTTCCAGACGATGCGCCAGCGCATAGGCGATCGCCCCACCCGCCGAATAGCCGACGAGCACGATCGGCTGCTGCTGCGCGACCCGTTCCACGCTCGTGGCCAGGACATCCAGCAGCGCCTCCCACGATTCGGGCAGCAGTTCGCCAGGGCGCGTCCCGGGCAGCCGCAACGCGGTGATGGTGTGGTCACCGCCCAGCTCGCGCGCCAACCGACCGAACTGGTGCGGTCCGGTACCGACCATGAACGACGGCACGCACACGAGCGCTGGGCGGGTTCCGCCCCGGCTCAGCGGGATCGCCGTCGGCGGGTCGGGCATCTTGTCCTCGGTGGCGAACGTTTCGGCGAGCTTGGCACTTTCCATCAGCATCGGAATTGCAGCCCCGACCTTCCCGCGCCGGTGCGCGGCCACGACCAGATCCGTGAGCCCGCCCCGGGTGCCGGAGTCGTCGGGCCGCATTGTCGGTGCGGTGTCCGTGGTCGTCGCCAGCCGGGAGCAGAGGTAATCTGCCAGCGACTGGCTCGTCGGGTGGTCGAAGACGAGGGTGGACGGCAACGTCAACCCGGTAGCCTTGGCTATCCGATTGCGGAACTCGACTCCCGCCAGCGAATCGAAACCCAGCTCCGTGAACGGCGCGGCGGGATCGATTCGGTCCCCGGACTCGTGTCCGAGGCTGGCGGCGACGTGCTCCCGGACGACCGTGAGGACCAAGCCCGCACGGTCGAGTTCGGGTGTGACGGCGAGTCGCTGCGCCAACGACCCCGCACTATCGACCCGCCGAGTCCCGACGGTGACCAGGGAACTGAGCACTCGGGGCAGGGCCCCCGCGGCGGCGTGGGCGGTGAGCACCGCCGACTCGAGTCGCACGCCGGTCAGAGTCGGAAGACCGACGGCGAATGCGGCGTCGAGCAGCGACATCCCATAGAGTTCGTCGAGCGGGACCAGACCTTCTCGTCGCATACGCGCGAAATCGGCTTCGGTGAGAGTGCTGATCATGCCACTGGTCCCGCGCCATGGTCCCCAGGCGACGGACAGAGCGGACAGCCCCTCGCGGTGCCGATGATGAGCCAACGCATCGAGGAAAGCGTTCGCTGCCGCGTAGTTGGCCTGGCCTGGACTTCCGATCGTCCCCGCGATCGAGGAATACAGCACGAACATCGACAAGTCCAGGTCCTTCGTGGCCTCGTGCAGATTCCACGCCGCGTCGACCTTGGGGCGCAACACCGTCGCGAACTGCTCGGGTGTCATATCTGCCAGCAGGCCGTCGGCCAGTACGCCGGCGGTATGCACGACGCCGGTCAACGGATGCTCGGTCGCGATAGTCGATAGCAACTGGTCGAGCGCATCCCGATCAGCCACGTCGCACGCCGCCACGTCCACATGCGCACCGAGCGCGACCAATTCGGCCACGAGAGCCGCGGCGCCGTCAGCGTCGAGTCCGCGTCTGCTGGCCAACAACAGCCGCCGCACACCGTGCTCGGTGACCAGACGACGAGCCGCCAAAGCACCCAACCCGCCGGTTCCGCCGGTGATCAGTATCGTGCCGTCGGGTCGTAGCGTCGTCGGAATGGTGAGCACATTCTTGCCGATGTGCAGCGCCTGCCCCAGGAAACGGAACGCCTCGGGCGCCTGCCGCAGATCCCACCCGGTGATCGGGGGCGGCGCCAGCACACCGGCGTCGAACAAAGCGACGAGGGTGCTCAGGATCTCGTGCAGCCGGTCCGGGTTGATCTCGCTGAGGTGGAATCCTCGGTAGTGCACGCCCGGGTGCCGCTCGGCGACCTCGTGCGGGTCACGGCGATCGGTCAATCCCATCTCGAGGAAACGGCCACCGCGCGGCAACAGTCGTAGCGAGGCGTCCACGAATTCACCGGCCAGCGAATCGAGAACGATATCTGCGCCGCGACCGTCGGTGAGTTCGAGGAACTTCCGCTCGAAGTCGAGCGTCCGCGAGTCGCCGATGACAGCGTCGTCGAATCCCATACCGCGCAGCACATCCCATTTGGGTCGACTGGCGGTCACCAGCAGACGTAGCCGCAGGTGCCGGGCCAGTTGCACGGCCGCCACACCGACGCCGCCAGTGGCGGCGTGCAGCAACAGCGTTTCATCGGGCTGCGCGTTCGCCAGGTCGACCAGGCTGTAGTAGGCGGTGACGAACACGATCGGCACGGCCGCTGCTTGCGCGAACGACCAGGCTCCAGGCATCGGCACCAGCAGCCTGCTGTCGGTGATCACCACCGAACCGATCTCGGCGACAAACCCGAAAACTCGATCGCCAGGCGCGAATTCGGTGACATCCGGCGCCACCTCCAACACGACGCCGGCGCCTTCACCACCGATGGCGGCATCGGGGTCCGGATACATGCCCAGCGCGATCAGCACGTCGCGGAAGTTGACGCCCGCGGCCCGCAGTCCCACGCGCACCTGGCCGGGCTCGAGCGGCCCCAACGCGGCGGGCGTCTCGACCAGAGCGAGATTGTCGCCGGTCAAGGTGCCCTTACCCAGCTGGGTCAACGCCCACGCCGGAGCGTGCAGCAGTTCACTCGCCCCAACGGTGTCGCCCGCGCCGCGCGTCAGCCGCGGCGCGTACGCCAGGCCGTGTCGCAACGCGATCTGAGGTTCGCCCGCGCCGGCAAGAGCGGCGACGACGCCGTCGCGGTAATCGTCCCAGCGTTCGACGTCGACGACCGTGATCCGGTCGGGATTCTCGTTCTGACCGCTGCGCAGCAGACCCCACGCCGCCGCGCCGAGGAGATCCACCGGCTCGCCGAGGTCCACCGCGACCGCACGCCTGGTCACCACGATGACTCGGTCATACTCGGCCAGAAGTTCGCGCAACCACGCGGTGATCTCGCCGAGCCGACCGTGCACCGCGGCCGGCACATCCCCATCCACAGTCGCGTCCGCGAGCCGCAACACCGCCACCCGCTCGCCACCGACAGTTATCGTCGCGCCGTGGGCTGTGCCCGCCCAATCCTCCTGCGCGACCGGGTCGTTCGACTTCGGCGTGGGCAACGCAACCCAACGCAACCGGTGCAGGCCGGTGCCGGATTTCTGTGCGCCGGACGCCTCGAGCGCACCGATCGGGACCGGACGCAGCGTCAACGCCCCGATTTCGGCGACCGGTGAGCCCTGAGAGTCGGTGAGCGTCAACGTAGTCCGCTGATTGTCGGCCTCCGGCTCAACTGCGGTCAACCGAACCCGCACAGACGCGGCTCCGACGGCGTGCAGGACCACGTTCTCCCACGAATAGGGCACCAGAATCTCGCCCGCCGCGGCCGGCTCGACCAAACCGCCGAAGCCGATCGCGTGCAATACCGCATCCAACAGCGCCGGGTGCACGCCGAAGCGGTCCACCGCCGACTGCGCCTGCTCCGGCAGCGTCACCTCCGCGAAGACCTCACCGTCGCGACGCCACAGCGCGGTCAATCCCTGGAACAGCGGTCCGTAGGCGTAACCACGGTCGGCCAGTTCGGTGTAGATGTCCGCGATCTCCACCGGCACCGCCCCGGCCGGCGGCCAGCTCACCGGACCCCGATCGAGAGCAGGCGTGGGAGACGACGCGACAAGCGTGCCGGTGGCATGGCGCACCCACTCCGCCTGCTCCGGCTCGCCGTCACGTTGCGGGCGTGAATACACCGATACGACTCGTGCGCCCGTGTCATCGGGTCCGGCCGCCAGCACCCGCAGTTCGACGGCGCCCGTCGTCGGCAGTATCAGCGCGGCGGTGACAACCAATTCGGCCACTCGTGGGGTGCCGACCATCGCCCCGACCGACAATGCCAAATCCACGAACGCCGTGCCCGGCAGTAAGACCGCACCCCCGATCGCGTGATCGGCCAACCACGGGTGGGTCGACAACGACAACCGCCCGGTCAGCACCACTCCCTCGGAGTCAGGTAGCCAGACCGCCGCACCCAACAGCGGATGCTCGACGCCATCCACGCCCGACGTCCGGACATCCCCCGCGTTGGCAGTTGCGGCCAGCCAGTACCGCTGGTGCTGGAATGCATAGGTGGGCAACGAAACGCGACGGACTCTGCCTCCAGCGAACAAGGACCCCCAGTCGACGTCCACACCGGAGACATGAATTCGCGTCAGAAGCGTGACGAATTGAATCTTTTCGTCGACCGCGCGACGGCTCGCCGCGGCAACCACCATTCCGGCCGCGACATCGCCATCGTCGCCGAGTGTTTGGCGAGTCATCGCGGTAAGCACGGCATCGGGCCCGATTTCGAGGAACCTGCGCACGCCCATATCGACGAGAGTCCGAATTCCGGGCGCGAACCGGACGGCGGCCCGCACCTGTCCGACCCAGTACGCGGGATCGGTGAACGCCTTCCCGACCACGCCGGTCACGTTCGACACGATCGGCAGCAACGGTTCCCGATAGGTCACCGTGTCGGCGACCGCACGGAACTCGGCGAGCATCGGCTCCATCATGGCCGAATGGAATGCGTGACCGACCCGCAACCGGGCTGTCTTGCGGCCCTGTTCCGACAACGCGCGCTCGATCTCCTCCACGGCATCGACGTCGCCGGAGATCACCACCGATTCCGGACCGTTCACCGCCGCGATCGACAACCGGTCTCCGAACCCCGCCAGGACGTCGATCGCCCGCTCCTCGGACACGGCGACCGCGAGCATGGCTCCGCCTCCCGGCAACGAACCCATCAACCGGCCCCGCGCCGCCACCAACGCACACGCATCCGACAACGTCCACACACCGGCCACATACGCCGCGACCAACTCACCGATCGAATGCCCGATCACCACATCCGGACCGACACCGAACGACTCCACCAACCGGAACAACGCCACCTCGAACGCGAACAACGCAGGCTGCGTCCACTCCGTCCGACCCAGCACCTCCTCCGGGCCGGTGAACATCACCTCCCGCAACGAACCACCGATCAACCGATCGAACTCGCCGCACACCTCATCCAACGCCTCGGCGAATACAGGGAACGACCGATATAACTGCGCCCCCATTCCCCTCCGCTGAGCACCCTGACCCGTGAATACGAACGCCGTCCGGCCACTTACCGGCGCACCTGACAACACCGACGACGACATCGACCCCGACGCCAATTCCGTCAACCCGGCCAGCAACTCCGCCCGGTTCCGGCCGACAACCCCACCACGCCTATCCAATTGGGCACGTCCGTCGACCAACGCATGTGCGACACTGCGCGCATCGGCCTCCGGATGATCGGTCAACCACGCCAGCAATCGATCGGCCTGCGCTCGCACGCCCGCCTCGGACTTGCCCGACACAAGCCACGCCAGCACGTTCTCCTCGCCGATCGGATCGGCGTCAGCGCCCGGCGACTCCGTCGCCCGCGTCGGCGCTTCCTCGATGATGACGTGGGCGTTGGTGCCGCTGATCCCGAACGACGACACCCCGGCCCGACGCACCCGCTCACCCGCAGGCCACGCCTGCGCCTCGGTCAACAACCGCACCGAACCCGCCGACCAATCCACATGCGGCGACGGCGCATCCACATGCAACGTCTTCGGCAACAGCCCATGCCGCAACGCCTGCACCATCTTGATCACACCACCCACACCCGAAGCGCCCACCGCGTGCCCGATATTGGACTTCACCGAGCCGATCCATAAAGGCTCCGCGCGGCCCTGCCCGTAGGTAGCCAGCAATGCCTGCGCCTCGATCGGGTCACCCAACGGCGTCCCCGTCCCATGCGCCTCCACCGCATCCACATCCGACGGCTCCAACCCCGCCGCCGCCAACGCCGCGGTGATCACCCGCTCCTGCGACGGACCATTCGGCGCCGTCAAACCATTCGACGCACCATCCTGATTCACCGCACTACCGCGAACCACCGCCAACACGTTGTGACCCAAACGGCGCGCATCCGACAACCGCTCCAACACCAACACACCCACACCCTCGGACCACCCCACACCATCCGCGGCGGCGGAGAACGACTTGCACCGCCCGTCGGCAGCCAGTCCTCGCTGTCGCGCGAAGTCCACATACAGTTCCGGGCTCCCGGAGACCGCCACACCGCCGACCAACACCAACGACGTCTCACCGTTACGCAGCGCCTGACCAGCCACGTGCAGCGCCACCAACGACGACGAGCACGCGGTGTCGACGGTCATCGCCGGGCCCTGCAGACCGAACACGTAGGAGACCCGTCCGGAGATCACGCTGTCGGAATTACCGGTCATGCGGAAACCTTCGTGCTCCCCGACCACGCGCTCGACATAGCCGGACGGAGTGGCGCCCACGAAGACACCGGTATCGCTGCCGCGCAGCGACACCGGGTCGATGCCGGCGTCTTCGAGGGCCTCCCACGCGGCCTCGAGCATCAGCCTTTGCTGCGGATCCATCGCGGTCGCCTCCCGGGGGCTGATACCGAAGAATCCGGCATCGAACGCACCCGCTTCGGTGAGGAATCCCCCTTCCCGGACATACGTGGTTCCGGGCTTGTCCGGATCCGGGTGGCACAACCTCTCGAGGTCCCAGCCGCGGTCCGAGGGGAACGCGGTGATCGCGTCCCCACCGGATACCAGCAAACCCCACAGTTCATCGGGCGAGCCGACTCCGCCGGGATAGCGGCAGCTCATTCCGACGATCGCGAGAGGCTCGTCGGCACGCACCCGACGAACGGTCTTCGCCGGACGGCGTTCGGTTTCGGGCGCGTCCGCGATCCGGGACACGATGAAGGCCGCCACGGCCTGCGCGGTGGGATGATCGAAAACGAGAGTGGACGGCAGTGGTAATCCGGTGGCCTTGGCAAGCCGATTACGGAATTCCACACCCGCCAGCGAATCGAAGCCCAGCTCCGAGAACGGCACCCCCGCGTCGATCGCGGCACCGGACGCGTGGCCCAGCACCGCGGCCACCTGCTCACGCACCACCGTCAACGCCACCGTGGCACGCTCCCGAGCCGGCGCCGCGGCCAACCGCCGCGCCAACTCACCATTCCCACCTGCCCGCACCGGGACCGACACCAATGAGCTCAATACCTTCGGCAACGACCCTGCCTCGGCCTGTTCCGCCAATCCGGCCAAGTCGAAATCGGCTCCCACCACCACCGCCGATTTCGATACGGCGGCCGCGTCGAACAACGCCAAGCCCTCGGCTTCGCCCAGCGCGCGGAAACCCAGTCGGCGCAGTCGCTCGAGCCCGGCCTCCCCCAGGTCGCCGGTCATCCCACTGCCAGCGTTCCACGGTCCCCAGGCGACCGCGACACCCGGCAGGCCCGATGCCCGTCGCCGCCGAATCAACGCGTCGACGAAGGCGTTGGCCGCGGCGTAATTACTTTGGCCGGGCGATCCCACCACGCCCGCGACCGACGAGAACACCACGAACGCCGACAGATCCGAATCGCGCGTCAACTCGTGCAGGTGCCACGCGCCGTCCACTTTGGGGCCGAACACTCGATCCACCTGCTCGGCGGTCAACGTCTCGACGGTGCCGTCCGCCACCGCGCCCGCGGAGTGTACGACCGCGGACAGCGGAAATTCCGGCGTGATCCCAGCCAGCAGGGACGCGAGCGCATCGCGGTCCGCGACGTCGCATGCCGCCACCTCGACCACCGCACCCTGTGCGGACAGCTGTGCGACCAGCTCCTCCACACCTGTTCCGGTACGACCGCGCCGCGATACCAGCAGCAGGCGGTTCACCCCGTACGCCGTCACAAGATGTCGAGCTACCAGCGCGCCCAGCCCGCTGGTGCCACCGGTCACCAGTACCGTTCCAGTCCCGAACGACATGTCCGCGCCGGACGACTTGGCTTCCGGACGTAGTCGCGGCACCCACACCCGGCCAGCACGAACCGCCACCTGAGGTTCGTCCGCGGCGACGGCCGCCGACACTGCTGCCGCGTCGATCACGCCATCGTGGTCGAGCAGCACGATGCGGCCCGGATGCTCTAGTTGCACGCTACGGACCAAGCCGACGACGACCGCGGCCACCGGATCCGGCGACTCGCCGGGTAAGCCGACGCCGTTGTTGGTCAACACCACCATTCGCGACGATGTGGTCGGCGCTTGCGCAAGCCACAGCCGCAGCACGCCGAGAGTGTCCCGTACCGCGCGCCTGACCACGGCGGCGATGTCATCGGCCTGACCACGTGCGTCGACATCGACTGTGCCCGCGTCGGCCGAGTCCACGGCCCAGACGACCAGGCCCGCCCCATTCTCGGCGGTTGCCACCTCGTCCACGGCGGCGAAGCGCCGGTCTATCCCCGGAACCACCGTGGATCCCAGTACCGCCAGCGACAGCGCGGCATCCGACAGCGCGGCATCCGACAGCGCAGCCCACTCCACGCCGAACGGCAGCAACGAACCGCGACCGGTTCGCGACCGTTCGACCGTTCGGCGCTCGACCGGATGCACCACGACCGCGCCCAGCATCGCCACCGGCGCGCCGGTCTGGTCCGCGACGTCGATGCGTGCGCCGAAACCACCCAACAGTGTGGTGCGTAACCGAACCGGCCCGGAACCTCGACGCCACAAGCGCACGTCGCGAATCGATACCGGCAACGGCACCCTGCCCGCGGGGATGTCTTCCATGACGAAGTCGAGTGCGGGATGCAGGCAGGCGTCGAGCAGGGCCGGATGGATTCCGAAACCGGTCGACTGTCCCGCCGTGGTCTCGTCCAAAGACGCCTCGGCGAACATCTCCTCGCCACGCCGCCATACCGCGCGCACACCGAGGAACACGGGTCCGTATTCGAGCCCCAGGTCCGCTATCCGGTGATAGAGCTCCTGTTCATCGACCCGCTCCGCACCAGCCGGCGGCCACTCCGGCTCCATCCAGGGCGACGACGAGGTGTCCTCGCCCGCTGCCAGCACACCGTCGGCGTGCTTCACCCACGCCTCGGCATCGTCGATCCGATCGGCTCTGGAGTGAATGATGAAGCGCCGCCGTCCCTGCGCATCAGGTTCTTCGACCCCGACCTGCAGATCGACCACCGTGTCGGCGTCGAATGCCAGCGGGGCCTCCAGCAGCAACTCCGCCACGACCTGCCCGCCGAGCCGGGCGCCGATGGTGGACATCACTTCGACGTAGGTCGTGGCGGGCACCACCGGCGTACCGAACACCACGTGATCAGCGATCCACGGATGACCCGCACCGGACAACCGCCCGGTGAACAGCCACTCGTCCTTGCCTGCCACCGGCACCGCGTTCAGCAGCACCGGATGATCCACGTTTCCGACCGCAACCTGACGGGTCGGCTGCAACCAGTACCGCTGATGCTGAAACGCGTACGTCGGCAATTCGACTCGCGTCACGCGCCGACCCGCGAACAGCGGCGCCCAATTCACCTCGACGCCGGCGTTGTAAGCGGTCGCGAGGAACGTCAGCAATTGCGTCACCTCGTCGGCGCCACGTCGGCCCGCGGCCGCCACCACCGTCTTCGACTCGAGATCCGCGGGCAGACACTGCCGGGTCATCGCAGTCAGCACGGCGTCGGGGCCCAACTCCAGGAAACGCCGGACGCCCAGATCCGCCAGGGCGTGCACGCCATGCGCGTAACGGACGGTGTCGCGAACATGACCGACCCAGTACATCGGGTCGGTGAACGCCTCGCCACCCACGACGCCGAACACATTCGACACCACCGGCACCAGTGCGCGGCCGTATGTCACGGCTGCGGCCGCGGTCTCGAACTCCGGCAGCATGGGATCCATCGCGGCGGAGTGGAAGGCGTGACTGACCCGCAACCGCGACGTCTTGATGCCCGCTGCGCCCAGCGTGGCTTCCAGTTCCGCCACAGCGTCCTCGTCTCCGGAGACGACGGTCGAGGAGGGTCCGTTCACCGCGGCGATCGACAACCGTTCACCGAACCGGCTGATGGCACGAGCCGCTCGTTGTTCCGAAATCGCGGCGGCCAGCATGGCGCCGCCGACGGGCAACGCACCCATCAGCCGGCCGCGCGCCACGACCAGTGCGCAGGCGTCCGCGGCCGACCACAGCCCCGCCGCATACGCGGCGACGAGTTCGCCGATCGAATGGCCGATGAGCACATCCGGAGTGATCCCGAACGACTCGACGAGCCGGAACAACGCGGCTTCATAGGCGAACAGCGCGGGCTGGGTGTACTCGGTCCGGTGCAGCAGTTCCTCGCCAACCTCACCGAACACGATGTCCTTCAACGAGACACGCGGTGTGGTCGACGCCAGCAAGCGGTCGAACTCGGCGCACAGCTCGTCGAACACCGCCGCGAATTCCGGGAATACCGCATACAGCCCCGCGCCCATTCCGACGCGCTGCGACCCCTGACCAGTGAACAGGAAGGCGACCTTCCCCCGGACCGGCGTGCCCTCGACAACTCCCAGCGATGTCGAGCCCGCGGCCACATCCGCCAAACCGGCCAGCACGGCATCGCGGTCGCCCGCCACAACGGCTGCACGCCAATCCAATCGGGCACGTGTCGTCAGCAGTGCATGGGCCACATCCACCAGTTCCGCTTCCGGGTGCGCCATCAGCCATTCCCGGAGCCGAGCGGCCTGTTCCCGCAATCCAGCTTCTGATTTCGCCGATACCAGCAGCGGAATCGTTCCCGAGGACACCCGCGGCAGATCGGCTGCAACCGGCTCCACCACGCGATTCGAGCCGAGAGGTGGTTCCTCGATGATCAGGTGGGCGTTGGTGCCGCTGATCCCGAACGACGACACCCCGGCCCGACGCACCCGCTCACCCGCAGGCCACGCCCGCGCCTCGGTCAACAACCGCACCGAACCCGCCGACCAATCCACATGCGGCGACGGCGCATCCACATGCAACGTCTTCGGCAACACCTCATGCCGCAACGCCTGCACCATCTTGATCACACCGCCGATACCCGACGCGGCCTGCGAATGCCCGATGTTGGACTTCAACGAGCCGATGCGTAACGGTTCGGTGCGGCCCTGCCCGTAGGTAGCCAGCAATGCCTGCGCCTCGATCGGGTCACCCAACGGCGTCCCCGTCCCATGCGCCTCCACCGCATCCACATCCGACGGCTCCAACCCCGCCGCCGCCAACGCCGCGGTGATCACCCGCTCCTGCGACGGACCATTCGGCGCCGTCAAACCATTCGACGCACCATCCTGATTCACCGCACTACCGCGAACCACCGCCAACACGTTGTGACCCAAACGGCGCGCATCCGACAACCGCTCCAACACCAACACACCCACACCCTCGGACCACCCCACACCATCCGCGGCGGCGGAGAACGCCTTGCATCGCCCATCCCGCGACAAACCACGCTGGCGCGAGAACTCGATGAACAGGAACGGCGTCGACATCACCTGGACCCCACTGGCCAACACCAGCGAGGTCTCGCCCTGACGCAGTGCCTGACAGGCCAGATGGATCGCCACCAGCGACGAGGAACACGCCGTATCCACCGTGACCGCCGGGCCCTCCAACCCCAACGAGTACGCCACTCGACCCGACACCACACTGCTGGCCGAACCGGTACCGACATATCCCTCGGCGACCTGACCCGCAGCCTTCGCAATCTGCTCGTAATCCTGATACGAGACGCCGGTGAAAACGCCGGTGTCGCTGCCACGCAACGACGTCGGATCGATACCCGCGGCCTCCAAGGCTTCCCACGACGCCTCCAACAGCAACCGCTGCTGCGGATCCATCGCCGCCGCCTCACGCGGACCGATACCGAAGAATGCCGCGTCGAAATCGGCGACCCCGGAGAGAAATCCTCCCTGCTGGAGGTAAGAAGTGCCGGAATGGTCCGGATCAGGGTCATAAAGCCGATCCAGATCCCAGCCGCGATCGGTCGGGAACTCGCTGATCGCGTCCGTTCCCGAGATCACCACATCCCACAAACCTGTCGGCGACGTGATTCCGCCGGGATACCGGCAGCTCATCCCCACAATCGCGATCGGCTCGTCGGTACGCCCCCGGCGCGACGCCCGTGGCGCTACGCGGACCGCGTCCGCTGCCCCCACATCGCCGACCCGCGAGCGCACGAACGCGGCCACCGCCGCCGCGGTGGGGTGGTCGAACACAAGCGTCGACGGCAGTGGCACTCCGGTGGCCTTCGCGAGTCGATTGCGAAACTCCACGCCGGCAAGGGAATCGAAGCCGATCTCGGTGAACGGCGCGATGGGATCGATAGCGTCGCCGGAGATGTGCCCCAGAACCCCGGCGACCTGTTCACGAACGACGTCCAGCACGATCGCCGTTCGCTCGTCGGCGGGTGCGTCGGCCAGTCGTCGCGCCAATGTTCCGCTCATGTCCCTGGCCCGCCGCACGGGCACCGTGACAATCGAATGCAACATCCGGGGCAGCGAACCCTCACGCGCTTGCACCGTTAGCACCTCGGTGTCGAACTCGGTCGCGACCACAACCGGTACCGCCGCGGCGACCGCACGATCGAACAGCGCCCAGCCATCGACATTCTCCAACGGCCGCACTCCGAGTCGGGACATCCGCGCCATCGCCGCACTACCCAGACCGCTGGTCATTCCGCTGCTCTGGTTCCACGATCCCCACGCGATCGACACCGCCGGCAACCCCGCCGACCGGCGGTGCCACGCGAGCGCATCAAGGAACGCGTTCGCCGCTGCGTAATTGCCCTGGCCCGGGGTACCCACCGCTCCCGCGAGGGACGAGAACAGCACGAAAGCCGAGAGGTCACGGTCGCTGGTCAACTCGTGTAGATGCCACGCGGCGTTCGCCTTCGACGCCAACACTCGGTCCAGTTGGTCGGTGGTCAACGTATCGATAGTGCCGTCGTCGAGCACGCCCGCGGAATGGATCACGGCACTCGGGGCGAACTCGGCGGGCAATTCCGCCAGCATGGCCGCCACGGCCGCACGATCGCTCACGTCACATGCCGCGATCCGAACCCGCGCACCGGATGCCGTCAGTTCGTTCACCAACTCGGTCACACCGTCGGCGCGCTCACCTCGGCGCGACACCAACACCAGTCGCCGCACCCCGTGCGCGCCGACGATGTGACGTGCCACTTCGGCTCCCAGACCGCTGGTGCCGCCGGTGATCAACACCGTTCCGGCGCCGAACGCCGTCCCGCCCTGCACCGCCGTCCCCGCCTGCCGCCGCAACCGCGGAACCCATAGCCCGTCGGCACGCACGGCCACCTGTGGCTCGTCCGAACCCACTGCCGCGGTGACGACATCGACCGTCAGGTTCTCGTCGACTCCCGCGTCGAGGAGGACGAACCGGTCCGGATGCTCGAACTGCGCACTTCGCACCAAGCCCCACACCGCCGCACCCGCCGCGTCCGGCGACTCGCCCGGCATGCTCACGGCCCCCCGGGTCAGCACCACCAAACGCGAATCGTTCAACCGCTCATGGGACTGCCACGCCTGCAACAGTTCCAGAGCCGATCGCACCCATGTGCGCGTCCGCTCGGTCACCTCCTGGTCGGTCGAACCGTCTCCCGCAGGCGACCAGACGACGATGTCCGGGGTCGCGTCATCGTCGAGCAGATCGGCGAAACCAGTGCTGCGGCGTTCGGTACCGACAACGCTGGCGGCGCCGAGCACCGCGACAGACGACCCTGACACGGTCTGCCCCGATGACACCGACACCCATTCGATATCCGACAGCGACGCACGACGGCCGGCCCCACTGTTCAGCGCCTTGGCATCAACGGGCCGGGCGGCGAGCGAATCAAGACTCAGCACGGGCGCGCCGGTGTCGTCGACCGCGACGACGCGTATCCGACCAACCCCCAACCGTTCGATTCGTACTCGAACCGCCGATGCCCCGGCGCGGAACAACCGCACCCTGCCGAACGAGAACGGCAGGGGCAACCGGCCCGCGGGCATGTCCTGCGCGAGTTCGGTGATCGCCGCGTGGAAGACCGCGTCCAACAGGGCAGGATGGATTCCGAATGCCGCCGCCTGCGCACCGGGGTCCTCCGAGAGCGACACCTCGGCGAGCAGATCGTCGCCGTCGCGCCAGACCGACGTCACCCCTTGGAATGCCGGACCGTAGCCGAATCCCATCACGGCCAACTGGTCGTAGAGTCCGTCGGTCGGCACCGGTTCGGCACCGGCCGGCGGCCATTGCTCTTCTGCCTCCGCTTCCGAGCGGTGCGTTCCCGACTCGACCCATGCGGGAATACTCTCCGGCGCCGGTGCCAGCAGTCCGTTAGCGTGCGCCACCCATTCGCCCGCATCTGGATTCCCGTCGGCGATGGCTCGCGAGTGGATCACGAACCGTCGTCTACCCTCACCATCCGAGGGCTCGATACCGAGCTGGATATCGACCACGGTGTCGGGCTCGAGTAGCAGCGGTGCTTCCAGCAATAGTTCTTCGACGCATTCGGCGCCCAGCCGCATACCTGCCTTCAGCGCCAGCTCGACGAAGCCGGTGCCGGGCAGCATCACCGACCCGAAGACGGCGTGATCGGCCATCCACGGGTGGGTGCGCAACGACACCTGCCCGGTGAACAGATACTCGTCCTTGCCCGCCAGCGACACGACGCCGGTCAGCATCGGATGATCTGACGACCCCGAAGCGCCGTCGGCGCGCAGCGGCTGCAACCAGTACCGCTGCCGCTGGAAGGCATAGGTGGGCAACGATATTCGGCTCAGGGACCGGCCCGCGAACAGCGGCTGCCAGTCCACGCCGACACCGGCGGCGTGTGCCTGCGCCATCATGATCACGTACTGCGTGACCTCGTCGGCCGAGCGACGCGACGTGGCGGTCACCATGGAATCCGACTCGATGTCAGCAAGCTCGGACAGACACTGACGAGTCATAGCCGCCAGCACCGCGTCCGGGCCCACCTCGATGAATCGGCGAACTCCCACGGTGACGAGAGCATCGACGCCGGGCGCGAACCGCACACCACCGCGCAGCTGATCGACCCAATAGCCCGGATCGGTAAGCTCTGCCCCTGCGATAACGCCGGAGACATTCGACACCACCGCCATGGTCGGTGACCGATATGTCAACTGCTGGGCGATGGTCCGAAATTCGGCCAGCATGGGATCCATCCGCGCCGAATGGAACGCGTGGCTCACCCGCAAGCGCGTCGTCTTGACGCCTTGGCCGGACAGCAGCTGCTGTACCTCCTCGACGGCGTCCACATCACCGGACAACACCACCGAGGACGGTCCATTCACCGCCGCGAGCGACAACCGATCACCGCATCCGGCCAGCACCTGCGCGGCCTCGGCCTCCGACACGGCGGCCGCCAGCATCGCGCCGCCCTCCGGCAGCGCCCCCATCAACCGGCCACGCGCCGCAACCAAGAGGCACACATCCGACAGCGACCACACCCCCGCGACATACGCCGCGACAAGCTCGCCGATCGAATGACCGATCACCGCATCCGGACTGATGCCGAACGACTCCACCAACCGGAACAACGCCACCTCGAACGCGAACAACGCGGGCTGCGTCCACTCCGTCCGATCCAGTACACCCGCCGAATCGACGAACATCACCTCCCGCAACGACGCACCGAGATGACGATCGAACTCCGCGCATACCTCATCCAACGCCGCGGCGAACACCGGGAATGCCGCATACAAGTCGGCGCCCATCCCGACCCGCTGCGCACCCTGACCCGTGAACAAGAACGCCGTCTTCCCCGAACCGGCGACACTGTCGATCACACCCGGCACCGCCGACCCCGACGCCAGCGTGGCCAACCCGGCAAGCAACTCTTCTCGATCACGACCGACCACCGCACCGCGCCGGTCCAGCAGCATCCGGCTGTCGATCAGTGCCGACGCCACACTCCACACATCCGCGTCCGGATGGTCGACAAGCCACTGGCGCAGCCGACCCGCTTGGGCGCGCAGCGCCTCGTCGGACTTGGCCGAAACCATCAAAGGCAGTGCATTCGCCGCGACGGGAACTACGTCCCCCGCGCTTGTGTCCGCAGCCGAGGGGGCGACGGACACCGGAGCTTCCTCGAGAATCAGGTGCGCGTTGGTGCCGCTGATCCCGAACGACGACACCCCGGCCCGACGCACCCGCTCACCCGCAGGCCACGCCCGCGCCTCGGTCAACAACCGCACCGAACCCGCCGACCAATCCACATGCGGCGACGGCGCATCCACATGCAACGTCTTCGGCAACAGCCCATGCCGCAACGCCTGCACCATCTTGATCACACCACCCACACCGGCGGCGGCCTGTGAATGCCCGATATTGGATTTCAACGATCCGATCCGTAATGGCACCGCACGACCCTGCCCGTAGGCCGAGATCAAGGCCTGCGCCTCGATCGGATCACCCAACGGCGTCCCCGTCCCATGTGCCTCTACCACATCCACATCGGTAGGAGCGAGCCCGGCGGCCGCCAATGCCGACGCGATCACCCGCTCCTGCGACGGACCATTGGGCGCGGACAGGCCATTCGACGCCCCGTCCTGGTTCACCGCCGAGCCACGAACGACAGCGAGAACGTTGTGCCCCAATCGCTGCGCATCCGACAGCCGTTCCAACACGACCACGCCCACACCTTCGGCCCAGCCCACACCATCCGCACCGGCGGAGAAAGACTTGCACCGCCCATCACGCGACAAACCACGCTGCCGGGAGAACTCGATGAACAGGAACGGCGTCGACATCACCGTCACACCCCCCGCCAAGACGAGTGATGTCTCCCCACGCCGCAGTGCCTGACAAGCCAGATGGATCGCCACCAGCGACGAGGAACACGCCGTATCCACCGTCACCGCGGGGCCCTCCAACCCCAGCGTGTACGCCACCCGCCCGGACACCACACTGCCCGCCGAACCCATACCCGCGTACCCCTCGGCGACCGGCCCCGCCGCCCTGGCTGTGTGCTCGTAATCCTCGTACATCACCCCCGCGATGACGCCTGTGTCGCTGCCACGCAACGACGACGGATCGATACCCGCATCCTCCAAGGCTTCCCAGGACGCCTCCAACAACAGCCGCTGCTGCGGATCCATCGCCGCCGCTTCTCGCGGACCGATCCCGAAAAACCCGGCATCGAAATCGCCCGCACCATGCAGGAAGCCGCCTGCCTGGGTGTACACCTTCCCGAACCGGTCCGGATCGGGATCGAACAATCCCTCCGGATCCCACCCTCGATCCACAGGAAACGCACCAACCGCATCCGAACCGGACTCGACCAGATCCCACAACTGTCCTGGTGACTCGACACCACCGGGGTAGCGGCAACTCATCCCCACGATCGCAATCGGCTCGTCGATCTTCTCCCGCAGCTGTGTCAGATCGCTGCGAGTCGTCATGAGTTCGACAGTGACCTTCTTCAGGTACTCCATCATGCGTTCGGACGAATCGCCGGTGCTTGTGTCCACGTTTCACATCCAGGGTATTTCGAGGTGTTCAAGGAGCCCGGTGTCGCGAGCGGCGACGCGTGCCCGGAGAGCTAGCGATATCGTGCGATCAGGTGTCGGTCGCGAGGCGGCGACTCGACGAGTCGACCAGCGACGCCCGGTTCTGTGTCTTACGTCTCGCCGACACGGCTACCATAGGGGCAAATTGTGTCGGCAGCCCGTCAGCCGCCAAGCGATTCAGGTCTGGAATCTTCAACAATCGCAACAACTTTCGGCCGAACCGGTAAAATCAAGCGACGGCTTGTCGCGCAGGCGGCGCACAATCATGGCGAGCTCGGACGAATCGTGATGTCCCGGACCAGCGGTCCCCGGTCCGGATGACACACGACATCTCTGTCGACGTTTCGACATGAACCCACCCTCCGCCCCCAGACACCGCCACGCGTCCTTCGCAATAGTCGGCGAGACGCCGAGCGGCCGGCCCGACGATCCGAAAAACCCTCGAGTATCCGCACGCCCGCAGTTTCGCGGCCGACCGACGACGGCGGGTGAATGCAGACAGTGTGCCGCTCGACAGCGAGTACGAATTCTTCCCACAGCACACGGTCGAAGGAACCGGCATCGCGCGACCTGGTTTGCTTCCGACGGGCGATCATCAAACTGTGCGCAGCGTCGATCGCCTCCGTCGTCGCGCGACGCATGACGACCGGCGACAGCAGCCCGGGCACCTGCGCGTGCCGGGACATATGCCGACGTTCGACATCGCATACGGCGTTCGATACGCGAATTCGCCCGGTGGCGACCGCGTTAATCACTGCCGACAATCCACGGCGCAGAACGACTCGACCGCCCATTCCGGCCAAAAAAGGTTGCTGGAGATCTACCGAGACGCAATCCACGGGAACGCGACCTTTCATTGCGATGAAAGACGCACAAGCGGCAACGTCGTAGCTATCCCCAGGCTCGACACCAGTGGACGGCGCCCTGCTTCCCTCGTCCAGGAGACGAAATCAGTGCTCATTCCATATCTCTCTCCGCCAAGCACGCCACAGGTCGCGCGTCCAAGTCGCCTGCTGAGCAGTCAGCCTGCCAGCCCATTCGATTTCTCGCAACCGATGTACCGCCCTTTGGTGGCTCGTTGGTCAAGGCGCCGTTCCACAGTTCGATCGAGGTTGCCGAGTGCTGAAATCGGCCCAGGTGGGCGGCGAGAGCCGCAATGCCGTCGCCGTCGCGTTCAGCCCGGAAGGCGACCCTGGCTCTCCCGTGGAACACCGAAGCTTCGGTGGATCCGCCCCAGACCCCTTCTTCGAGTTCGACAGACACCGACTCGGGATGTGCGCCACAGGGGGCGAGCGCCGACGACGTTCCAGTCCCCGTCATCAGCACGACCTCCCACACCCGGCTGATTGCCGGCCATATTGTCCATACCGTTCTGGCGTTACGGATCGGCGCTCACATGTAAACAATCAGTAAATCATTAAATATTAAACTATAAGCGGAAAAACCCTTTGGGTTGCCCCATGTCATGCACAGACCGTCCCGCGATATCCATAAACCATCGCGCCAGCGGCGAACTCACCGCAATGAGATTTCGACCGTTAGCTTCGACGCACCCATTATCGAGTATTCCCAGAATTGGAAAGGTCACACTTCGAATCGCTCGCCGGATGTCTTCGACGCGATATTTGATCTTGTCGATATGACCTCACCAGCGATCAGAGGCATGTCGCACCTCGTCCGGATTACGCCCGCGCCCGACGACAGCCAGGAACGGTGATCTTGAAAATCATCAAAGATCCTCGTCAGAGCGAGGATTCGCTCAGCGTCGACAGTACAACTGCGGCCTCGATGGTGAATATTGTTGCCAGCGCTGCCATCTCGTAGGAAGCGCCCGCCGAGCACATCCACTCCTCGAGCACAGTCGACCTGAGCAGGAGGGCGACCGGTCCCTCCGGTCACCCACCGCCACGTTCCGCCGGAGCCGGGATGAGCTGCGTCTGCCGAAACATCATCGGCAACCCCTGATCGATAAATAGAGCCACCCCCGGAGTTCGAGGTGGCTTCTTTGTACTGGTGACTATGCAGTGACACCGAGCCGTACAGCCAGCGCCCGCGCCTCGCGTTCTACGATCTTTCCGCCGTGGGTGACGAGTTCAGTGGCGAGGCTGCGTGAGAGAGGATGACACCGCATCGACTCCTCCGACGCTGCTATAGCAGTTTTCAGCGCGCCGAGGGTGCTAATCCAATCCTTCTGCTGCCCGTAAGCGCGCGACAGTTCCAGCCACAGACGAGCCCGCCGGTCAACGCTCGGCACGGCATCCGGATCCACCACTGACGCAGCCTCCAGCGCGCCACCGGATCGGCGCATGTCCACCTGTACCGACACCGCGGTTACCTCCGCGTTGGCAACGCCGAACAGTGTCCATGGGTGCGCCGAGCCGGACGGCAGGGCGCGCGCCATCCCCATCGCCTGATCGACACCACGTAGCGCATCACCCTCCCTGCCGAGGCGAGCTGCAGTGATCGCGCTGTGCAGATGGCACGCACCCCATAGAGATTGCGCCTCTTGGTCGCCATCGAGGCGTGGCTGGAGGAGCGCGACCGCGTCCTGCGTCAGCTGGTATGCATCCTCTTCGCGGCTGGTCGACCTCCACACGTTGCCGAGCACCCATGACGCCGATGCGAGCGTTATCGGGTCGTCAGCGATTTCGGCCGCGGCCATGCACCGGTCGGCGGCCATCCACAGCAGCGGCGCATCAGCAACCCAGGCGAGTACCTGCTCAGACAGCGCGTACGCACCCGACAACGCAGCAGCAACTACGCGGCGCTCCTCTCCGTCGAGTGTGCGTAGCGCGCGGCGTCCGTCGCGGATCAGGCCCGGGAGCATCGCGCCAGCGTCCGCGCGCGGCGTGGATGAGGTATGCCACAGCCTCCACGCCCGATCGACGCGAGCGCCGAACTCGGCAGGGGTGATCGCCGCCGCCGAGGGCGCGAGGTCGACAGATTCGATCGCATCCCGGATCGCTGGTACTACAGGATGCCCGGCGCGGCCGGAAAATCCGACAAGCAATTCGTGATCTCCGGTCAGCTCGGTCAGATCCCGAACACCCAGCGCACGGCCGAGTTTCAGCAGCATTTCGAGACCGGGTGCCCCCTGGCGCCCTTTCTCGACATCCCGTAGCCACTCCTCGGAGCGGCCGACCAAGCCCGCGATGACAGAGCGAGACTTGCCCGTGCGAGTTCGGATTGTTTGGATACGCTCGCCTATGGATCCACCGGCGAGTCCGTTTTGATTCGGCATATGCGCCTCACCTTCTTCGCGGGATTACCGTCCTCGCGAGACCCCCGGCCCGTCGGCCGGGGGCGATTCCTCCGCGAAGAGGTTCCTTAAGGATAACTGCGGTGGTGAGATCCCACCGTCGATTGAAGTGGGGGGAATTCCACCACCTGTGGGGGTGTGACATCGCCACCACTTCGCGTGGCTGATCGGCGAGAGGCTATGCGTAGCCCCCGATGTCGGGATACCCCGACCATCCGGCATTGGGTCGCACACCAAGACAACACAACGCCCGGGGGGTACAGCCCAATGCCCGCAGATCTCGCCACAGCAACCGTTGTCGTCGCAGCCGTAGCGTTCCTCGGCTGGGTGATCTTCGTTGGCCTGCCATACGTCTTGAACCGCTACGGCGGCTGCCACCCCGAACCCGAGGGAATCTACAGCCTGCAGCAGGCGCACGAGGTGATGCAGGAGCGCATCAACTGCGACGCCGACAACTGCGCAGCCAAGCGCGCCGCAATGGATGTCCTGATCACGGCCAAGCACTTCGTCCCTGCGAGGATCCGATGACAACCCTCGCCGACACCGAGATGTGGCGACACTTCCACCAGAAGTGCTGGCAGGAAGGTGCATACCGTTCGCTGGACGAAGCCGATTTCGTCGCCCGCGTGCGTGGTGGCCACGGCCCGGACTGCCTGCAGTACCTATCAGCGTCCGCCTACATCTCTGCCTGCGGGGACGGGGCCGACCATGGCGAGTGACAACCAACCCATCGGCATCAGGCACAGCCACATCGACGGCACACTCTCGATCATCGGCGCCGATGGCTGGCCGCTCACCGCCGAGGAAACCGCAGAACTGTTCCAGGCAGCCGACGCCGGCAACTCCCTGGAACTTCTCGAGCGGGTACGCGACGCCCTACGCGTGCTGGCGATTAACGCCGATGGCGCTGCGTGAAACCCAGGCGCTGGTGCTCGGCGCCCTCGCCGCAGGTGAGCCGCTGACCACCCAGCAGCTGAGCCAGCAGACAGGCATCGCGACCGAGACCGCTCGCGTCGCCGCGGCATCCCTTACTCGCGACGGATGGGCGTCCGGAACCGGCGGGGTTCCGACCTGTTGGCGGATCACCGACTGCGGCAGCCGTCTTGCCGCGACACGGGCCTATCGCGAGTACCGGTCCACCACTGCCTGACTGCGTCGACCCGTACAGAACGTCCCGGCAAGAGCCGGGATATCGGAGATAGAAGACCGACAAGCAAACACGCCGATCGCGGCGGGGCGTCTATTTCGCCGCGCCCACAGGGTCAGTCCGTGCCGGCGATCAACGCTCCCGTGGGGTACGGGAGCCGGGGAAGTAATGGAGGGAATCATGATTCGCAACCTGATGACGGTAGCTGCACTCAGCGCTGCACTACTCAGCGGGCAGACACTCGCCACCACACCGGTCGCACAGGCCGGGCCATCCACCTCCGGCAAAGCTTGCGGCTTCGAATTCAACGAGAAGCCTTACTTGCTGCACAAGGCTGTCGTCGTAGGCGGAACAGTGACATGCACGTCCGCCCCTCTTCAATTCCGTATCGAATTGCAGCTATGGCATCGGTCGGGCACCAGCAACCCTAGGCCGAAGGGCGAGCCTGCCATTGACACGCAGATCCCCAAGCCGAGCGTCCATATCGCCGCGATGGCGCTGGACTGCGTACCCGGCGTCTGGCAGGGCAAGATCATCATGCAGGCCACCTGGGACACCGGGACAAATGAGGTCCGCAAGGAGACCTTGGCCACTTTCATCCCGTGCTAGGTTGACCCCGTGGATGTGGTCTTTATCAGTAGTGGTCCGACCACATGGTCGACCCGATGGTTCCGACTGCGCTTCGCCCTCCGCCGCCGATTTCGGCGTGCCTCCCATGAGCCCGGCTACACCAAGCAGCTCCAGTGGACTTCTCGCCGCGAATACGGCGGCTGGGTGATCCGTCCATCCATCGGATGGCGTCGGATCCGATGGATAACCCCACCCTTGCACTACACGCGCGGCATCCCCGCTGACGACAATTACGCCGTCGGCACTTGGATGTTGGAGAAGCTGGAGAAGTAGACGGTAAGCCGGCTACAGCGAAATCCCGCCCCGCCTCCGTTGGTTCGGAGACGGGGCAGATTATTCGTCGGACAGACCGACCCGGGGGAAGCCGCCAGATGAACACCCTGCCAGTCGGCGGGGCGTTTCGTCGCGCCTGCGTTAACGTGTCGGCCGCGTCAGGCGATCACCCGGCAAAGCCCAACCACGCCAGCGGTAGCGAACTTGCGAGTAGGTAGAGCCATCCTTGCGAACGCGGATGCGCGGTGTAGTCGCCATGCGGCATGGGTCCTTGCACTCAGGCCGAATCCCCTCAGATTCCCTGTGGACCGCAGTGTGGACGTAGGAGGGGCATAATCCTTGAACTATGCCCTTAACCTGCGTCGATATTGTGGGCGAAGGGGGACTTGAACCCCCACGTCCCGAAGGACACTGGCACCTGAAGCCAGCGCGTCTGCCATTCCGCCACTCGCCCGAGCGACTGGGAGACCGTATCACGCGCCCACGCCCGAGACGAAATCGCCATTTCAGAGCCCTGACGTCGGGCCTGGCCAGGCGTGGGAACCCGGGGCTGCCGCCGAGAGTTACAGGTGTGGACGATCGTGGATATCATGCAATGAACGTGGTCGATAAACGACACGCCATACTCGCGTGTCGTTGTAACGAGTCAGGAAAAGGAACGCTCACCGAGAGGAGGCCGAGATGGGCATCGTTTCACGGTTCGAGCGTCGCCTGCAGGGCGCCGTCGGTGACGTATTCGCCAGAGTGTTCGGCGGCAATGTCGTCCCCCAGGAGGTGGAGGCGGCGCTGCAACGCGAAGCCGCCGATCACGTTCAGGATCTGGGCGGCGGACACCTGCTGGCGCCGAACAGTTATGTGATCACGATCAACTCTTCGGATCACCAGCAACTGGATGCCGATCACGACCTCACCACCCGCGCATTCGCCAAACATCTCGAGGACTACATCCGTGAGCAAGGTTGGCAGACCTACGGCGAAGTACGCGTGGTATTCGAGGCATCACCTACGCTGCACACCGGACAGTTCAGGGCAAGTGGCCGCGTCGACCCGGACGTCGGACACAGAGCCACAGCGGCTCGCGGCCCCGAATCACCGCCACAACGACCTGCAAACCCGCAACCAGGAGCTGGCCCCATGACGCAGAACTCAGGCTACGACCCGAGCCGTGAGCCCGCGGAGTCCGATCCACGCAACCGCGGGTACGCCCCACCGCCTGCCGGTCGCGGCGGTCCGCAGAACGGCGCGTACCGCGACGACTATGGACGCGGCGGCTACGGCGCGGATTACCAGGCGCCGGACGCACAGCAGGGTTACGGCGACTACCAGAGCGGCTACGACTACCAGCAGGGTGGCCAGCAAGGCTACGGCCAGCAGGGCTACGGCGATCAAGGCTACGGTCAGCAGGGCTACGGCGACCGCGGTTACGGCCAGCAAGGCTACGGCGACCAGGGCTATGGCCAGCAGGGCTACGCCGATCAAGGCGGCTACGGCCAGCAGCAGGGGTATGCCGACCCTGGCTATGGCGACCGCGGTTACGGCCAGCAGGGCTACGCCGAGCAAGGGTATGCCGATCCCGGTTACGGCCAGCAAGCCCAGGGCTACGGCCAGTCGGGTTACGCCGACCCCGGCTACGGCGACCAGGGCTACGCCGATCAAGGCGGCTACGGCCAGGACGATCAAGGCGGCTACGGTCAGGCCTACTCGCAGCAGCAGGGCTACGGCGCGCAGCAGGGCTACGCGGGGGGCGGAAGCCAGGGTTACGGCGCCGCGCCGCAGGCCGGTTCGGGCTACTCCGCGACCCTTCAGCTCGACGACGGCAGCGGCCGGACTTACCAGCTGCGGGAAGGCAGCAACATCATCGGCCGCGGTCAGGACGCGCACTTCCGGCTACCCGACACCGGTGTTTCACGCAGGCATATCGAGGTGCGCTGGGACGGCCAGACCGCGATGTTGTCCGATCTGGGCTCGACCAACGGCACCCTGGTCAACGGTTCCCCCGTGCAGGATTGGCAGCTCGCCGACGGCGACGTCATCCGTGCCGGGCACTCCGAGATCCTGATCCGTATCGTCTGATCCCGTAAGCTCGCGGTGCAGGTCACGACATTGCCCTCGAAGATTCGTCGGTCGTATCGTGATCGAAATCGACCGACGGCCCTATGATGCTGCCTACACACGCGCGGCGCCGAAACCGGGGCCGGCAAGACCAGCAGGCTGGTGGGGGTGGTCGAACCGCACCCACGCGCACCGACGTACACGGTCGAACAGGAGGTGGAGCGCCGTGCAGGGACTGATCCTGCAACTAACCCGTGCGGGGTTCCTTCTGCTGTTGTGGTTGTTCGTGTGGGCTGTGCTGCGCACGTTACGCAGCGACATCTACGCGGCATCCGGCATTCGGATTCAGCCCAGGGCCGCACGCGGTTCCGTGGTGCTGCCTTCCTTCAGCCGGGGCCAGAAGGGCGCCAAATTTCTTGTGGTGACTCAAGGTTCACTCGCCGGCACTCGCATATCGCTCGGCACCCAACCGGTGCTGATCGGTCGTGCGGATGACTCAACGCTGGTGCTCACCGATGATTACGCCTCGACCAGGCATGCGCGACTCTCGCCGCGTGGTGACGACTGGTACGTGGAAGACCTCGGCTCGACGAACGGCACGTACCTCGATCGCTCGAAGGTCACGACCGCCGTCCGAGTTCCGCTCGGCACCCCGGTCCGAGTCGGCAAAACAGTGATCGAGTTGCGATCGTGACACTTGTTCTCCGCTACGCAGCGCGCAGCGACCGTGGTCTCGTCAGAGGCAACAACGAAGACTCCGTCTACGCGGGCGCACGACTGCTCGCACTCGCCGACGGCATGGGCGGCCATGCCGCGGGCGAAGTGGCATCCCAGCTGATGATCGCCGCGCTCGCGCACCTCGACGACGACGAACCGGGCGACGATCTGCTCGGCAAACTCGACGCGGCAACCCGGGAGGGCAACGCCGCGATCGCCGATCAGGTCGAGGAAGAACCCGAGCTCGACGGCATGGGCACCACACTCACGGCGATCTTGTTCGCGGGTCGAAAACTCGGCCTCGTGCATATCGGCGACTCGCGCGCCTACCTGCTACGCGGTGGCGAACTCGCGCAGATCACCCGGGACGACACATTCGTCCAATCGCTGGTCGACGAGGGCAGGATCACACCCGAGCAGGCGCACACGCATCCGCAGCGTTCGCTGATCATGCGGGCCCTCACCGGCAACGAGATCGAGCCGACGCTGATCATGCGGGAGGCTCGCGCCGGTGACCGCTACCTACTGTGCTCCGATGGCCTCTCCGATGTGGTCAGCGACGAGACCATCGCGAACACCATGCGCGAGGGCAACACCGACGAGTGCGCCGACCGGCTCATCGAGCTCGCGTTGCGCAGCGGCGGTCCGGACAACGTCACGGTGGTCGTGGCCGACGTGATCGATCTGGACTACGGCCAGAGCCATCCGATCGTGGCCGGCGCCGCGTCCGGCGTCGATGAAGACACCCCGCCACCGAACACCGCGGCGGGCAGGGCCTCCGCGCTACGTCCGCCGCGCGCCGCGCCGCGCAGGGCCGCCGCCACGCCGGAGAACCCGGCAGCCGGAAAATCGCACCGACTGCGCTGGATCCTGCTGACGGTCGCGCTGGTCATCGCCGTCTGCGCCGGACTCCTGGTCGGCTACAAAATGATTCGCAGCAACTACTACGTCGGCGCGGATGACGGTTCGGTGGTGATCCTGCGCGGACTGCCCGGATCGATCCTCGGCTATTCGATCCACGACGTGAACTTGGTCGGCTGCGTGACCCGAAACGGTGAACTCACCCTGTTGGACCAGGGTGCGGACCTGCCGGGCGCATGTAAGCCGCTACAGGTCAGCGATCTCAAGCAGACCGGCCGCGACCAGGTGGACAAGGGACTACCGCCCGGTTCGCTGGACAAGGCCAAGGACTCGATGACCTATCTCGCGCAGCGAGAATTGCTACCACCGTGCCCGAACAAGGTATTGGTACCGCAGCCGGGGGTCATTCCGCCGCCCGAGCCGGTCGCGCCC
Source organism: Nocardia sp. NPDC049190 (assembly GCF_040648115.1). Taxonomy (NCBI): domain Bacteria; kingdom Bacillati; phylum Actinomycetota; class Actinomycetes; order Mycobacteriales; family Nocardiaceae; genus Nocardia; species Nocardia sp. NPDC049190. Next base: position 238,457 of record NZ_JBEZDE010000001.1, read on the forward strand.
GCACCGGCCACCGGCGCGCCGGCACCCACCGCCGCCGCACCCGCACCGACTACCGCGGCACCGGCTCCGACGCCGGTCGCGCCCGCACCGGGCCAGGATGACGCCAGGGGTACCGAGATCAAGACGCCGACCAAGTCGGAGGCTCCGGTCTCGCCGTCGAGTACGTTGCCGAACCCCCAGATCGCGGGGGAGAACTGCCGGGTGACGGACTGATGTCCGCCCCTGCACCTCCGTCCGCTGGGGCCTTTCCCAGTCCCCCGGGCGGATTCGCTCCCGCACCACCGCCGAGCACCAGACGTAATGCGGAGTTGTTGTTGCTCGCCGCCGCGGCGGCGATCACCACGGTGTCGCTGTTTCTGGTCGAGGCCAGTCAGGAGCAATCGGTCACCTTGGAGATCGCCAAGTACGGTCTGGCGTATATGGCGTTGTTCGGCGGTGCGCATCTGGCTGTGCGGCGATTCGCACCGTTCGCCGATCCGCTGTTACTGCCGATCGTCGCGCTGCTCAACGGCCTCGGCCTCGTGCTGATCCACCGCCTCGACCTCGCCGACGAGCAGACTGCCGCCTACAACTCCTGGGCGATGCCCTCCCCCGACGCCAACCAACAGATCCTGTGGACCGCCCTGGGCACGGTCGGATTCATCGCCCTGCTGATCGTGCTGCGCGACTACCGGACGCTGGCCCGCTACAGCTACACCCTCGGCCTGATCGGTCTTGTCGCACTGGCGATTCCGGCGATCCTGCCGAGCAAGTATTCGGAGACCAACGGCGCGAAGATCTGGGTCCGCCTGCCCGGGTTCAGCATGCAGCCCGGTGAGTTCGCGAAGATCCTGCTGATCATCTTCTTCGCGTCGGTACTGGTCGCCAAGCGCGATCTGTTCACCGCCGCCGGACGTCACGTTTTCGGCATGGAATTCCCGCGCGCCCGCGATCTCGGCCCGATTCTGGTGGTCTGGATCGTCTGCATCGGCGTGCTGGTGTTCGAGAAAGACCTCGGCACGTCGCTGCTGATCTTCAGCACCGTGCTGGTGATGCTCTACATCGCCACGGAGCGAGTCGGCTGGCTCATCATCGGTGGTGGGCTACTGGCTCTCGGATTCGTCTTCGCTTACCAGCTGTTCGGCCACGTCCGGGTCCGGGTGGAAACCTGGCTGAACCCGTTCGACGACTACAACAACACCGGCTACCAGATCTCGCAGTCGCTGTTCGGGCTCGCCACCGGCGGCCTCGCCGGGACCGGACTCGGCAGCGGACGGCCCAACCAGGTGCCCTTCGCCAAGACCGACTTCATCGTCACCACCATCGGTGAGGAGCTCGGACTGATCGGGCTCGCCGCGGTGCTCGTCGTGTTCCTGGTGTTCGTGGTGCGTGGGTTGCGCACGGCGCTCGCGGTCCGCGACAGCTTCGGCAAACTGCTCGCGGCCGGCCTGTCGTTCACCATCGCGATCCAGTTGTTCGTCGTGGTCGGCGGCGTCACGAAGTTGATCCCGCTGACCGGTCTCACCACACCGTTCATGTCCTACGGCGGCTCCTCGCTGCTGGCCAACTACGCATTGCTCGCGGTGCTGATCAAGATCTCCGACGCCGCGCGCGCGCCGGCTCCGGTGCGCAAGAAAGAACCCGCGCCGATCGCGGACGCGCAGACCGAGATGCTGCGCCGTGACGCGGCACGACCGGAAGTGGGGCCCGCGACGTGAACACTCCGCTACGTCGGGTCGCGGTCGCGGTGATGGTGATGATCGTCGCACTGCTGTTGAACGCCACCTACGTCCAGGTGATCAAGGCCGACGATTACCGCAACGACCCGCGCAACTCACGGGTGCTGCTCGACGAGTACTCCCGCCAGCGTGGGCAGATCTCTGCCGGCGGCGCCGTACTGGCCAGCTCGGTGGCCACCGACGACCGCTACAAGTATCTGCGCACCTACCCGACCGACGCCGAGGCGTTCGCGCCGGCTACCGGCTTCTACTCGATGCAGTACGGCAGTACAGGCCTCGAGCGCGCCGAGGACTCGGTACTGAACGGGTCCGACAACCAGCTGTTCGGCAGCCGCCTCGTCGACTTGGTCTCCGGACGCGATCCGCGCGGCGGCAACGTGCTCACCACACTCGATCCGGTGATGCAGCAGGTCGCCTATGACCAGATGACCAGCAAGGGCTACACCGGTTCGGTGGTGGCGATCGAGCCGAGCACGGGCAAAATTCTTGCTATGGTCTCCACGCCCAGCTACGACCCGAACCTGCTTTCCGGGCACGACGGCGCGAGCGGCACCCAGGCGTGGGAAACCCTGAGTGCGGATCCGAGCCATCCGATGTTGAATCGCGCTATCTCACAGACCTACCCACCCGGGTCCACATTCAAAGTGGTGGTCACCGCTGCCGCGCTGGCCAACCGCGCCGCGACCCCCGATGACCAGTTCACCGCGGCGCCGAACATCACGCTGCCGGGCACCACCACCACGCTGGAGAACTACAACGGATCGACCTGCGGTCCCAACCCGACCGCGTCGCTGTTCGAAGCGTTCCGGCGGTCGTGCAACACCGCGTTCGCCGAGCTCGGTATCAAAGTGGGCGCCACGAACCTCAAGGACGAGGCCGCCGCGTTCGGCATCGGCCCGCACCGTGGTATTCCGATGCCGGTGGCGGAGAGCACCGTCGGCACGATCTCCGACCCCGCCGCGTTGGCGCAGAGCAGCATCGGGCAGCGAGACGTCGCATTGACCCCGCTGGACAACGCGGTCATCGCGGCGACCGTCGCCAACGGCGGCGTCCGGATGGAGCCCTACCTGGTCGATCAACTGCAGCGCCCGGATTTGAGCGAGCTGTCCAAGACCAAACCGGTCTCTGTGGGCCAAGCGGTCAGCGCCGAGGTAGCGTCGACCCTGACCAACCTGATGATCGCGTCGGAGAGCAACGCCGGAGGTAGCCAGGCCCCCTATCAGATCGCGTCCAAGACCGGCACCGCGGAGCACGGAACCAACCCGCGCAACACGCCGCCGCACGCTTGGTACATCGCGTTCGCCCCCGCGCAGAACCCGAAGATCGCTATCGCGGTAATCGTGGAGAACGGCGGGGATCGGGCGCTTGCCGCGACCGGTGGTTCGGTGGCCGCGCCGGTGGGTCGCGCGGTCCTGGACGCGGGTCTTCGAGGGGGCTGAACGATATGGATGTGCGAGTGAAGGTACGGGGACCTCGATGCTGAACAACGGTGCGATGATCGCCGACCGGTACCGGCTGCAACGACTGATCGCGACCGGCGGTATGGGCCAGGTCTGGGAAGCCCTGGACACCAGGCTGGACCGCCGGGTCGCGGTCAAGGTGCTCAAGTCGGAATTCTCCGCGGATCCGACGTTCCGGCATCGATTCCGCACCGAGGCGAAGACCACCGCCCAGCTGAATCACCCGGGTATCGCCGGTATCTACGACTACGGCGAGACCATCGATCCGCAGGGCAGCGAAACCGCCTACCTGGTCATGGAGCTGGTCCAGGGCGAGCCACTCAACACGGTGCTCAACCGGCTGGGCCGGTTGTCGGTGGCCCAGGGCCTGGACATGCTGGAGCAGACCGGACGCGCGTTGGAGGTGGCACACCGCGCCGGCGTGGTGCACCGCGATGTGAAACCGGGCAACATCCTGGTGACGCCGACCGGCCAGGTGAAGATCACCGACTTCGGCATCGCGAAGGCGGTGGATGCTTCGCCGGTGACCAAGACCGGCATGGTGATGGGCACCGCCCAGTACATCGCGCCGGAACAGGCGATCGGCGAGGACGCCACTGCGGCCAGCGACGTGTACTCGCTCGGCGTGGTCGGCTACGAGGCGCTCTCCGGTCAACGGCCGTTCATCGGGGACGGCGCGCTCACTGTCGCGATGAAGCATGTCCGCGAGACGCCACCACCGATGCCGGCCGATCTGCCGGGCAACGTCCGTGAGCTGATCGAGATCACCATGGCGAAGGAGCCGGGACGCCGCTACGCCCGCGGCGGAGAGTTCGCCGACGCGATCGCCGCCGTGCGCGCCGGCCGCCGCCCGCCGCCGCCCAGCGGCGGCCATCCCGGCACGCCGCTGACCGGAGCCACCCGGGTGCTGCCGCCCGGACCCACCTCCGTGATTCCCTCCACACCGCACGATTTCGACGGCGCGACGGTGCGTTACTCGACGCCCGCGGCCGGGGCGCTCGGCGCGGCGAACCATGCCGGTTCCATCGCGGCTCCGCAGACCCTGATGAGCCAGGAAACCGGCGGCAATGCCAGGCATCCGGGTGACGAGAAACGATTCACCGCGTCACAGAAGTGGCTGGCCGGGCTCGGCATAGGCGCCGTACTGCTCGGCGCCATCACGATCTTCCTGCTGTTCGGCGGTGACACCAACCCGAATACGACGCCGTCACCGACCACGACGATCACGACGATCCCCAAGCCCGCGGCGCCGATCGTCACCACGACCACCCCCAAGCCGGTACTACCGCCGGTGATCACGACCATCCCGGAACCGACCACCACCGAGCCGACGACCACGACCCCGGAGCCGACGACGACCACGCCGACCACCACCACGGCACCCAGCACGACGAAGCCGACCACGACCGCGCCGACGTCTACGCGGCCGCGCGTTCCGACCCTCGAATTACCATTCCCTAATTTTCCCGGTGCCCAGGGTCCCTCGGCCACCAGCAGCGCACGCGCTACTTCTTCGCAAGGACAACCATGACGACCCCGAAGAATCTCTCCTCCCGCTACGAGCTGGGCGAGATCATCGGGTTCGGCGGAATGTCCGAGGTACACAAGGCACGAGATCTCCGGCTCAGCCGGGATGTAGCGATCAAGGTCTTGCGCGCCGACCTGGCGCGTGACCCCACGTTCTATCTCCGGTTCAAGCGCGAGGCGCAGAATGCGGCCGCCCTCAATCACCCGGCCATCGTCGCGGTGTACGACACCGGCGAGGCCGAGGTGGACGGTGGTCCGCTGCCGTACATCGTGATGGAGTACGTAGACGGCGACACGCTGCGCGACATCGTGCGCGGCAAGGGTCCGATACCGCCGCGTCGCGCGATGGAGGTCATCGCCGATGTCTGTGCCGCATTGGATTTCAGCCACAAGGCCGGAATCGTGCACCGCGATATGAAACCCGCGAACATCATGATCAACCGGGCCGGCGCGGTGAAGGTGATGGACTTCGGCATCGCCCGCGCGATCGCCGACAGTTCCAACCCGATGACGCAAACCGCCGCGGTGATCGGCACCGCCCAGTATCTTTCGCCGGAGCAGGCCCGCGGCGAGACCGTGGACGCCCGTTCGGACGTCTACTCGGTCGGCTGCGTGCTGTTCGAAATACTCACCGGTGAGCCGCCATTCACCGGTGACTCACCCGTCGCGGTCGCCTACCAGCACGTCCGCGAAGATCCTCGGCTGCCCTCGCATGTGCACCCCGGGGTGCCGCGTGAACTCGACTCGGTTGTGCTCAAGGCGATGAGCAAGAACCAGGCCAACCGGTACCAGACCGCGGCCGAGATGCGCGCCGACTTGATCCGGGTGCTCGGCGGCCAGAAGCCGAGCGCTCCGATGGTGATGACCGACGAGGACCGCACCACCATCATGGGTTCGGACGAGCCGCCGCCCCGCAACTACCGCACCGTCGAACGCAACGACGATACCGCCGAGCAGGAGCGGGCAGATCCGTCCAGCCAGCGCCGTACCGCCTATATCGCCCTCGGCGCCGCCGCGGCGATCGCGGTGGTGTTGGGTTTGTTCTGGGTGTTGATCGGCCCTGGAAGCCGACCGGACCAAGTCGCCGTTCCCGACTTGTCGAACAGATCCGCCCAGCAGGCGCAGGACGCGCTGCAGAAGCTTGGGTTCACGGTGGCGATCCAGCAGAAGGCCGACAGCAAGGTCGCGACCGGCAACGTAATCGCCACCCAACCGCTCGGTGGCTCCCGGATCAACAAGAAGAGCACCGTCACGGTGCAGGTGTCCACCGGTCCCGCTCAGGTTCAGGTGCCGAAGCTGACCGGCCTGTCCCAGCAGCAAGCCGAACAGGAACTCAATGCCAAGGGGCTGCGGCTGAACCCGAACGTCGATCGAAAACCGTCGAGCACCGCGGAGAAGGACACGGTGATCGAACAGAATCCCTCGCCGGGGTCGAAGATCGATGTCGACTGGGAGGTCGTCGTCACGATCGGCAGCGGTCCGGAGGCGGTGCGCGTTCCGTATGTCGTCGGGCAGATGATCGACGTGGCTCAACCGAACATCGAAGGCAATGGCTTCAAGGTCGTCGTCCACGAGGTGCAGTCCTCGAAGCCGAAAGGTGAAGTGGTCGCGTCCAGCCCCGCGGGCGGCAACACGGCGGACAAAGGCTCCACGGTTGTTGTGCAGGTGTCCGCGGGCGACCTGAAGATGCCGTCGCTGATCGGTCTCTCGGTCTCGCAGGCTGTGGAGAAACTTCGTTCGGAGGGCTGGACAGGCAGCACCAGCCAGATCAGTCAGTCCCCGCAGGGCACGTTCGACGCGGGCAGCGTGGGTCGGGTGCTCAGCCAACAGCCGTCCGCCGGCAGCTCGATCCAGAAGAGCGGCGCCGTCGCGCTCGGTGTCGGGGTACTCGGCCCGCCGTGAATCCTGGTCGATTCCGCGTCAGCGTCCGGCATGGAAGAAAACCAGACCATTCGGTGTGAAGTGCGGGAGAATGAGCGTGCTCCATCCTAATCAGCGCAGCTGAACACGAGGAGGTAGCTTATGACCACCGCCAGGGACATCATGAAACCCGGCGCACAGTGGATCGCCAAGGACGAGACCGTCGGGAAGGCCGCCCGCGTCATGGCCGAACTCGGCGTCGGATCACTGGTCATCTCGGATGAGAACGAGCGGATGTGCGGCATAGTCACCGACCGCGACATCGTGGTGAAGTGCATTGCCCAGGGGCGGCCACCGGCCACCACCATGGTGGCCGAGATGTGCGAGTCGACGCCACGCTGGGTCGACGCCGACGCGGACATCGAGTTCGTGCTCGACGAGATGGAAAGTCATCGGATCAAGCGCATGCCGGTGATCGAGAACAAGCGCCTCGTCGGCATGATCAGCGAATCCGATCTGGCCAGGCACCTGGACGACAACCAACTCGGTGAGTTCGTCACCGCGGTCTACGGACGGCCGTAGGTTCTAGGACAGGTCCAGGTGGCGGTTCATCGACATCGCCGCCTGCGCCAGTTCGCGGAGTTCGACCACTTCGACGCCGTGCTGCCGTAGCTTCTCGACACCGACACAATCGGTCACGAAGGTCGCGGGCTCTCGCCAGGCGATGACAACTCGAGGGATCCCCGCCCGCACGATGCGATCGGTGCACGGCAGCCGGGTCGGAGTGGCGCGCTGCGAACAAGGCTCGAGGGTGCTGTAGAGGGTCGCTGTGAACACTCTGTCGTCGTCCACGGCGAGTTTGTCGAGAGCAGACTCCTCCGCGTGCACCTTCTCGTCGGTCTCTCTGGAGTAGCCGGTGGCGATCTCCACACCATCGGCCACGATGACCGCGCCGACCGAGAACGCGGTCGCACTCGGCGGGCACAGGCGGGCAAGGTCGATCGCCCGCCGCATGAACCACTCGTCACGTTCCGTGTGTTCAGCACCCACCCGACAACCTCCTGATCTCACGCTCGTCCATGGTCGAACTGCTGCGGCGGCATCCCGAATGCGCAACTCGTGGCGATCACCCTGTGTACTCGCGTTGTCCCGGGACGATGCGACGATGCCGATCTAGGCGCGCGGGCTCGATCCCGGATGCCCAACTCGCCGAACACCCGAACGCATCCATGCGCTCGCCCCGGTTCCGCGCGCCGACCGCACCATCATCGACGTGCGTCGAGCAGCTGACCTGGAGCGTCACCGTATGCACTCCGATCACCCGGTGCGCAGGCCGGCGGTGTCGACCTTCGGCAGATAGCGCAGCACCGCGACGTCACCGACCCGGGTGACATCCGCGAGCCGCATCCGGCGATGCGGCGCCCCCGGGTAGGCGGCATCAGCGAGAAATCGCGGCGCCGCCGCGTCGCCGACCAGGATCGGGGCGACCGCCACGTGCAGTTCGTCGGCCAGGCCCGCGGCCAGCAAAGCGGTGTGCACGCGCGTGCCGCCCTCCACCATGAGGCGAGCGACGCCACGGGCGCCCAAGTCGTCGAGCAATACGTCGAAATCGACATCGTCGCCGAGACTCACCACCTCCGCCAGACCGGCCAGCCGCTCGGCAAGTTTCGTCGCACCCGCATCGGTGGTGTAGACGAGCTTGCCGCCGCCGTGGTGCCAGAACCTCAGGTCGGAGTCCAGGTCACCGCTCGCGGAGACGGTCACCTTGAGCGGATACTCCGGCTTGCCGGCCACGATGCGCGCGCTTCGCCGTTCCGCGCTGTCGACAAGCAGCCGTGGGTTGTCGCTGCGCAGGGTCTGCGCGCCGACGAGAATCGCGTCGGAGTCCGCGCGTACTTGGTCGACCCGATCGAAGTCCGCCGCGTCCGACAGTCGCAGCCGTTCGGGGCTCGCGTCATCGATATAGCCGTCGACGCTCACGGCTACCGACAGCAGCACGTACGGACGGTTCACTGCAGCACCAGCGCGGCGACCTCCGCCTCCAGCGTCTGCACCAACCCCTCGGCGGGACGCTCGCCGCACACGTCGAGCCAGTTCGCCAACATGCGGTGCCCACCCTGGGTCAGCACCGATTCGGGATGGAACTGCACACCGTGGATCGGCAGGGTGCGGTGGCGCATGGCCATCACGATCCCACTCTCGGTGCGCCCGAGCACCTCGATCTCCTCCGGTAGCGTCTCCTCGACGACAGTGAGCGAGTGGTACCGGGTGGCGGTGAACGGGTCGGGCAGGCCGGCCAACACGCCCGCGCCGATGTGGAATACCGAGCTCGTCTTGCCGTGCAGCAATTCGGGGGCCCTGGTGACGGTGGCGCCGAACGCCTCGCCGATCGCCTGATGGCCGAGGCATACGCCGAGCAGTGGAACACTATTGTCGGCGCAGGCGCGCACCAATGCGATGCTGGCTCCGGCCCGGTCCGGGGTGCCCGGTCCCGGGCTGATCAGGATGCCGTCGAAGTCGCGCGCGACCGCGTCGACATCGGACAGCTGCGGGTCGTCGTTGCGCCAGACCACGGCATCCACACCGAGTTGGCCGAGGTACTGCACCAGGTTGAAGACGAAGCTGTCGTAATTGTCGACGACCAGAACACGCATGGGATCGAGATTACGTGCCCGCCCGGCACGACGTCGCATCCATTACCAGTTGGGATAGCCTAGAGGCACACCGGAGGGCGCCGGAGCCTCGTCCACAGCGGCGAGTGGGCTCGGCAGATGATCGAACCGAATCCGCCTGCCGGTACCGACCTGCACGCCGAATACGAGGACGTCATGCCCAAGTCGAAGGTCCGCAAGAAGGCCGACTATACGATCAATCCCGCCAGCCGGATCCCGGTGAAGGTGAAGGCCGGGCCGTCTCCGGTCTGGTATGTCACCATCATGCTCGGGTTCATGCTCGCCGGGCTGGTCTGGCTGCTCGTCTACTATCTGGCCGCCGAACAGATCGGTTGGATGAACGACCTCAACGCGTGGAACTTCCTGATCGGATTCGGTCTGATGGTGGTCGGCCTGATCATGACGATGCGTTGGCGCTGATCGCGGCGGATTACAGACGTGTCATTCATACACACCTGTGGATGAGCCTGTGGACAACTCGAGGAGTGATTGGGGAGCGATGTGACTCCTGAGCCGGTGGATCCGCCAGCGCGGGACCCCGACCCGCACATCTGGACCACCCCGGCCGCGGGCCTCGTCGCCGTGGCGGTGGGGGGCGTCATCCTGGCCGCGGCAGCGATACTCACCGGCGAAGCGGCCAGCCGGCTCCTCGTCGGGTTGGCAGCGGTCGGCCTACTCGGCCTCGCCGGGCTCGGATTCCGGCAGCGACCGCGTCTGTCCGTGCAGCCCGGCGCACAGCCCCGCCTGGTGGTCCGCACTCTGACCGGTCCGGTCGAATACTTCCGCGACCAGATCATCCGCACCCGCGTAGTCAGCTACCGGCGCCTCGGACGAAAAGTGCCGATGCTGGAGATCGACGTCGAGCGCGCGGGCACCGAGCGACTGCTGATCTTCGGCCGCTGGGATCTGGGCGCCAATCCCGAAATCGTGTACCACGACCTCGTCGAGGCGCTGCGCCTGTCCGAGGACACGACCCGCTGAATCGCGACCCATCCGGACGCGGATGTTTCACGTGAAGCACCAACCGATGTCAGACAGCCAGCGTCAGCGCGGTGGCGCCCACTACCGATAAGGCCACGATCGCGACGAACGCCACCGCCACCCACCCGATCAACCGGGCGGCTTCCGGTGACCTTGCCTGCAACCACTGTGGCAGGAACAGGACGCCGAGCGTGGCGAGCGTGCCGGCCGCCAGCCCGCCGAGGTGTCCCCAGAGCGAAATGCCTGGCAGGGAAAAGCTGATGAACACGTTGATGCCGATGAGAATCAACATTTGATTCGGGCTCTGCCGCAACCTGATCAGAATGACCGTGATCGCACCGAACAATCCGTACACCGCGCCGGACGCACCCGCTGTCACCGTGTTCTGCGCGAACACCATGACGGCGGCCGAGCCGCCGAGCAGCGAGACCAGATACACCGCGAGGTAACGCAGCCGCCCGAGCACCAACTCGGCGTCGCGCCCCACCACGTACAGCGCGAACATATTGAGCAGCAGATGGATCGGACCGTAGTGCAGAAAGCCGGAACCGATTACCCGCCACCACTCGCCGTCCGCGACAGCGGGGACGTACAGCACCCAATCCAGGAACAACGCAGAACCGCGTTGGTTGTCCAACAGACTCTTCGCCTGCGCGGCGGTAACTGCGAAGACAGCCACATTGACCGCGATCAAGGCGTAGGTCACATAAGGCACCGGTCGCACCGCTGTCCGTGCGCCTGCCACAGTGCGCACCGGCGCCACATCGCGTTGGTCCTGGCGCAGGCAATCGACGCAGTGCTGGCCTACCGCGGCGGGACGCAGACATTCCGCACAGGCGGGCCGCCCGCAGCGCGTGCAGGCCAGACCGGTCGGACGGTTCGGGTGGCGGACGCACGTCGGTGCGGGCGGCTGGGGGTTCATAGTCTCATTCGATAGTGATCTTGGTGATGACGACGGGCTCGAGCGGGCGATCGTTCCGATCGGTCCTGGTGCCCGCGATCGAGTCGACGACCTTACGCGAATCCACGTCGACGACTTCGCCGAAGATCGTGTGCTTGCGGTTCAGGTGCTTCTGCGGACCGACGGTGATGAAGAATTGTGAGCCGTTGGTGCCCGGCCCCGCGTTGGCCATCGCCAGCAGGTAACCGCGGTCGAAGCGCAGTTCCGGGTGGAACTCGTCACCGAACTCGTAGCCCGGCCCGCCGCGACCGGTGCCGGTCGGATCGCCCCCCTGAATCATGAAGCCGTCCATCACCCGGTGGAACACGGCGCCGTCGTAGAACGGGCCGCTTCGACCGCCACTGGCGTTCTCGGTGGTGTATTGCGCCGAACCATCGGCGAGCCCGACGAAATTGCGGACCGTCTTGGGTGCGTGGTTACCGAAGAGCGAGATCTTGATATCGCCGTGATTCGTATGCAAAGTAGCCACGGACGTCTGATTCGGTGAGGTCACGCCGCCCATCGTGCCACGGACGACGCCGTCGCCGCGGAACTGGGCTGTACCACGCTGTGAGCTGGACCTCCTGCGCGATCGATCGGGCTGTGCGAGAGTGGTCGAATGACTTCGGGGCACCTGCATGTCTCTACCCGTTCGCGGAACAGGCTCATCGTCGCTGCCGCCGTCGCGCTGGCGGGTGGCGTGGCCTGGTTGGCGCGTACTCGGCGGACACAGCCGCCGGCGCCCGCCCCCGCGCCACCCCGAATCGGATACTCCCGAAACGGCTCCGCGCCGACCCCCTTGGCGGGAGCCGGCACGGAAAACAGTCGCTGAGACCGACAAGGACAGGTCAGCGACTGACCGCCTTCTTGTACTGACGCAAAGCCAGCGGAACGAACACCACCAGGATCACCACCACCCAGATCAGCGAGGTGGCCACCGGATGCTGGATCGACCAGGTGTCCGAGGGCGGAGCCAGCGGGCTGGTGTTGCCGAACAGATCCCGGGTCGCCTGAGTGAGTGCGGATACCGGGTTCCACTCCGCGATCACCCGCAGAATGGTGGGCAGCTTGTCACTGGGCACGAACGTGTTGGCAATGAAGGTGAGCGGGAAGACCACCATGAAACTGGCGTTGTTGAACACCTCCGGCGCCCGCACCAGCAGGCCGACCACGGCCATGATCCACGACACCGCGTAGGCGAACAGTAACAACAACACGTATGCCAACACCGCGTCGAGGAACGAGCCGCGAATCCGCCAGCCGACGACGAAGCCGGTCAGTGACATCACCGTCAGGCTGACCACGTTGATCACCACGTCGCTGAGCGTGCGACCGACCAATACCGCCGATGACGCCATCGGCAACGAGCGGAATCGGTCGATGATGCCCTTCTGCATGTCCTCGGCCAGGCCCGCACCGGTGAAGGTCGCGCCGAACACCACGGTCTGGGCGAAGATGCCCGCGATGAGGAACTCGCGGTAGCCACCGGAGAGCCCTGGCACGTCGATGGCCGCGCCGAAGATGTAGGCGAACAACAGCACGAACATGATCGGCGACAGCGTCGAGAAGATCAGGACGTCGGGTACCCGCTTGATCTTGATGACATTGCGTTTCGCGATGGTCAGGCTATCGCTGACCACGATGGACAGTCGTTCTCCCGGCGAGAGCCGTTCCAGGACCGGGGCCGCGGTGGTCATCGGGATGTTCCTTTCACTACTTCCAGCTTGTCGTTCGCGCCGCGGTCATCGCCATTGGTCAACGCCTCGGCCTCGTGTCCGGTCAGGGTGAGAAAGACATCGTCCAGCGACGGGCGCCGCAAGCCGACATCGTGGATCTGGACATTGTGCTCGGCCAGCTTGCCAACCGCCTCGACCAGCGCCTGCGATCCGTTGGAGACCGGAACGGTGATCCGACGCAGCCCGGGCTCGAGGTGGATCTCGCCGTCCGCCAAGCTCTTCAGCGCGGCCTCCGCGGTCACGAGATTGTCAGCGTGATCGACGGTCAGCTCGATACGGTCGCCGCCGACGAGGGTCTTGAGTTCGTCCGCGGTGCCTTTGGCGATCACCTTGCCGTGATCGATCACCGCTATGGAGTCGGCGAGCCGGTCGGCCTCCTCCATGTACTGCGTGGTGAGAAGCAGGGTTGTCCCGCCGGCGACCAACTCTTCGATCACATCCCAGAGGTCCAGGCGCGCACGCGGATCCAGCCCGGTGGTCGGCTCGTCGAGGAACAGCACCGGTGGGTTCGCGACCAGCGCGCCCGCCAGGTCGAGTCGGCGGCGCATACCGCCGGAGTAGCCCTTCACCGGCCGATCCGCGGCATCGCTGAGCCGGAATCGTTCGAGCAGTTCCCGTGCGCGTTCTTTACTTCGCTGTACGCCCATGTGATAAAGACGTCCCACCATTTCCAAATTCTCGAAACCGGTGAGATATTCGTCGACGGCGGCGTACTGGCCCGACGCACCGATTCGTGAACGCAATGCCTGGGGCTCGCGCAGCACGTCGATTCCCGCGACCGTCGCGCGTCCCGCGTCCGGCACCAACAGTGTGGTGAGTACCCGGACGGTAGTGGTCTTACCCGCACCGTTGGGTCCGAGTAGTGCCGTGACGGTCCCCTCCGGAACCGCGAGGTCGAGTCCGTCGAGGGCAATCAGCTGGCCGTATCGTTTGACCAGACCCTCGACGACTATTGCGTCGGGCATGACTCTCCTGGGGTTTGTTAGTTTCGATATCGGTGGTGGACGACGCCAAGAGGTTCCAGCGTCGCTTTGCAGGATGAGGCGACCAGCCGATACTCGGGTGCTGGAGCCAAGTATTGCTCCGCCCACCGACAAATTCATCCGATTTGTTCGGGGTGCACGAGTGACAGCTGCGGCCGGTTTCCTGGAACGGGGGCCGGCCGAACAAGTGGAGCGCTCGGTCGAGTCGGTGGACACGAACACATGTTCGCATCGGGGTACGACAGGTTTCGCCGTCTCGCGACATGCCGCGCACGCGACACGCGGCGCGGATTGATCCGCCATCCCGCGCGAACACCACAGGTCCGACCGCGGCGCATGATGCACAGCAACTGGGGGGATGTCGTCGCCACCGATCGCAGTATCAGGTCATTCGACATCCGAGACACGGAATTGACTGCTCGACAACACATTTGGCAAATAGCAGGACAACGGTTGGATACCATGCGAACGGGCCACCGGTCAGTCGCTGCGACTATCGGGTGTCGACCCGGCGCACCGGCGTGAAAAAACTTGGAAAGTGGTAGTCCCCACGCACACACGATTCCGGATCATCGAGTAGCATCGTTCACGTCGGCCCCTCCCCCCCGGGCCGACCCTACGCGGGCCTCGGCTAACTCCCCCCCTTCGCCGAGGCCCGCTCCCCATTTCCAGGCCAGGTCGGGGCTATTTCGGCCGGTCAGTTCGGCAGCACCGACCGCCACGCGGCGACCAGCCGCTGACCACGCACCCTCCCCACCGTCGCCAACAAGGGACGGTCGCGCTCCCACCACCGTCGCGTCGTCGGGTCGGTCGACTCCCACAGCGGATCGAGTTCGGCCAGCACGTCGCCGAACAATTCGAAGGTCCCGCCGAGCGCGATGTGCACGCCCGGCGAACTCGGCGCGTCGAAGTCCAACCCGCGTACTGCTGCCACCACAGTGAGCAATCGCTGCCGACCGGCCTGCGACCAGCCCGACACGCGGGCCACCCGGATCAGCCAGCCCACGGTGGCCGCGAGTACGTGGATGTCCTCGATCGTACGAAACGGCTCGAGGTAGTCCAGATATCCGTCGCCGCGCAGCACCCGCGCCGGCACGTCGGTCAGCCGAACAGACGCATGCGGGATTTCCGGCGCGAAGGCGAGTGCGGGGTTGTTTGTCATGCGCACCCCTGCTTCTCGCGCGTCGACCATGGTGGCGCGCAGCCGATTCCGCCCGTCCGGCGCCGTACCGACGGAAGCGATCACCACCAGCCGCTGGGCGAAGACCCCCATCGTCACGAACGACTTCGTGCCGTTCATCAGCCACGCGCCGTCCCGCTCGGCGAGCGAGGTGTGGATCGCCGAGGGATGGGCGCGCAGCACCGGACAAGATCGGGTGACCTGGCGGCAACCCCCGGCGGTGCGAAGCCGAATTCTCTGGACGAGCCTGTATCACTGAATGGTCGAATCCGACGCCTAAGGAGCCTGACCTGTGCCGAAGCCCGACGAAACGCGCAGAAAGGAACTCTTCGACGCCGAGGCGAGGCTGTCCTGGGTGCTCGCCGCGCTCGCCGGCCTGATCGGTGCGGCGGCATTCACGCACACAGCCGGCTACTTCATCACCTTCATGACGGGCAATACCGAACGGGCGATACTCGGACACTTCCACAACGAGCCCGACGTGGCGGTGGCGGCCACCGCGCTGCTGGTGTCTTTCCTGTCCGGTGTCGTGGTTGCCTCGTGGTGTCGCCGGCGCTACTGGTCCGGACACCCGCACGGCCCCACCTTGCTGACCACCGTGTGCCTGGCACTCGCCTCGGCCGTCGACCTCCTGCTGTTTCACACGACCACCGAACGGATCGACTTGGCGCCGGTCTTGTTCGTCGCGTTCGGAGTCGGGGCGCTCAACACGTCATTCGTGCGGGACGGGGAGGTATCGGTGCCGCTGAGTTACGTCACCGGCACCCTGGTCAAACTGGGCCAGGGCATCGAACGCCACCTCAGTGGCGGCGACTACGCCGACTGGCTCGGATACTTCCTGCTCTTTGCGAGTTTCGCGCTCGGCGCCCTGTTCGGTGGGTTGCTGAGCTTGCTGGTCGCCGGCTGGGCCATGCTGATCACCGCCACCGTCGTGTGTCTGATCGTCACCGGCTATACCTATCTGCACCTGGACCGACACGGACCGCTCGAGCGATGATCTTGTCGCGCTGCGACTTTCGGCGACCGCGGCTACGGTGGCCGCGTGGAGAATATCGAGGACGAAACGACCGCATTCGCCGCGCTCGTCGTGCGGCAGCTGTCCGCGCTCGGCGAGAACGACGTCGAGTACGACCGAGACGAGTTCGTGGTGCGCACCCGTGATCTGGTCCTCAACCTACACAACATATTCCGGGAGACCCGCGAACTCGCACCGCGGGAGCGCGCGGCGGGCGTCAGCCGGTTCGTCGAGGCCCTGCGCACTGCGAGCGACTCGGAGCAAGAGTGGAACTCCGTGCGGCAAGCACTGCGACCAGTGCTGCGGCCCAACAGCTTCGGCCTGGACGCTCCGGAACCCGGCATGCGGCCGATCGCGCGGCCTGCCTTCCCGTTCGTCGACGAGATGGTCGCGATCGATATGCCCGACGCCCGATCGATCGTCTCGCGCGGGTCGCTGGAGCAGTGGGGTGTCACCGTGGACGACGTGTTCACCGCCGCGCGCGAAAACCTCGCAGCCCTGGCGGTTTCCACCGACGTCCACGAGCCCGGCATTCTCCACTTCGTCGACAACGGCGACGACTACTTCACCTCGTGGCCCCTGGTCCCCGGCTGGCTGGCCGGCTCCGGCGACGGCTCCCGCCCGCCCGTCGCGTTCATGCCGGACGTCGACACCTTGATCGTCGCGCCGGGTGGCGACGAACTCGAACAGATCTTCGAGGTGGTCGAAGAGCAATACGCCGACGCCGTCCGCCCGATCTCACCGCAGGGCTACACCGTCGACGAGGGCGGCGCGGTGATACCGCTCGACCGCTCACCCGCGTACCGCCATCTCCCCGCCGTGCAACGCGCCCGGTGCGGACTGGCCGTGACCGAGTACGACGCCCAGGCCAGGATCTTGAACGAGATCGTCGAGCGCGAGGACGAGTTCACTCCCTACGACTTCGAACCCGCCTACGTCGGCGCGGTCATGTACGGCAACGGGGACAACGGCCCCTACACGCTCACAGTCTGGGGGGATGGCGTCGAATATCTCCTCCCGGAGGCCGACTATGTCGCTTTCTGCCGAACCGACGACGACGGCGATCTGGAGCGTCTTTTCGAGGTGCCTTTCCACATCGTCGCCACCCTCACCGGCCTGACGCCGGTCCCCGACCTGTCACCTCGTCGCTACGAGATCCGCGAATGGCCGTCGCCCGAGACATTGGCCCAGCTGAAAGTTGCTGCTGTCGCGCTATGACCGTGGCTCGGCCCACTCGAGCGGGAGCACATAGCCGGTAGTGACCGGATCACCAGCACCCAATGGTCGCGGCGCGCTGGGTGTGTGACGGCCCGATGTCGCCTTCGCTCGGCCATCGCGATCGCGCCGGTCGTTCGACCCAGCTAACTCATTCGGTAATCCGCGCCGATGGGGAGGTTTGGGGGTGAAAAAGTGGTCTATACCACGTTTAGAGGACGTGAGGCCACCGGACCTGCAGGTTCAGCGAGTCGCACTCGACGACGAGCAGGGAGTGATCATGAAAGGCGGAGTAAGACTAGCG
Source organism: Nocardia sp. NPDC049190 (assembly GCF_040648115.1). Classification (NCBI taxonomy): domain Bacteria; kingdom Bacillati; phylum Actinomycetota; class Actinomycetes; order Mycobacteriales; family Nocardiaceae; genus Nocardia; species Nocardia sp. NPDC049190. The sequence goes on from NZ_JBEZDE010000001.1 coordinate 256,048, forward strand.
ATCGGTGTGGGAATCGGCTATCTCCTCGGCCGCACCCGCAAGATGAAGTTCGCGTTGATGGTGGCGGGTGCCTTGTCCGGACGGTCCTTGGGTGGGCCGCAGGAGGTGCTGCAGCGAGGAATGTCGCTGGTCAGCTCGTCGCCAGAACTGTCGAAGATCACCGAGACGGTTCGCGGGGAGTTGCTGGGGGCAGCGCGAGACGCGGCGGTCACCGCAGCGAGCAACCGCATCGATGCGTTCAACAGCCGCTTGCAGCAACAGGCAATAGGACCCGAGGCAGAGGCAGAGGAGGCAGAGGACTCCGAGGCACAGGACTCCGAGGCGGTCGAGGAAAAGCGCCCTGCCGAACGGCGCCAGCGCCACGAGACCGGCGACGGCCACAGGCGTGAAACGGCCGAGGAGGAGCTGGCGGACGAGTACCCGGAGGAGGACACCGAAGCCGCGCGAAGCCACGACGAGGACTCCGAAGCAACTCGGCGGCCTTCCCGCGCGCGACCGGCGGCGTCCAGCGCTCGTAGGCGGGTCGGCGAATCCACCTCCCGAGCGCCCGCCAAGGCCTCCGGCTCCGGCGAGCGGAAATCGCCCCGTCGACGCCGTCTACGCGCCGATGTCGACACTGCGGACCAAGCGCCGGTGCGGCGCACGAGGAGATGACTCCGATGGCAACGAAAACTCTCGGAGACGTCGCGGGCAAGGTCGCCAAGACCGCCACCGATGCCGCGGGGCGGACCAAAGACGCGACCGGAACGGCCCAGAAGAAGGTCCAGGGGGCCACCCCCACCGGACAGCTACAGCAATCGCTGCAGAGCTTGGCCGGAACAGTAGCTGAGCGTGCCCTCGCGGGGCTCTCGAGCAAGGTGTCCCAGTCGACGGACCGCTTGCACGACTATGCCGAAGGCAGCGGCGGGAATCTGCTGTCGGCGGTCACCGGAGTCGAAAAACTCGCGCAGGGCCAGTCGCCGCTCAGGGCGGCCCTCGGCGTCGGAATGGACAAGATCAAGCACACCGTCGGGGAGAAATTCCAGAATGTGAAGGAATCTCTGGGCGGCGGCAAGGGCAAGGGCTCCGGCGGCAAGAAGCTGAAGCTGACCAACATCGTCGAGCATATCGATGTCGGTGTGCCGATTCGTCTCGCTTACGACCAGTGGACCCAGTTCGCGGAGTTCCCGAAGTTCATGAAGAAGGTCGAGCAGGTCGAGCAGAAATCAGACGAGAAGTTGCAATGGACCGGCAAGGTGTTCTGGTCGCGGCGGACCTGGGAGTCGACGATCCTCGAGCAGGTGCCGTTCGAGCGGATCGTGTGGCGCTCGAAGGGCAGCAAAGGCTACATCGACGGCGCGGTGACCTTCCATGAACTCACCCCCGACCTGACCCGCATCATCGTCGTGCTCGAGTACCACCCGCAAGGATTCTTCGAGAAGACCGCCAATCTCTGGCGTGCGGCAGGCCGCCGGTCTCGCCTCGAACTCAAGCATTTCCAGCGGCACGTGATGACCGAGAGCGTGCTGCATCCGGACGACATCGAGGGCTGGCACGGCGAGATTCGCGACAAAGAAGTCGTCAAGGACGACGAGACCGCCCGCCGCGAGGAGGAAGAGGAGGAGAAAGCTGAAACCGAGGGGGAAGACTACGAAACCCCTGAAGAGGAAGCGCCCGAAGACGAACTCGAAGAGCAAGCACCCGAAGACGAGTTCGACGACGAAGCCGAAGACGAACTGGAAGACGAGTTACCGCCGGACGCGGAGGAGACCGAGTCGCCGGACGAACCCGAGCCCAATGGTGGTCGACCTGCGCAAAGGCGACACGCCACGGTTGGAAGTCGATCAAGTGACCGGCGAGGAGGACAGTCATGACCCTCGAACCCGCAGGCGGCGGCAACGCAACGATGGCCCGCCCGAATTCCTCCGGCCTGGCCGACGTCATCGACACGATTCTCGACAAGGGACTGGTCATCGACGCGTTCGTACGGGTGTCCTTGGTCGGCATCGAACTGCTGACCGTCGACGCCCGAGTCGTGGTGGCCAGCGTCGACACCTATCTGCGTTTCGCCGAGGCCGTCAACCGGCTCGAGATCTCCCAGAGCGAACCACAGGGCCTTCCTGACCTGGTCGGCGACATCGCCGAGGGTGGGGCGAAACACAAGACGAAGGGCGCTATCGAGGCCGCGGGTGAGAAAGTCTCGGACTTCCTCACCGACGTCCAGGACAAGCGCCAAGCCGCGGGCAGGTCCTCGAAACGCAAGGAGGATTGATGTCTTCCGATCAAGCAACGCAGGCCCCCCGAAGCGGAGGCATTCGAAACGCTGTGTACGTCTACGGCATCGTGCCTGCTGATGTACAACCCGAGGAGCACGCTTCGGGTATCGGCGATCCCCCGTGCGACATCCAGGTGGTGCGGCACGGCGAGGTCGGTGCGTTGGTCAGCGAGATCGCGGTCGATCGACCACTCGGAACGCCTGATGACCTGATCGCGCACGCGCGGCTGGTGGATGGTGCGGCAGCAGTCACTCCGGTGCTGCCGCTGCGGTTCGGAGCGGTCATGTCCGACCGGGACGAGGTGGAGAAGGAACTGCTCGATGCCCACCATGACGAGTTCCGCGACGCGCTGGAAGAGCTCGAAGGGCACGCGCAATTCGTGATCAAGGGACGGTATGTCGAAAAGAATATTCTGCGCGAGGTACTCGACGAGAATTCCGAGGCGGCGGGGCTGCGCGAGAAGATCCGCGACAAGTCGGCAGACGCCACCCGCGACCTTCGTATGGCGTTGGGAGAGATCATCAACCAGACCATCGAAGTCAAGCGCGCCGAGGACACCCGGCGGGTGATCGATGCGCTCGAATCACTCGAACCTGTCGTCAACGAACGCCAACCCACGAATGAAGAAGACGCGGTGCACGTCGCCGTCCTCATCGAGCTGTCCGAGCAGGACGAACTGGAAGAAACAGTGACACGGCTCGCGGAGGAATGGGACGGCCGCGTGGAGATGAGTCTGCTCGGCCCGATGGCGGCCTACGACTTCGTGGCGAAGCAAAAACCGGAGGGGTGACGCATGGGCTTGCTTTCGTCCATCTTCACGCTGCCGCTGGCACCGGTCCGGGGCGTGATCTGGCTGGGTGAAGTGATCCAGGATCAGGTCGAGCAGCAGCTACGGGATCCAGCGACCATCCGGCGCGAAATCGAGGCGATCGACGAGGCGGCGGCAGCCGGTCGCCTATCGGAACAGGAGCGCAAGCAAGCGCAACAGGCGGTCCTCGATCGGATGATCCAGCCGCGTAGCGGCACGGTATCGACCGACGGGAAGGAGTGAGCGGTGTGAGCGGCGAAACTCCCGACGACTCCGAGGACGTCCGATCCGAATCGGGTGAACTCGCTCCCCTGACCACGGCGCAGGCCGCGTCGGCGGCAATCGAGCAGCTCGTGGAGCTGACCTCGAAGCCGATGCAGGGGGCTACCTCTGTCGAGCCCACCGACCAAGGGTGGACGGTGGAGATCGAGGTGCTCGAGGATCGCCGGATCCCGTCGTCCGCGGACATGCTGGCGCTCTACGAGGTGGAAATCGACCTGGATGGAAATCTGTTGGCCTACCGCAGAACCAAGCGCTACGCCCGCGGAACCGCCGACATCGGCAGAGGCGGGCAGCGATGACGATGGTAGGGAGTGGTTCATCGGTGCCGCAGCCATACGGCGGCGGCGGGCACCAGTCGACGAATCTCGGAGACATCCTCGAGCGGGTCCTCGACAAGGGCCTGGTGATCGCGGGCGACATCCAAGTGAATCTGCTCGACATCGAACTTCTCACGATCAAGCTGCGCCTGGTCATCGCCTCACTCGAGACGGCGAAGGCGGTCGGCATCGACTGGTGGGAGACCGATCCCTGGCTCAACAGCAAGGCCCGCACGCTCGAGCGGCAGGATCGCGACCTCGAACTCGAAAACCGCGAACTGCGCGATCGGATCGCCGAACTCGAGAGCGGACGCGACCGCCGCGCGGCGGTAGAACGCCGCCACGAACCGGTGGAAGAGCGGGATCGTGACTGACGGCCAAGGGGTCTGGCTCTACGCGGTGACAAGTGCCGAACCTGCCGCGCCGGTGCTCAGCGGACTGACCGGAGTGGCGGGCGAGGCGGTACACGCTGTGCTAGCGGACGATTTGGCGGCGGTTGTCGGGTCGGTGCCGCTGGAGGTTTTCGGGGAGCAACCGCTGCGCCAGAACTTGGAAGATCTGACGTGGCTGGAGGCGACAGCCCGGGCGCACGACACTGTCGTCTCCACGTTGGCGCGCCGCGTACCCACCATTCCCCTGCGCCTGGCCACCGTATTCGTCGACGAGCGTGGCGTGTACAGCTTGCTCGCCGAGCGCCGAGCAGACTTCGAGTCGGCGCTCGCCCTGGTCACCGGCCGCACCGAATGGGGCGTCAAAGGGTACGGCGACCGTGAAACCCTCACCGCCGCGGTGGCCGAGGCCCAAGCCGCCAGCAGCGACAAAGGGGTGGGCACGGCGTACCTGCTGCGGCGCCGCGCACAGCTGTCCGCGCAGGAGACCGTGGAACACGACGCCGCCACGCGCGCCGAGGAGATCCACGATCGTCTGGTCCGGCAGGCCGCCGCAGGTCGTCGTCAGGCGGCGACAGATCCGGCGCTGAGCGGCAGCCGGGACTGGATGGTGCTCAACGGCACCTACCTGGTAGACGACGACGCCACCGACGATTTCCGCGCGACCGTCGCGGAACTCGGGAAAAAATTCCCTGGTATCCGGCTCGAGCTCACCGGGCCGTGGCCGCCGTATTCGTTCGCCGGCGTGGAACGGATGGCCCCGTGAGGCAGGCCGACGGCGAGCGTCGCATCGCTCTCATCGATCTCCTGGATCGGGTGCTGGCCGGTGGGGTCGTCATCTCCGGCGACATCAAACTCTCCATCGCGGACGTCGACATGGTGCAGATCTCGCTGCGGGCGCTGATCTCCTCTATCAGTGCCCTCCCCACCCCGCCGCTGGAGTCCACCGCGCGTGAGGTACTGGAGATACCGGCAAGTGACTGAATTCGACGGCATCCCACCGCGTATCGACTCGGATCCGGAATCCGTCGAGCGTGGGCTCGTCACGCTCGTACTGACCTTGGTGGAGTTGTTACGGCAGTTGATGGAGCGGCAGGCGATACGCCGGGTGGACGAGGGCAACCTGAGCGACGCGCAGGTCGAGCGGATCGGCACCACCCTGATGCTGCTCGAGGAGCGGATGGACGAACTGCGGGAGCACTTCGGGCTCACCCCCGAGGAACTCAACATCGACCTCGGACCGCTGGGGACGCTTCTCCCTCGGCAGTGAGCCGCGCCGTCGGACGGTCACGGTCGGTCCGAACGGCCACGAGGTCGAGTCGGGTGCCTGTTCGAGCCTTCAGTCAGCGGCTGGTCACCTGATGCCACATGTCCGCGTCACCGCGCTGGCGCAGTTTGGAGATTCCGAAAAGGACCAGAAGCGCGACACCGAGCGTGAGGAGAATCTTCATGGTTTCCACCCTACTGTGCTGCTCGGGGGTGAAACGTCGGGAAGAATCCGGCGTTCGAATCCCACCCGGTCACGCCGACCGGGCTCCCGAGCACAACAGCCGATCATGATGCGGTGTCGATGGCGGCGGCGACCTCGTGGAACGATTCCCGCAAGATGTCGCAGTAGTCGCCCAAGTCCGGGACGATCTCCGGATCACACCCGACGGACACCGCGAAGCTGTCCCGCACGCCTACGAACGAATGCGCCAGCACGATGTCCGGGAAAACCGGTGGCAGCATGCCCGCGAACCGAAACGGCCTGCCCGACAACGACCATTCCGCGGTCGGCTCGCATCTGATGCTGGTCAAGGTGGTATGCGCGGGCACCGGCGCGGCCGGGTCGGCCGGCGGGAACCCACCGAATCTCGCCCGATAAATACGGCTCGGCAGCAGTTCGGCCAGCTCGAGTCGGGTGAGTTCCCGGCGGCTCGTGGCCGAGTGGCGGCGTACGCGCAGCGTAGCGTCGACCGCCCGTGCGCGGTCGGCGAGATCGAGTTCGCTCGGGGAAAGATCCACCACGTCGGCGCCCACGCGATTCACACCCATCGCCACCACATCGGGCACTGCGATGGTGATGTACGCCGCGAGATCCGCGGGGCACGCCGCACCCCGTTTCTCGAGATAGCGCTCCATAGCGCGTGAGACCGCCGTCAGGCCGACAGCAGTCACGGTGATTCCCGGTGCCCGGACGATCCGGAGTTCCAATGGGATCGTCCGCATCGCTCGGCCCGGGCCGATCCGCTGGTTGAAGACGGTTCGGCCGCGCGGCGACGTGCTCGGCCCGCTGTCGTCGCCGTCGCGGGCGAGCCGCCGGTTCTCGCTGCGGACCCGCGCATTGAATCGCAACACCTGCAATGGCCAGCGCAGCACACCTTCCACCGCGGCGCGTCCCAGAGGCGGACGCTTCGCGGCTGGCCCGAGGCCCTCGATCCGCACCGGCGCAGACGCGGGCGCGAACAAGGCTTCCGAGAGTGACGTCATGGCCGGACCCGCCATCAGCGCATGACTGACATACATCATCACCACGGTGCCCGTGCCGGTCAGCGTCGCGACGCCGGATACCTCGGGGAACACATGCAGCTGCCAGGCGCTGACCCGAGCATCCAGCGGTTGCGCCAGAATGCTGCCCATCTGGTCGAGGCACCCCGCCCAGTCCAGGTCCGCCGTCGGATGGATGACGAGGTGACGATCGATCGGACTGTCGTCGACCCCCCAGAACGGATGACCGAGCCCACCGGGCACGTCGTGAATTCGGCGGCGCAGCGGTTCGAGCAGCTCGGCCCGTTCGGCGAAGTATCGGGCAAGGTCGGCCGTACTCGGCGACATGCCGCTCTCGTTTTCGAACACCCACCACATCGGCCAGTCGGTGATACGACCCGAACGGGCGAAATAGTAGTAGGAGGCGTCATTGCCCACCAGCTGTGATTCGTGCATCCGCCCGCTCTCGTCGATCTCCGATTTGCTGCACTCTATCGCCATGTCCAGCGAGGGAGACATCGAAATCAGCTGCTGTCCTGTTGAATTGGCAGGGCGGCTGGTCAGTGTCGACTGCCGCCGAAGCAAACGCTCGGCTGCGAAATCTCAGCCGAGCGTTTGTCGACTTCCTCCCCATCGCGACCCGCAGCGGTGTCGCAATACGCCGAAACCTGTTACTTCGGCTAGGGCATTGGCCGTTTCGTCAGCCCCGGGTCAGTTTCGGCAGCCGGAAGCGCCGACCACCGGTCTTTTCCGGTGCGGGAGAACTCACCGCGGACAGGGCGGCGAATTCGTCGTCGGTGAGTTCGATGGTGGCGGCGGCGGTGTTCTCCTCCAGATGCGCGACGCTGGAGGTGCCCGGGATGGGCACGATGACCGGAGAGCGACGCAGCAGCCAGGCGAGCGCGAGCTGGGACGGGCTGGCGTCGTCGCGCGCGAAAGTATCCAGGGGGCCACCGGGACGGGCGAGTTCGCCGGTGGCCATGGGGAACCACGGGATGAACGCGATATCGTTCGCTTCGGCGTAGTCGAGCACGTCTTCGGCACTCCGATTGGCGAGGTTGTACAGGTTCTGCACCGAGACGATGTCGACGATCTTGCGAGCCTGCTCCAGCTGGGCACGGTTTACCTCGGAGACGCCGATGTGGCGGATCTTGCCCTCTTTCTGCAGCAACGCCAGCTCACCGAGTTGGTCGGCGAGCGGCACCTTCGGGTCGATCCGATGCAGCTGATAGAGATCGATCCGATCGACGCCGAGATGGCGCAGGCTCAGTTCTAGCTGTTGGCGCAGGTATTCGGGGCGGCCGACGGGAAGCCAGTCCCCGGGACCGGGCCGGGTCAGGCCGCCCTTGGTCGCGATCACCAAGTCCTCGGCGTACGGGCGCAGTGCCTGCCGGATGAGCGTTTCGCTGACGAACGGACCGTAGGAATCCGCGGTGTCGATGAAAGTGATACCGAGCTCTACCGCGCGACGTAGCAGTCGCACCGCCTCATCCGGATCCTTCGGGTCACCCCACACTCCGGGACCGGTGATCTGCATCGCGCCGTAGCCCAAGCGATGGACCGGGAGGTCACCACCGAGGGCGAAAGTGCCCGAGGCGGCGGCGGGACGTGACTCGGCTTGTGTGGTCATACTTTCCTTCCGAACAGAGGGGTTGCTGATCATTCAGCGTGCTGGCTCATTCCGCACTCGACGCGGTCCTGCGGTATGCCGTCCTGGCGCGGGGCGGGGAAGAAGCCCGACTCGATGAAGGACCGGACGTAGGCGTCCAACGCCGCGGTATCGATTCGCGGGCAGCGGATTTCGAGATCAGCCAGCTCGGCACGAGTATGGGTGTCATCGACGGTGATCGCAGCCCCACCGTAGTTTCCGCTGACCAGGGCGGCGCGCACCAGAGAGTCGTCGCCGGCCGCATCGCGCGTCGCGGCTTCCTCGGCCAGCCTGGTCGCCAGCTCCTCGACCGACGCGATCGCAACCGGGATCCCGTGCCTACGCAGGGCTTGGAAGATATCGTCGACCAGCACCGGCTGGGTGTTCACCAGGTGATATGCCGCACCGACCGCGGGCCGAGCAGCCAGCGCGACGATGGCGCCGGCGACGTAGTTCACCGGCGCCAGCGTCATCGTCGCGTCGCCGGTGTCGGGGGCGAGTCCGAGGACGGCGACCGCCCGGATCATGTTCCAGAACGAGTCGTCGACGCTGTTCACCCCCACCCGCGGATCACCACACACGATTCCGGGGCGGTAAATGCTCACCGGCACACCGCGTTCGCCTGCCTGACGGACCAATTGCTCGGCGACCCACTTGCTGGTCACATAGCCGTTCTCGGACACCTCGGCGAGGCGGAGCTCGGTGTCCTCGGGGCCGCGGAAATCCGGTGCGGGAGCATTCGGAATCACGGTATTGACGGTGGAGACGAAATGCACGGGTTTGATCCGGCTTGTCGTCGCCAGTACCAACACCTCGCGGGTGCCCGCCACATTGGCGGCGCGCAGTCGCGCATAGGGTTCGATGTGGTTTACCCGAGCACCATTGTGATAGATCACCTCGATCTGCTCGGCCAGCCGTGCATATCCGAGTTCGTCCAGCCCGAAGCGCGGCGCTGCCAAATCACCGGCTACAGCGACGATACGGGCGTCGTAGGCCTCGTCCCAGATCCGGTACTTCACCAGAGCGTCCCGAATCCGCGCGTGTGCCTGCTCGGCGTCGTCGCTGCGCACCAGGCACCACACGCGTGCCTGGCTGCTGCACAGCAGCTCTCGCAGCAAGTGCGCGCCGACGAATCCGGTCGCACCGGTGAGCAGCACATCCAGTGGAGCGCCGGAGTGCGCCGGCGCGACACCCGCACCATCGATCTCCGGCTCGAGCACGGCGTCTGCGGCGATCGTGGCGGCATCCCGGGTCGATACCACGGCCGCGGGCGCAGCCGAATTGTCGATACGGGCGGCGAGGCCGCGCACGGTCGGAGCGGTGAACAACGCCGCCATCGGGACGTCGATCCCGAGCCGAGCGGACAGCGCACGCTGCAGCGTGAACGCGAGCAGCGACGTGCCGCCGAGATCGAAGAAATCGTCCTCGGCGCCCGCCCGGGCAACCGCGAGCACGTCGGCGAACACCTCGGCGACGACTCGCTCGGTCGGGGTCGCCGGTGCGACGAAATCGCGGGCTCGGAAGACCGGCCGCGGCAGCGCGGCGCGATTGAGCTTCCCGCTGTCGTTCACCGGGAACGCGTCGACAACCATAATGGCCGACGGCACCATATACGACGGCAACACCTGCGCCAGCGAATCGCGAAGGGCGTCGACTGCCAGTTCGGTTGTCGGCACCACATAGGCCGCCAGTTGGTCGCCGATATCCGACGCGGTCACCACGACCACCGCCTGGGCGACGGACGGGTCGTCCAGCAGCGCGGCCTCGATCTCACCCAGCTCGATCCGGTGACCACGGATCTTCGCCTGGAAGTCGGTGCGTCCCAGGTACTCCAGCACGCCGTCGGCGCGGCGGCGCACCAGATCACCGGTCCGATACATCCGCGCGCCGGGTGGCCCATACGGGTCGGTGACGAACCGATCCGCGGTCAAGTCCGGCCGCCGAAGGTAGCCGCGCGCCAATTGACGTCCGGCCAGATACAACTCGCCGACAACACCGGCCGGCACGAGATGCAGCCGGGAATCGAGGACATACGTGCGCGTATTCCATTGCGCCACACCGATCGGCACCGTCATACGGTCGCTGGTGGACGCGGGCCGATAGGTCACCGACACCGCCGCTTCGGTAGGACCGTACAGGTTGTGCAGTCCGGCACTCGACAGCGCGGCGAAGTCTGCGACGGTGCTGGGCGGCAACGCTTCGCCGATGACGAAGACATCCCGCAACGATGCCAACTGTTCCGCCCGCGCGGCGCTCAGGAATACCTGCAGCACCGACGGCACGAAATCGGTGAGCGTCACCTGATGGGTGGCGATCAGGTCGGCGATGTAGCCGGGATCACGCTGACCGCCCGGCGCGGCGAGCACCAGTCGCGCACCCACCCACAGCGGAACGAAGAAGCCCCACAGGGACACGTCGAACGTAGTCGCCGTCTTCTGCAGATAGACATCATCCGGCCCGAACGAATACTGCGCCGCCATCCATTCGATCTGGTTGGTGATCGCGCCGTGCGACACCATCACACCCTTGGGTCGTCCGGTCGATCCCGAAGTGAACAGCACATACGCCGGGTGTTCGGCATGGGGCAGTGCGAGCAGTTCATCGGCGCGGACCGGATCGGCGGGATATTCCGACAAGTCCAGTGCGTCGACATCTATCACTCGAACCCCGGAAACAGGAGCCGGGTCGCCCTTCGCTGTCAACACACATACGGGCTCGGCCGTCTCCAGCACATACGCGATGCGCCCTGCCGGATGGTCGAGATCCAAGGGCAGGTACGCGCCGCCCGCGGTCAGCACCGCATACATCGCGGCCACCAGCTCCGGCGAACGCGCCATCGCCAGCGCCACCACGGACTCGGGACCGATGCCCTGCCCGATCAAGTACCGGGCCAGACGGTTGACCCGCTCGTCGAATTCACGATATGTCCAGGCCGTCGCTTCATGCACGACCGCGACCGCCTCCGGCGACGCGGCGACCGCACGGCGGTAGCCGGCCAACAGGAATTCGTCGGACACCGGGTGGACCGTGTCGACCGCGTCGGACAGCAGCTGCGACCGTTCGGCGGAGTCGGTCAGAGCGATGTCACCGAGCAGTGAGCCGGGATCACCGGCAATCACGGAGAGCAGGTGTACGAATCGGTCCACGAACTTTTGCACCGTGCCGTGCTCGAACATGTCAGCGGCGTAGGTGACCACGCCACCGATTCCGCTCGGTGTGCCCGCCGCGTCGTAGCTGTCGCCCACCATCCAATGCAGATCGAACTGTGATATCTCGGTACCGATATCCAGGCTCGCGACGGTCAGCCCGGGCAACTCGAGTGCGACGGTCGCCAGATTCTGGAACGACAGTGCCACCTGGAACAGCGGGTGCCGCGCGGTCGACCGCGTCGGCTTCAACACCTCGACCAGCCGCTCGAACGGCACGTCCGCGTTGGCGAAGGCCTGGATATCGATCTCGCGCTGGCGCGCGAGCAATTCCGTGAAGGTCGCGCCGGCGTCGTACCGTGTGCGGAAGACCAGGGTGTTGATGAACATGCCGATCAAGTCGTCCAGTTCCGCCTCGCCGCGTCCGGCAACCGGCCCACCGATAGCGATATCGTGGGTGCCGGACAACCGCGCCAGCAGCACGGCCAGTGCCGTGTGCACGACCATGAACAACGTCGTGCCCTCGGCCCGCGCCAATTCGGCCAGCGCACCATGGATTTCGGCATCGATACGCACCGGAACCCGGCCGCCGGCGAAGGAACGCACCAGCGGACGCGGCCGATCCGACGGCAGGTCGAGCTGGTCCGGCAATCCTGCCAAAGCCTGCCGCCAGTAGGCGATCTGCTCGGCCGCTGGTGAGTGCGGATCGTCGTCGGCGCCGAGCACGTTGCGCTGCCAGATGCTGTAGTCGGCGTACTGCATCGCCAGCGGCGTCCAATTCGGGGCCTGCCCACCCAGGCGCGCCGCGTACGCGGATACCAGATCCCGAACCAACGGGCCCATCGACGAGCCGTCAGCGGCAATATGATGCACCACCATCGCCAACACGTACTCGTGCTCGGCATCGGACTGATCCGGGTTCGCCGTGGCGTCGCCGAGATCGAACAAGACGATCCGGACCGGCACCTCGAGGGTGAGGTCGAACGCCGTCTTCGCCAGTTCCACGACCGCGTCCGTGACGTCCGCCGGGTCGACGATCCGGATCTGGACCTGCGGAGTCGCCTGCGATACCGGCAGGATCACCTGGACCGGAACTGCCTTGGCGTCATCGGCCGCCTCCGCGTGCGGATACACCGTGCGCAGGATCTCGTGCCGGGCCACCAGATCCGCGATCGCCGCCTGCAGCGCCTCCGTATCGAGCGCGCCGCTCAACCGCACCGCCATCGGCACGTTGTAGGCCACCGACGCCGTGTCGAGCCGATTGAGGAACCACATTCCCTGCTGCCCGAGCGACAGTGGAATCTGTTCCGGCCTCGGACCGGCGATCAAGGCCGGACGGCTGGCACCGGACACGCTGTCGCTCAACCGCGCCGCGAGCGCGGCCACTGTGGACGCCTCGAACAGCAGGCGCACCGGGACCCGAGTGTCCAATGCCGCCCCGATTCGCGCCATGAGCCGAGTGGCGATCAGCGAGTTGCCGCCCAGTTCGAAGAAGTCGTCGTCGGCGCCGACCGGGCCGGCCGGATCGAGCAATTCGGTGAATACGCGAGCGACCAATTCTTCGCGCGGCCCGGATGGCGCCCGGTGCGCCTTCGTGTGCAACACCGGTGCGGGCAACGCGGCGCGATCGAGTTTGCCGACCGGGGTCAACGGGATCTCGTCGAGCACCATGACGCTGGTCGGCACCATGTGTGCGGGCAGGCTGCGCCCAGCGAACGCGATGAGTTCGTCGGTGTCGATCATCGCACCGTCGGCGGCGCGCACATAAGAAACGAGGATTGTCGTGCCACTCGCGATCTCCCGCCCGATCGTGACAGCGAAGTCGACGGCATCGTGAGCAGCGAGGACGGCGTCGATTTCACCCAATTCGATGCGGAACCCGCGAATCTTCACCTGAAAGTCGTTGCGACCCGCATACTCCAGCTCGCCGTCGATTGTCCTGCGCACCAGATCGCCGGTCCGGTACAACCGTGCTCCGCGTGGATCGAACGGGTTCGCTACGAACCGTGCGGCGGTCAACGCGGCCCGTTCTCGATACCCCCGCGCCAGCTGCGTCCCGGCGATGTAGAGCTCGCCGACGGCCAGGTCCGGCACCGGAGACAGTCGCATATCCAGCACGTACTCGGTGATACCGCGGATCGGACCGCCGATGGTCACGGTCTGTCCCGGCGCCAGCGGCGCGCTGATATTGGTCATGATCGTGGTCTCGGTCGGGCCATAGCCGTTGTAGAACTCGCGATTGCGACGCCCCGCGATCGGAATTGCCCAGCGCTGCACCAGATCCGGCGGGCAGGCCTCGCCACCGGCGACCACGACGCGAAGCTTGTCCAGACCTGTCGGATCGACGGACGCCAGCGCCGCGGGCGTGATGAAAGCATGAGTCACTCGCTCCCGGCGCAACAGTGCGGCCAGTTCCGCACCGCCATACACGGTCGGCGCGGCCACCACCATGGTCGCGGCGCCGCCGACCGCCAGCAGCAACTCCAGCACCGACGCGTCGAACGACGGTGACGCGAAATGCAAGGTGCGGGAACTGCTCGTCACCCGGTAGCGCTCCCGCTGTTCGTCGCAGAAACTCGACAACCCGGCCTGCGTGACGACCACGCCTTTGGGCTTGCCGGTCGATCCGGACGTGTAGATGACGTAGGCCGGGTGCTCGGCGCGCAGTGGCCGCCGCCGATCCGCGTCGGTGATCGATGCGGCCGAGTAATCGTCGAGTCGCCGACCGAGATCGTCGGCGTCGATGGCAAGCCACTCCACCTCGTCGGGCAGATCGGCGCACACCTCGACAACCGTCAGTCCCAGCACCACACGTGAATCCACAATCATGTGCGTGACCCGCTCGGCGGGATAGTTGGGATCCACCGGCACGAATCCGGCACCGGTCTTGGCCACCGCCCACACCGCGAGCACCGAATCCAGTGACCGCGGAATTCCGATCGCGACCAGATCCTCCGGGCCCACGCCACGGTCGATCAGCAGCCGGGCCAGTCGGGACGATCGCTCGTCGAGGTCGACGTACTCCCATTCGGCCAGCTGCTCGGTGGCGTCCGCGAAGACCACCGCGACACCGTCGGGATTGTTTTCCACTGCCTCGGCCAGCAGGTGTGGCAGCGTCGTGACGCGCGCCGGCTCGACCGGTTCCGGCACGTCGGGCCGAACCGGCGCGGCCAGTGTCCGGTCACGTTCGTCGGCATCGAGGAGGTCGATCGCGCCGACAATCGCGCGCGGATCGGCGGCGACCGCGGCGAGGATCCGCTCGAACCGCCGACCGAGTCGCTGTACCGTCGATTCCTCGAAAAGAGCCGTGACATAAGTGAATACGATCACCAGCTCGGCCAGCGTCCCGTCAGCACGGTGCTGTGGTTCGACAGTCACCTGCAGGTCGAACTTCGCCGACACCTCGCCGGTATCCACCGCCGAGACGGTCAGGCCGGGCAGCTCCAGCGACGGCTGCTCGGTGTTCTGGAACGACAGCATCACCTGGAAGAGCGAATTGCCCGCGCCGACCGAAGTGGGCACAACCGCCTCGACGACTTGCTCGAACGGGACGTCCGCGTTGGCGAAGGCGAGGAGATCGGTCTCGCGCACCTGCCCGACGAGCGCCTCGAACGTGGCGGCGTGATCCACCGCGGTACGCAGTGTCAGGGTATTGACGAACATGCCGACCAGATCGTCCAGAACGGCCGCGCCACGGCCCGCGATCGGTGTGCCGATCGCGATATCGGAACTGCCGGACAGTCGAGCCACCAGTGCGGACAACGCGGCGTGCACGACCATGAACAGCGACGAGTGGTGATCACGCGCGATACGGGCCAAGCCCGCATGCACTTGCGCGGGCACGACGATGCTGGCCGACGCGCCACGCATGGACGGTACCGTGGGGCGAGAGTGATCCAGTGGCAGCCGCGCGGCCTCGGACACACCGGCCAGTTGTCGGCGCCAATACGCCAATTGCTGGGTGGCGATGGAGTTCTCGTCGTCGTCGGTGCCGATGACCGCTCGTTGCCATATCGCGAAGTCGGCATATTGCACCGCCAGCGGCGCCCATCCCGGCGCGGCGCCCGCGGTTCGCGCGAGATAGGCGGTCATCAGATCCCGCGCCAGCGGCGCCAACGAGACACCGTCCGCCGAAATGTGATGCACGACGAAAACGAGCAGATGTTCGTCCGTGGTCGGGCCGCGGAACAGCCGGATCCGCACCGGCGGATGTTCGGTGACGTCGAACCCCGCGGACACGAGTTCGATGACCCGGTCACGATCGCCAGCGATGGCCGTATCGACCTCCAGCCCGCCCGGCAGTGCTTCGGTCGCCGACAGGATCTCCTGGTGCGGCGCACCGTCGGGGCCGTGCGCCGGGAAGCGCGTGCGCAGCGCTTCGTGACGCTCGAGCACATCCGCGACCGCCTGCCGCAACGCAGTCACGTCGAGCGTGCCGGCAAGCCGGATCGCGAACGGCAGGTTGTAGGCCGGCGAATCCGTATCGACCTGATTGAGTACCCACATGCGCTGTTGCGCCAGCGACAGCGGCACCGAATCCGGCCGCACGGCCCGAGTCAGCGGTGGACGAGCCGCGGCGGCACCGGAACCCGGCACGATGCCCGCCGCCAGTGCGGCGACCACCGGCGCGTCGAACAGGGTCCGCACCGACACCCGCGCATCGAGCGCCGCACTCAGTCTGGCCACGACCTGGGTGGCGACCAGAGAGTTGCCGCCCAAGGCGAAGAAGTCGTCGTCGACGCCTACCCGGTCCACACCGAGCACGTCGGCGAACACCCCAGCCACGATTTCCTCGATGGGGGTGGAGGGCGCCCGGAACTCCCTACCGGTGAACGTCGGCTGCGGCAACGCCTTACGATCCAGTTTGCCGCTGGTGTTGAGCGGGAACGCGGCCAACTCCACGACCGTGGCCGGCACCATATACGCGGGCAGCGTCCGAGCGAGCGCCGGTAGCAACTGCGCTGGATCGATGCGCGCCCCGAGCGAAGGCACCGCGTAAGCCACCAGTTGATCACCGAGGTCCGACGGCACCACCAGGACGACAGCCTGACTGATCGACGGCTGCGCCAACAGTGCCGACTCGATGTCACCGAGCTCGATCCGCTGACCCCGGAACTTGACCTGAAAGTCGATCCGGCCCAGATACTCCAGAACACCACTTTCCGCGGCGCCGTCGGCCGGGCCCGTCGGCGCGGAGCTTGCGAGCGCACGCCACACCACCAGATCGCCGGTGCGGTACATCCGCTCCCCGGTACCGAACGGACTGGCCACGAACCGGTCCGACGTCAGATCCGTGCGCGCCACGTAGCCGCGAGCCAGTTGGTCGCCGGCCAGATAGAGCTCACCGGTAACCCCGGCGGGCACCGGTCGCAAGTGCGAATCCAGGACGTAGACCTGGCTGTTCCACTGCGGCGTTCCGATCGGCACGCTGGAACGT
Organism: Nocardia sp. NPDC049190; assembly: GCF_040648115.1. Taxonomy (NCBI): domain Bacteria; kingdom Bacillati; phylum Actinomycetota; class Actinomycetes; order Mycobacteriales; family Nocardiaceae; genus Nocardia; species Nocardia sp. NPDC049190. The sequence continues at coordinate 272,799 of NZ_JBEZDE010000001.1, forward strand.
TCGTCGCCGGTCGCCGCCCAGTAGGTGATGGAGACCGCGCCCTCGGTCGGACCGTACAGGTTATGCACGGCCGCGGAAGAGATCGCCCGCAGCGCAGCGACGGTCTCGGGCGGCAGCGCCTCGCCGATCGCGAAGACGTGCCGCAGGGTCGGGACGGCATCCGCCGCCGTATGAGCCGCGAATACCGCCAGCATCGACGGGACGAAGTCGGTGACGGTAACGCGTTGCGCTGCGATGGTTTCTGCGAGGTAGGCCGGGTCGCGGTGGCCGTCGTGGGTCGCTACCACGAGTTTCGCGCCCACCCGTAGCGGCATGAAATAGCCCCACAGCGATACGTCGAAGGTGGTGGCGGTCTTCTGGAAGTACACGTCGTCGGTACTCGCCGGATACTCGGCGAGCATCCAGGTGATCTGGTTGTGGATCGCGCCATGCGACACCACGACGCCTTTCGGGCGGCCGGTGGAGCCCGACGTGAAGATCACGTATGCCGGGTTGGCCGGACGCACCGGCCGTAGCAGTTCCGCGGCCCGGATCGGACCACCGTCGAAGCGGTCCAGTTCCTCGGTGTCGAGATACAACACCGGAATCCCGTCCGGCACCGGTATGGCGTCCGTGCTCACGGCAATCACGCACACCGGTTGCGCGGTGTTCAGCACGTGCGCGATGCGTTCGCCAGGATGATCCGGATCCAGCGGAACATACGCTCCACCAGCGGTGATGATCGCGTACATGCCGACGACCGAATCCAGCGAGCGCCGGACCGCGAGCCCGACCAGCGACTCCGCGCCGACACCACGCGAGATCAGTAGACGAGCCAGTCGGTTGACCCGCTCATCGAACTCCCGGTAGGTCAACTCGCAGCCCTCGTAGACCACGGCGATTCGATCCGGATGCGCCCGCACCGTGCGGCGGTAGCCGTCCAACAGCAGCTCGGGTTCGACCGGATGCCGGGTGTCGTTCCAGTTCACCAGGATCCGGTCCCGCTCGGCGCCGGGCAGCATGATGTCGATATCGACGACCTGTGCCTCGGGATCTCCGAGCAGTGCCTCCAGCACCCGGAGCATCCGTGCGGCAATGGCTTCCACTTCGGCGGCGGTGAACCGGCTGTCCAGGTACTTCCAGGTCAGCTCGATCGTCGACTCTGCGGTGACCAGCAGCGTCAGCGGGTAGTGTGTGTCATCCTGCAGACCGACACCGGTGACCGACATGCCGTCGATGGAGCTGACCGCGACGATCGCGTCCCGGTCGATCGGGTACGACTCGAAAATCAGCAAGGTGTCGAATTGCGCCCCGGCTCCTGCGATCCGCTGGATGTCGGTGAGACCTACATGGTGGTGGTCGAGCAGGTCGGCCTGGTCACGCTGGAGGCGCTGCAAGAACTCCCCGACCGCCGGACGATCGTCGACCCGCACGCGCACCGGCAACGTGTTGATGAACAGGCCCACCATGGACTCGACGCCGGACAGTTCCGCCGGGCGGCCGGACACCGTCGCGCCGAACACCACATCGCTGCGACCGGTGAGCCGACCGAGCAGAATCCCCCACGCGGCCTGGACCAACGTGTTCACCGTGACGCCGAGTTCGGCGGCATGTTTGGTGAGCCGACGGGTGTGGGCGGCGTCGATCTCGGTGATCAGCTTGCCGATCTGGTAGCGCTCGGCTGTTCGCGCTTTGGGCGCGAGCCGAGTCGGCTCGTCGACGCCGGACAGCGCCGTCGTCCATGCCTGCAGCGAGGCCTGCCGATCCCGGCCCGCCAGCCAGCTCAGGAAATTGCGGTACGAGGCCACCCGGGGCAACGCGGACTGATCGCCTTGCGTCGCGTACAGCACCAGCACGTCTCGCATCAGTAGCGGCATCGACCAGCCGTCGAGCAGGATGTGGTGGGTCGTGATCACCAGATGCCACTGCTGTTCGCTGGTGGCGTCCGTGGTCTCTTCCGTGGCTGTCCGAACCGCCGCACCCGGAGGCACGGCAGCGCCTGCGCTTTCCGTGCTCACCTCGGCAGACTTGTCGCTGCCCGCACGTCCCGCCGTTCCTGCTCCGGTGCGGTACAGGGTGAAGCGCATCAGCGGCGCCACCGACATGTCGAAGTGGGTCGCCCGCTCCTTCTCGATCAAACGGTGCAACTGCGCCGACCGCTCGGACTCGGGTAGGTGCGTCAGATCCACCTCACGCCATGGCACCTCGACCCGGTCCATGACCACCTGGACAGCGTGACCGTCGGCATCGGTGACGAACGCCGTGCGCAGGTTCGGATAGCGGTCCAGGATGGCCTGCGCCGACGCGCGCAGCCGCTCGACGTCCACGGCGCCGCCCAGGTCTACCCGCGCCTGGGTGGTGTAGACGTCAACGCTCGACTGGGCCATCAGCGCGTGGAACAGCAGGCCGGACTGCAGCGGAGACAGCGGCCACACGTCCGACAGGGCCGGGTAATCCTGTTCCCACACTTCGATATCCGACTGGCCGGCGCGGACCAACGGCAGATCCGACGGGGTCAGGCCACCGGCATCAGGCCGTTGCGCGTGCCGGGCGAGGGCGGTCAGCGCGGCGACCCACAGGTCAGCGAACTCCTGCACCCGCTCTCGGGACAACAGCCCGGTCGGGAAGGCGAACGACGCACCCAGCTGCGGACCCTCCGCGCCGTCGGTGACGATCGCGTTGATGTCGATCACGCCGTTCGCGGGCATGTCCGCATCCAACTCGGCATCCAGCTCACCGAGATCCGCGACCGGCACCCAACCCAGGTCACCGAGTTGCGCGGGGATTTCCCCGGTGGATACCCGCCCCAGATAGTTGAAACTGATCTGGCCGACGTCGGCCAACTGAGCGGCGGTCTCCGGGTTCAGATAGCGCAGCAGACCGTAGCCGAGCCCCTTGTCCGGAACCGCCAGCAGCTGCTCCTTGACCGATTTGACGATGTCGGCCATCGCCTTTCCACCCGCGAACGCGTCGTCGACATCGGCGCCCGCGAGATCCAGCCGGACCGGGTAGACGCTGGTGAACCAGCCGACCGTCCTGGACAGATCCGCGCCGGCGACGACATCCTCTTCGCGGCCGTGGCCTTCCAACGTGACCAACGCCGCGCCGCCGGAGGCGTCGCCACGCCAAGTGCTGACCGCGAGCGCCAGCGCCGAGAGCAAGCCATCGTTGACTCCACCGCGATACAGACTCGGGATCGTGGTCAACACCGCGTCGGTCACCGCTACCGGCAGCGTCACCTGGACGCGATCGACGGTGGCAAAGGTATCCACCGCCGGATCGAAGGCGCGCGCACCGAGCAACGGATCCGCCGTCGCCGAAATCTGCTGCCACAACGGCAGTTCCGCGACGCGCGCCGGACTCTTCGCCTCCTCGACGAGGGCATTCGCCCACCGCCGCATCGAGGTTCCATTGACCGGTAGCGCCACCGGCTGACCGGCAGTCAATTGCGACCAGGCCATCGCCAGATCCGGAATCAGAATCCGCCAGGACACACCATCAACCACAATATGGTGAGCGACGACCAGCAACACGTCACGTCGGCGGCCGGCGGAAACCGTCGGGGAATCCGCCGATCCGCCGGTCCCGGCGCCGACCGACGAACCCGACTGCGGGAAAGCGAACCACACGAACTGCGCCATCACGGCGTTCGACGGATCGAGCCGACCCAGGGCCGCGTCGTACTCGACATCTGCCCGCCGCGCCAACTCCGCGTCGTCGATATCGGCGGGCAGTTCGACACGATGCACCAGAGCGTCGACATCCACCGCGCCGCGCTCGAGCGTCGTCAAGATCAAGGAGGTATCCGACGCGGCGCGCACCGGACCGGTACTGCGCAATCGAGCACGCAACATGTCGTGGTGATCGAACACCGCACCGATCGTCGCGACCACCGTCTCCCGGTCGATGCCATCGGGCAGTCGCAGCGCCATCGACTGCGAGAACCGCTGATATGACGAGCCGCGTGCCAGCATCGCCGCCAGAACCGGGGTCAACGGAATCTCACCCACCGCACCACCGGGCAGTTCCGACAACCGCTGCTGTTGCGTTTCCCTGCCGTGTGTAGCGATCTCGGCCAGTGCCGCGACCGTCCGGTGGTCGAACACATCCCGTGGCGTGAATACGACGCCACGGGCCTTGGCTCGCGACACCAGTTGAATCGAGAGGATGGAATCGCCACCCAGCGCGAAGAACGAATCGTCCAGACCGACCCGCTCGACACCCAGCACAGCCGCGAACACCTCGGCGATGATCGCCTCGATCTCGCCCACCGGAGCACGGAAATCACGCGCGGCGAACACGGGTTCGGGCAGCGCGGCGCGGTCCAGTTTGCCGACCGGGGTGAGTGGAATCTTGTCGAGCACCACGATCGCCGCCGGCACCATGTACTCCGGTAACCGATCCCCGACGAAGGTCGCGAGCTCTCCGGTGTCCACACCGGTTTCCGCATCCGGCAGTACGTAGGACACCAGGGCCTTCGCACCGGACGGGAGCGTCTTGCCGAGGGTCACCGCGTAATCGACATCGGGATGGGCGGTCAGGGCATTGTCGATCTCACCCAGCTCGATCCGGAAACCACGGATCTTGACCTGGAAGTCCGACCTCCCCAGGTACTCGAGGGTGCCGTCTGTTTCATTGCGGCGCACCAGATCACCGGTGCGATACATCCGTGCCGCGGAACTACCGGTCTCGGCGCCGAACGGGCTGGCCACGAACCGCTCCGCGGTCAGTCCCGGCCGCCCGAGATACCCCTGGGCCAACGCGGGCCCCGACAGATACAACTCGCCGACCACGCCCGCTGGCGTCGGCCGCAACCGCGCATCCAACACGAACGCCCCGATGCCCGGGATCGCGGTACCGATCGTGATCGGCCGATCCGGCCGCAACGGTCCGCTCAAGGTCGCCCAGACCGTCACCTCCGTCGGGCCGTACCCGTTCACGAAAATCCGCCCATCCCGCACCCAGCGTCCCACCAGTTCCGGACTGCATTTCTCGCCGCCGACCTCCACCACCTCGAGGTCGTCCAGTCCGGCCGGATCCACCGACTCCAGCGCGCCGGGGGTGATGAAGATGTGCGTGACCCGTTCCCGTCGCAGCAGCTCGGCCAGCTCGGCGCCGCCGAACACATACGGCGGCGCTACCACCAGCGTCGCCCCCGACGAGAAGGTCAGCAGTAGCTCCAGCACCGACGCGTCGAAATTCGGCGAAGACACGTGCAGGACACGCGATCCCTCGTGCACCCGACAGCCGTCCCGCCCCGCGGCCACCAAACCACCGAGACCAGCATGGGTGACGACCACGCCCTTGGGTTTTCCGGTCGAACCCGACGTGTAGATGATGTAGGCGGGATGCCGGTGATCGATCGGGCGCACCCGGTCGGCGTAGGAGATCGGGTGGGCGGGCCGCTCGGCGATTCGCCCGGCCTGCACCGGATCATCGAGTTCGATCCAGTCGACGCCTGCGCCGAGGGCCGGGCGGTGGGCCGTGGTGGTCAATCCCAGCACCGCACCGGAGTCCGACAGGATGTGCGCGATCCGCTCGGATGGATACGCCGGATCCACCGGCACATATGCCGCGCCCGTCTTCGCGACCGCACACACCGCCAGTATCGATTCGATACTGCGCGCGATGCCGATCGCGACCGTGTCGCCGGCACCGATCCCGTGGGTAATGAGTTCGCGCGCCAATCGCGATGACAGCTCGTCGAGTTCCCGATAGGTCAGCTGTCGATCATCGGCTGGATCGCCCGACGGATTGAACCGAACGGCAACGGCATCGGCCGCGGATTCCACAGCGACTGTGAGCAAACTCCCGAAGAGTAGACCGGCTTGGCGACGACTACCCCGCGAAGAACGACGATCCCTACTCATTCCGGAACTTCACCTCTCACATTCTGCCAAGCCTTGTCCACGCAAAGAACCACACGCATAAATGGAAAAACGATTCCAAAATTGGCCATACGATCTCGAGCCAAACACATCATCCTACAGGCCGTAATCGGATACGATATCCCCAACCATGAGAATACTTGGCGGTCATCGTTATGAGGCTGCCGAGATCTATTGCCGCCCGAATTACCCGGAAGCGTCCTCGTCCCCACACCGACAGCGGTGGCCGAATGGAGTATGCCGCAGTAGGTGGTTGTGGCTTTCGTGGCGGATTGCTCACTCGGCACCCTCGTTGTCCCTAGAAGCCTTCGACGACACCGGGTCGCCGGCCGACTACCTGATGTCGGAAGGGCGGGCACCGCGCTGCCTGCATCAGCCGTGATGATGTACCCAATCAACCGGAATTCAAACACCAGTCGAAAAAGAAGATGATCCGAAGATATCCTTGGAATTGATTTGTTTTGTCACTACATCCATGTCGAGAACCACACTCAGTTCCCCCATCGGATTATTCATCGCATTAGGGTCGATTGCGATTGCGGAGTTGAAACCGGTCAATATATCGATGGACCTGCAGGGACCTGCCGACGGTGCGGAATCAATTCCGGCGAATATTCCCATCCGGCCGACACCCGCTACAACGTTACTGCCGCAAGAATTCAGCGAAGACGTACAATCCGGTCGCTAACAGGTGGGTGGGTGCGTGGGTACGCTTCATACCTCCAGAGGCAGCCGGTGTTCGGCTGTGAGGGCGGACCAGATCGACCGGCGTGCGCGGCCGGGTCCGCATCCGCGTTCCGGGACGTGGACAACGACGCAGTCGGAGGAGCGTCGAGGAAGGGCACCCCCTGCATCGTCCGGCTGCCTGACCTGACGAACGATGAAGGTACCGACAGTGCGTCGCCCGACGGCTCGAGGCAAGCAAGAGGCGAAGACGGAGTTGATGCCAGCGGATGAGTATCGCGTGCAACCCGCACAGGTACTCGTGCGTTGTGCCACGCGCGCATACCGACGAAAACCGGGAACCAGGCTGTCTTCTGGCCTTTAGTGAGTGGAGCCTAGGGGAATCGAACCCCTAACCCCTGCCTTGCAAAGGCAGTGCTCTGCCAATTGAGCTAAGGCCCCTTCAAACGCCACCGATGACGCACTCTCTCTCGACGTGCATATCCGGGTGGACCGCACCAGCTCGAGCCATTCGATGACCGAGCCAGTCATCTGGAGGTCAACAGTCGTCAAGAGGGAGTGGTGGGCCTAGGAGGACTTGAACCTCCGACCTCTTCGTTATCAGCGAAGCGCTCTAACCGCCTGAGCTATAGGCCCATATCAGCACTGCTTTGTCTCTATTCGATCGAATCGACACAACTCAATGACCGAGAACAGAGACTACCCGACGCCCCCGAGAACGACCAAAACGGCTGGTAGCGGCTTCGGCTATGCAACTGCGGGCTTCCGCTCGGCGACGTCATGACCACTGCGAACCACAGACAAACGGCCGGTACCCAGCCCCGCAGGGCGGATACCGGCCGCTCCGGAAAGCTGAAAGCTAGTCGGGATCGGCCAGGGTCACCTGGATGCCGCCGACGAGGTCACAGCACTGGTTATAGATGAACGTGCCGACGGTACCGAGCGCGGTGAACAACACGACATTGATCAGACCGATCACGCCGGCGTAGCCGAACACCGTCCCCGCGTCGATCAGCCCCACCGACCCGGTGTCCTGCGACACCATGTCGGTGAAGGTGTTGTTCAGCCGCTCCCACACGCCCATGCCCTCGAGCACGATGTAGAGCAGGCCGACCGCCAGCATCCAGACGAAGAACATCGCCACACTGATCACCAGCGAGATCTTCAGCGTCGACCACGGATCGATGCGCCGGATCTGCACCGTGGCGCGCAGTGGTCCGCCGGAGCCGACCGCCGCGGCCACCGCGACCGGAACCGCGGCGGACAGTGGCGACGATTGCGGGCCGAGGGCCTCGCTCGGCGGCAACGGGTGGCGGATCTCGGACAGGTCGGGCATGTCCTTGATCAACTCCGGCCGCGCGATGCTGCGAGTGGGCCCGTCGATGCCGACCGACTTCACCATCGCCGCTTCTTTACGTGCTGCCTTGGCCGCCAGGTCGGCGGTGGTCCGTGCATTGGTGACACCACCGCCGAGACCGACCGGAGCCGTTGAATTCGGCCGTCCGGTCACCGGAGCCTGACCGGGCCGGAACAGATTGGACTGCGGCTCCCGCTGCGGGAGTTGCGCCCAACTGTCCTGGAACGGTGACTGCTGGCCACCGGACGCCGGCTTGTCGCCCTTCTCGGGCGCGGACTGTTCGACCTGGTTGTTGACCCGCACCACCGGACCGAACGGTTCCTGGCCATCCCCGCCGGGCGCCTGATCCGGCGCCCCTTGCTGGGATGCGAACTCGCTCTGCTGGTCACGGATCTCGTGTGGCTGGGCAATGGGTTGGTTGCCACCAGGCTGGTTGCCACCGGGTTGGTTGCCACCGGGCTGACCGCCGACCTGGTGCCCACCGGACTGGCCCGGGAGCCCGCCATGCTGGCCGCCTTGCAGACCACCGGGCTGACCACCCTGGTGATTACCAGGGTGACCGCCGGGCTGGCCGACCTGATGACCACCCGGATGGCCGCCGGGCTGACCGCCGCCTTGCTGGCTGCCGCCGGACTGACCGTTCTCGGCCGAGGCGACCGGCCGGGGGATCGGCCGCGGCGGAATCGGTGACGGTGCGATCCTCTCGGTCACACCGTTCGTCTGGTGCCGCTCGTCGTTCGGCTGGTTCGGAGTGGTCAATGGGAATCCTCAGATCCGTTCGTTGCCGCCGCTGTTGGGGTTATTACTCAGAAGAACCGGTGTCGCCGCCGCCGGCGACCTGATCGGGATCGGGTTCGTCGGCATTGCGCGCGATCGCAAGCAAAGTATCGCCATCCGCGAGGTTCATCAATCGCACACCCTTGGTCTGTCGTCCAGCCTTACGAACCTGCTTTGCCGCGGTCCGGATGACGCCGCCCCCGGAGGTGATCGCGTACAACTCATCCTCGTCGTCGACGATGAGCGCCCCGACCAGGGTGCCACGTTTCGCGTCGAACTGGATCGTCAATACGCCTTTACCGCCGCGACCCTGGGCCGTGTACTCCTCGATCGCGGTCCGTTTCGCGTAGCCGCCGGACGTCGCGACCAGCAGATAGGTGCCATCCCGAACCACATTGAGCGACAACAGTTCGTCACTGGTATTGAACCGCATCCCCTGCACGCCGGAGGTGGCGCGGCCCATCGGGCGCAGCGCCTCATCGGTCGCGGAGAAACGGATGGACTGGCCGAGCGCGGAAACCAGGAGCAGATCGTCCTCAGCCGAGCAGAGCACAGCGCCGACGAGTTCGTCCTCGTCGCGCAGGTTCACCGCGACGATGCCGCCGCTGCGATTGGAGTCGAAGTCCGACAGCTTCGACTTCTTCACCAGGCCATTCTTGGTGGCGAGCACCAGATACGGCGCGTCGTCATAGGCCTTGATCTGGATGATCTGGGCGATCTTCTCATCCGGCTGGAAGGCGAGCAGGTTCGCCACGTGTTGTCCGCGTGCCGTGCGATTGGCCTCGGGCAGCTCGTATGCCTTGGCGCGGTAGACCCGGCCCTTGTTCGTGAAGAACAGCAACCAGTCGTGCGTCGAGGTGATGAAGAAGTGCTTGACGATGTCGTCCTGTTTGAGGCCCGCACCCTGCACCCCCTTGCCGCCGCGTTTCTGACTGCGGTAGAGGTCGGTCTTGGTGCGCTTCGCGTACCCGGTCTCGGTGATGGTGACCACCACGTCCTCGCGGGCGATCAGATCCTCATCGGCCACATCGCCGTCGGCGGCGATGATGCGAGTCCGCCGATCGTCACCGTACTTCTCGACGATCTCGGCCAGCTCGTCGCGCACAATCGCCCGCTGGCGCGCCGGCTTGTCGAGAATGTCCTTCAAATCGGCGATCTCGGTCTCGATCTTGGCCAATTCGTCGATGATCTTCTGCCGCTCCAGGGCGGAGAGACGACGCAGCTGCATGTCGAGGATGGCGGTCGCCTGGATCTCATCGATCTCCAGCAACTCCATCAGACCGCTGCGGGCGGTGTCGGTGTTGGCCGAGCGCCGAATCAGGGCGATGACCTCGTCGAGCGCGTCCAGCGCCTTGACCAGGCCACGCAGTATGTGGGCCCGCTCCTCCGCCTTGCGCAACAGGTAGCGCGTCCGCCGGACGATGACGTTCACCTGGTGCTCGACGTAGTGACGAATCATCTGGTCGAGGCGCAGCGTCCGCGGCACACCGTCGACGATCGACAGCATGTTCGCGCCGAAGCTGGTCTGCAGCTGGGTGTGCTTGTAGAGGTTGTTCAGCACCACCTTGGCGACTGCGTCCCGCTTGACCGTCACCACGATCCGCATACCCGCGCGGTCCGAGGACTCGTCGTGGATGTCGGAGATACCGGCGATCTTGCCGTCCTTCACCTGCTCGGCGATCGAGTTGATGAAGTTGTCGGTATTGACCTGGTATGGAAGCTCGGTGATGACAATGGTTGTGCGGCCGCGGTTGTCCTCCTCGATCTCGACCACACCGCGCATCCGGATCGAGCCGCGGCCGGTGGTGTAGGCGTCGTGGATACCCTGGCCGCCGACGATCAGGCCGTGCGTCGGAAAGTCCGGACCTTTGACCCGCTCCATGCACGCCGCCAGCGTGGCTTCCTCATCGGCGTCGTAATTGTCCAGCGCCCAGTAGATCGCCTCGGCGAGTTCGTTCAGGTTGTGCGGCGGGATGTTGGTCGCCATGCCGACCGCGATGCCGTTGCTGCCGTTCATCAACAGGTTCGGCACCCGGCTGGGGAGCACCGTAGGTTCTTGCGAACGGCCGTCGTAGTTCGGCGTGAAATCGACTGTTTCGTGGTCGATCTCGCGCAGCAGTTCCATGGCGAGTGGGGTGAGGCGGCACTCGGTGTACCGCATCGCGGCGGCGCCGTCGTTGCCTCGGGAACCGAAGTTGCCCTGGCCGTCGACGAGCGGGTAGCGCAGCGACCAAGGCTGGGCCATCCGGACCAACGTGTCGTAGATCGACGCGTCACCGTGCGGGTGGTAATTACCCATGGTCTCGGCCACCGGACGGGCCGACTTCACGTAACCGCGGTCCGGACGGTAACCGTTGTCGTACATCGCGTAGAGCACGCGCCGGTGCACCGGCTTGAGCCCGTCACGCACATCGGGCAGCGCGCGACCGACGATCACGCTCATCGCGTAATCGATGTAACTGCTCTGCATTTCGTTCTGGATGTCGACCGGTTCGATCCGGTCGCCTGCACCGCCGTTCGGGGGCAGCGTGGTCTCAGTCATGCGGTCTCCTTACCGAGCCTGGCGTGATAGGGCTGTGCAGCAGCGTTACGCACGCCGGCTATACGTCGAGGAAGCGAACGTCCTTGGCATTGCGGGTGATAAAGCTGCGACGCGCCTCCACGTCCTCGCCCATCAGAACGGAGAACAGCTCATCAGCCGCGGCCGCGTCGTCGAGCGTCACCTGGCGCAGAACCCGCACCGCGGGATCCATGGTGGTCTCCCACAGTTCCTTGGCGTTCATCTCGCCGAGACCCTTGTAGCGCTGCACGCCGTCGTCCTTGTTGATCTTCTTGCCCGCGGCGAGACCCGCCTCCAGCAGACCGTCGCGCTCGCGGTCGGAGTAGGCGAACTCCGGATCGCTGCGCTGCCACTTGAGCTTGTACAGCGGTGGCTGCGCCAGATACACATGACCGTGCTCGACCAGCGGGCGCATGAATCGGAACAGCAGGGTGAGCAGCAGCGTCGAGATGTGCTGGCCGTCGACGTCGGCGTCGGCCATCAGCACGATCTTGTGATAGCGCAGCTTGGCGATGTCGAACTCGTCGTGGATGCCGGTGCCGAACGCGGTGATGATCGACTGGACCTCGTTGTTCTTGAGGACCCGGTCGATACGTGCCTTCTCGACGTTGATGATCTTGCCGCGCAGCGGAAGGATCGCCTGGTACATCGAGTCGCGGCCGGACTTCGCCGAGCCGCCGGCGGAGTCACCCTCGACGATGTAGATCTCGGACTTGCTCGGGTCCTTGGACCGGCAGTCGGCCAGCTTGCCGGGCAACCCGCCGAGGTCGGTAGCGGACTTGCGGCGCACCAGCTCGCGCGCCTTGCGCGCGGCGACGCGGGCCTGCGCCGAGGACACCGCTTTGTTCACGATGGTCTTCGCGTCGGCCGGGTTGGCCTCGAACCAGTGGGTGAGATGCTCGTTGCAGGTGCGCTGCACGAACGACTTCACCTCGGTATTGCCCAGCTTGGTCTTGGTCTGCCCCTCGAATTGCGGCTCGCCGACCTTGACGCTCACGATGGCGGCCAAACCCTCCCGGATGTCGTCACCGGTGAGGTTGCCGTCCTTCTCCTTGATGAGCTTCTTGTCCTTGGCGTATTTGTTGACCACAGTGGTCAACGCCGCGCGGAAGCCTTCCTCATGGGTGCCGCCCTCGTGGGTGTTGATCGTGTTGGCGAAGGTGTGCACCGACTCGGAGTAGCCCGAGTTCCACTGCATGGCGACCTCGAGCTCGTGGCCGGTTCCCTTGCCGGTGAATCCGACGACCGAGTTGTGGATCGGCTGCTTGGTCCGGTTGATGTGGCGGACGAAGTCCTCCAGACCACCCGGGTAGTGGTAAGTCCGCGTCTTCACCTTGTGCTCGGCGGGCGCGGCGATCTCCTCCGCGTGCTTCGGCGCCGCGGCGGTTTCGCTGACCACCTCGTCGGTGATGTCGGTGTCGCTGACACGTTCGTCGGTGAGCTTGATGGTCAGCCCCTTGTTCAGGAACGCCATCTCCTGAAGCCTGCGGGCAACCGTCTCGAAGTTGTAGGTGGTGGTCTCGAAGATCTCCGGGTCCGCCCAGAAACGGATGGTGGTGCCGGTCCTGGTGGTCGACTCGCCCTGGGTCAGCTTGCCGGGCGTGGAGTCTTTGTAGGTCTGACTCCAGTGGAAGCCGTCCCGGTCGATCTCCGCCTCCAGGCGGCTCGACAGTGCGTTGACCACCGAGATACCGACGCCGTGCAGACCACCGGACACCGCGTACGAGTCCGAGTCGAACTTGCCGCCCGCGTGCAGCTGGGTCATGACGACCTCGATGGTCGGTACTCCCTGGGCGTGCATCGCGACCGGGATGCCGCGGCCGTCGTCGACCACTTCGACGCCGCCATCGGCCAGCAGAGTGACCTCGACCTTTGTCGCGTACCCTGCCATCGCCTCGTCGACGGAGTTGTCGACAACTTCCCAGATCAGGTGGTGCAGACCACGCTCACCCGTGGAGCCGATGTACATACCCGGACGCTTGCGGACCGCCTCGAGCCCCTCGAGAACCGTGATGGAGGAGGCACCGTAGTCCTGCTTCCCGGTCGCCGTGGTCGAACCCGATGCTTTGGAGTCGTTGGCAGCCACTGGTCGGTAGCTCTCCTTACTTGCTGATCCTCGGTACGCAACGATCGGACAGCACGCGTGGCGCCCTGCTTGTCTGCTCGAGAATCAAGGGGCAACGCGAGGACTGTTCGGAACGCGCCGAAGGTATCGCCGCTAGTTACGTCACCATCCTACTGGTACACCCAACTTACAACGCACCTCCGACACCCCTGAGGGCTCCGTGAATGCGAGAAATCGGATTACCGCGACTCGGTTCCGCCTTCCGACCGTTTTCATCCATCAGGCGTCGGCTGAGAGATGCGTTACGGCGGCCGTCGCCGCGACCACCCTGATTGTTCAGCGCACCGTGCCCCTGGGCGACACCGGCGATGCCGCGACGGCCCCGCACCGCCGGATGTGAGATCGGTGACCGATGCCGTGCCGGGAGCTCGGAGCGAGTCGAATTCAGCACCCGCCGACAGCCGCGCATCGACCCGCCGACCGCACCATGCGGTGCGCGGCACAGACACCGACCGCACCGACGCCGCGATCGGCAGGGCTACGGATCCCGCAGCTAGATCTGGATAGTCGACCACGGCGCTACGCGCTTACTCGTTCCTGTCGACTCGCCCGGTCGAGGCCATCGCGGCGGGCCAGCGGGATCGTCGCATTCGTATATCGCGAAATCTAACTCGCGGCAGCACACGATGCGGGTCGCGGTCGCGGGAACGATCCAGTGGAACTCACCAGCGCCGACAAGCTCCCGCCTCCCGCGCGGTTTGGATTCGACGCGTGCCACGGGGCTCGGCGTTCCACGTGAAACGACCGTCCCGCGTACGCCTGATGCCGAGTACTGCCCACTGCGGTACTGCCCACTGCGCTTATCCGTAGGTATCACGCGGTCCGCGGCCCTTGATGTGGCGTTCCCCCTTGCGCCAACTCGGCGCGGCCGGACCGGAGATCTTCAGTGACGTCACCACCCCGTGACCGACGGCGGCGTTGATCTTCGCCAGGATCTGCCCCTGAAGCATCCGGAGCTGGGTGGCCCAGGCTGTCGACTCGGCGGCGATGCCGAGCACGCCGTCTTTCAGGGTGACCGGAGTGGCGTGCGCGGCGATGTCCTCGCCGACAACTCCCGACCACCGGCCGAACACCATCCCCTCGGCCACCTTGTTCGACCAACCGCGGCTCTTGGCGATGGAGCCGGTCAGCTTGGACAGCAGTTGGGGATCGCGATCGTCCGGCCGTGGTCCGGACCACCCGGTGCGCCTGCGGGCGCCGGCACGGAGCCTGCGCTGCGGCGACGATCGTCCCTGACCGACGGACTTGCCGCTGGCCCGTGCCGCGGCGCGCGCTTCCTCCAATGCGCGACGGGCCAGATCGATACCACGCAGTTCAGGTTCCTGACCGGTGGATTCGGCAGATCCGGGCTGGTCGGCCTGATCGCTCATCGCCCCGCTCCCTTCGTGCGCACTTGGTTTGTCCCCAGGTTCAGCCGAGTTGTCCCCAACGTCGCCACGCGTTGCCAACTGACGAAATTCGCCCGGTGTGCACCAATGGACAACCGGCAAAACGACCTGTTCGACGCCCACCTCGGGGTTTTCCGGACGGGATCGGCCGCTCGCTCGGGTGTTGCCGAAGCGTGCTACACCGGCTCCGACGCTGCCTGCCGCGCCGAGTTTTCCACAGGTGACGGTCGATCCGACTCGACTGTTCACGGGTTAGGAGCGGAGGTCCCGGCGAATGGTCACTGTAGTGGACCCGGCCGGTGGACGCCGAGCACAGGACCGGCGCCCGAACCGCACATCGGCGGGCCTGCCGCGAGCACTGCCAGTTGCCCCTGATGCGGGAAGGGTTTGGCCCGACATAGCTGTGGATAATCACCAGCCGTGCGGAATTACGGGGAATCGGTGACGGAATCGGGCTCGGTGACGGTTGCGGACTCGGTGATCGGCAGCGTCGCCACCCGATCCGACTCGGAGATTCGCGAGATCCGACCATCGGGCCCTCCGGCCGTGTCGATCCGCAGTGCCGCGGCCGCAAGCTCGGCGGGCACGTCCTCCGGCACAGCCGCGGTGATCAGCACCTGCTCCGCCCCGGCGGCCACAGCGGCGAGGGCGGTACGCCGACGGCGGTCGAGTTCAGCGAATACGTCATCGAGCAGCAGCACCGGTTCGGCCCCGGTAGCGCGGAGCAGTTCGAACGCACCGAGCCGCAAGGCCAACGCGAACGACCACGACTCACCGTGACTGGCGAATCCCTTCGCCGGCGCCTCCCCGAGGGTCAGCTCGAGTTCGTCGCGATGGGGACCGACCAAGCACACGCCGCGCTCGAGTTCTTTTGGGCGGGCCACGGCGAGTTCACGCAGCATGATCGCCTCCAGTGCCTCGGTGTCCGCCGGCTGCGGTTCCCTGGCAGGGTCCTGGTATTCCGCGGGCAGCGCGGCGCTGCGATAGGCGATCGAGGCGGGTCGCGACTCGGGCGCGATCGCGGCGTAGGACTGCGCGAGATATGGGGCGAGGTCGTGCACCAGGCGTAGCCGTTGTTCGAGCAGCACCGAGGCATGCGTGGCGAGATGCCCGTCCCACACGTCGAGGGTGCCGAGGTCCGCCTTCGATCTGGCATGCCGCCCCGCGGATTTCAACAACGCGGAGCGCTGACGTAGCACCCGGTCGTAGTCGCTGCGCACTGCGGCCAATCGGGGAAGACGGGCTGTGCACAACTCGTCCATGAAGCGACGGCGCTCGCCCGGGTCGCCGCGCACCAGCGAAAGATCCTCCGGCGCGAACAGCACCATCTGCAGGATGCCCAGGATTTCGCGGGTCCGGCGGACCGGCGACCGGTTGATCTGTGCGCGGTTGGCGCTGCCCTGGTTCAACTCGATATCGATCCGCAGTTCCCGGCCGATATTGACCACCGTCGCGCCGATCCGGGCGCGTTCGGCGCCCATCCTGATCAACGGAGCGTCCGAGGACACGCGGTGCGAGCTGAGAGTGGCCAGGTAACCGATCGCTTCCAGCAGGTTGGTTTTACCGTTGCCATTCGCTCCCAAGAAAACCGTTCGTCCTGGGGATAATTCGAGTTCCACCTGCTCCCAAGAGCGGAAGTCACGCAGGGACAAGGACCGGATGAACATCCGCTATCGCGCCCCTGCCTGGGCAGAGACGTTCATTTCTGCTGGTCTGTCGACGTTCGGCAGCGGGCCCGGCGGCATTTCCGCCCGACGACCTCCTGTGGAATACCTGTGAATAAACGGCGCCGTCGGGCGCGATTCGCGCGCACTTTCCGACGTCGCCGCCAGTTCCGATGCGTGGCCTACCGTCACCCGGATCGGATCACGCGGTGCGGATCCGGACGCTACCCGATCACGCACCGGCGATCAGCCCGGGAGCCGGACCGGCATCAGCAGATAGGTGTACGGGCTCGACAACGCGGCGAATGCGCCGGAGTCGAGCACCTCTGGCTCCTCGTCGGAGGCGGGCAACAGTACCGCGGGCCTGCTCGGCGTGGTGAAGCCGAAGGTGACCCGGTCGGCGTGCAGCGCGGAGAGCCCGTCGATGAGGTAGCCGGGGTTGAACGCGATGGTGAGTGACTCGCCGCGGAAATCGGCCTCCAGCCACTCCTCGGCGCGTCCTGCGTCGTCGCCACCCGCGGACAGCAGCAGACCGTCGGCGGAAAACTCCAGCCGCACCTGGGCGCCACGCTCGGCGACCAGGGCGACGCGCTTGATGGCCTCGGTCAGTGCCGCCACCGCGAGAGTGGCGATCGAGGTGTGTTCCTTCGGCAGCAGTTGGCGGAACTTGGGGAATTCCGCGTCCAGCAGGCGGGTGGTGGTCCTGCGACCCGCATTGACGATGCCGAGCAGGCCGTCCGCCCCTGCGCCGGTACCAAGGGACAGTTGAACGGGAGCGTCGGAGGGTCCGAGCGTCTTGGCTGCCTCGGACAGCGTCTTGGCCGGGATCAGCACAGCGGTCGCCACGTCGGCGCGGGTGGGCTGCCATTCGATGTGCCGGACAGCGAGCCGGAACCGATCGGTGGCTGCCAGCACGACCTGCGACCCCTCGATCTCCACTCGAATACCGGTCAGCATCGGAAGGGTGTCGTCTCGTCCCGCCGCGACCGCAACCTGGCCGACAGCCTCGGCGAAGACATCCACACTCAGTTCACCGGTCTGCTGTGGCACCTCGGGAAGCTGGGGATAATCCTCGACCGGCATCGTCGGTAGCGAGAATTTCGCGCTGCCACAGCTGATCAGCACGCGGGTGCCGTCGACCGAAACGTCGACGGGCTTGTTGGAGAGCGCCTTGGTGATGTCGGCCAGCAGACGACCGGAAACGAGGACCTCGCCCGGACCGGCGACCTCGGCCGCCACCCGCATCTGCGCGGAGACTTCGTAATCGAAGCCGGAGACGGTCAGCCCGTCCTCGCCCGCGACCAGCAGCACACCGCCGAGCACCGGAACGGGAGGCCGGGACGGGAGGCTGCGTGCCACCCAGGCGACGGACTCGGCGAAGTCCTCTCGGGCGACCCGAAACTTCATGCTTGCAAGCTCCATGGCCCGATTTTGTCCTCTCCCGGTTCCGTGATCTGTTGTCGGCTCGTCAGTGTCGGTTCTCGAAAGGGTTCTGTCGAATCGCCTTCGAAAGTCTGGCACAGGCGACCGACATCAAACCGTACCCGCGTGTGGGACGTGTACCTAGCCCGACCCTCCGGTGGTTGCCGCTGTCTGCGTCGCTGGCCCCGCGACACGGTGTGGCGGTGACAGGAACGTTCCAGTCGCGGCCAGGGCGGCGCCTTCCCGACCGATCGGCTGGCGGATCCATCGATGGGCGACGAGGACGCTGTGCTGTGCCTCGGCGCGGACCGCGTCTTCTCCCTGCCGAAATCCGGAGCGGTTCCGAATGTTCGTTCCTCGACCGACTTTCCACACACCCTGTTTTGAAGAGAGATCTCTGAAGAGAAGAACTGAAGTAGTAATAGGCACTGTGGATTCTGTGGACTGCTACCGAATGCGCAGGCCAGAGGGTGTGGTGGCGTGGGGATGAGCTTGGGGTGTCTCGAGGATGAACACGAGGGGGTTGTGGAGACTCACCAGTTGTCCCCCGTTCATCCTCGAGCGCTCCTCGAGTTGTTCCACTGGATTCACCCAGTTGTGCACACATGTGCACGAAATCGTGGACAGCTCGAGGATTCCTCGAGGACTCCACATGGATTCCTCGAGGAATCCACAGGGCTGAATCCGGACATGTACTGGTCAAGGGGTGTGCGCAACCATCGATGTGGAACCTGTTGAATTCGGCCTGTGAGTTGCCGCCGACGGACGCGCTCCGGAACCTGTGCACGAATCGGTGGACAACTGGTGGATTCCTCGAGGACTCCACAGGGATTCCTCGAGGAATCCACAACCCACAAAAAAGCACCGCCCCAGGTCAGGGGCGGTGCTCAGGTGTGTATGGAGCTCAGCGTGAGCGTTGCTTGATTCGGGCTGTGAGTTCTTGCACCTGGTCGTAGACGCGGCGCCGCTCGGTCATCTCCTTGCGCACTTTCTTCTCCGCGTACATGACCGTGGTGTGGTCGCGCCCGAACGCCTGCCCGATCTTCGGCAGCGACAGGTCGGTCAACTCACGGCACAGGTACATGGCGATCTGTCTGGCCTGCGCCAGCGGCCGCGCCTTGCCTGGGCCGGTGAGCTCTTCCAACGTGGTGTTGAAGTACTCGGCGGTGACGGCCATGATCGTGGCCGCGTTGATCTCCAGTGCCGCGGTGTCGGGCATCAGATCGCGTAGCACCACCTCGGCCAGCGGCAGATCCAGCGGCTGACCGTTCAGCGACGCGAACGCGGTCACCCGGATCAGCGCGCCCTCCAACTCGCGGATGTTGCGCTCGACCCGGCTGGCGATCAGCTCCAGCACGTCGTGCGGGACATCGAGCCGGTCCATCCGAGCCTTCTTGCGCAGGATGGCGATCCGCGTTTCCAGCTCGGGTGGCTGCACATCGGTGATCAGGCCCCACTCGAACCGCGTCCGCAGCCGCTCCTCCAGGGTGGCCAACTGCTTGGGCGGACGATCGGAGGACACGACGATCTGCTTGTTCGCGTTGTGCAAGGTGTTGAAGGTGTGGAAGAACTCTTCCTGGATACCTTCCTTGCCCTCGATGAACTGGATGTCGTCGACCAAGAGGATGTCGGTCTCGCGGTAGCGGCGCTTGAACGCCACTTTGCGGTCGTCGCGCAGGCTGTTGATGAAGTCGTTGGTGAACTCTTCGGTCGAGACGTACTTCACCCGCATGCCGGGAAACAGGCGCTGCGCGTAATGACCCGCGGCGTGGAGCAGGTGCGTCTTGCCGAGTCCGGAGGCGCCCCAGACGAACAGTGGGTTGTAGGCGCGCGCGGGCGCCTCGGCGATAGCGACGGCTGCCGCGTGCGCGAAGCGGTTGGACGCACCGATGACGAACGTCTCGAAGGTGTACTTCGCGTTCAGACTGGCCGAGGAATTCGAGGGCGCCGGGGATTCCTGCGACTTCGTGAAATAGGTAGGCCAGGAGTTACGGACGTTCACCACCGGCTCGTCGTCGCGGTCGCGCGGGTTGTCGCCGACCGGCTCACGCGCCAGTCCGTTGTCGTCGGCCTCGGCGGATTCACGCACCGGGGCATGCACCGGACCACGCATCCCGCCTGGACTCGGTTCGGGGTTGAACAACGACTCCTGACCAGGTGGAATGGCCTGCTCCCGACGAGGTGCGAGCCCGGATTCGCGCCGCGGTCCTTGGTCGGCGGCCGACACCGAGGGGAGCTCGGCTGTCGCGGAGTACTCGCCACGCGTCGGATAGTCGGGACGGGCGTACTCCGGCTGGCGGTACTCCTGCTGAGGCACGTATTCCTGCCCGTATCCGGTATCGGAATAGTTCGAGTCATCGCGGTAGGACGGAGCCGGTGCGAAGTCGGCGGGTTGTGCATAACGGGGTGCCTGGTACTCGTCACGGCCTTGGAAGTCGGAACCCGGGTACCCGGCCGGGCCACGCCCGGTATCGCGTGCGCGCTCGGGTCTGCTGGTCATCCTCGCGTGCCGGGGATTGTTGGTCTGCCGGTCGACGGTCTGCGTTGCCGGCGCCGCGATCCGAACACCGAGTCCCTCGACCTGGGGCCCGAGTCGTCGGGCGAGGGAGCGCAGGATGGGCTCGCGCAGATCACGTTCGATAGCTTCTTGGGCCAGCGACGATGGCACCGAGAGCAGGGCGAAACCCTGTGCGACCGTAAGTGGTTTGACCAGCTTCAGCCAGGCCTGCTGTGCTCTGGTCACCGGCGGGATGGCACCATCCGGTGAGCCGGTGGTCAGCTCGGTGACAACCTCGGGCCACACGGTGGCCAACACATTCTGCTCGTCGTCCATGCAGTTTCCTCCCCGGAAGTAGGTCGATAGGAGCAGACGGCCGGGGCACGCGGGGAGGGTGTGGTGCGACCGTGCTCGGCGTCGATCCCGTGATCCTGCGTGCGTCCGTAACCGGTTCGGACGCTGCCCAGGTCCCCCATCCGGGCAGCGACGCGGCACCGTCGGCCCTACGAATATGCCACTCCCGGCCTCTTTCCACACAATTATCCACAGATGTGGAAAACCCTGGGGAAATGCGAAACGTCCATGCGCACGACGGTTGCACCGCGTCGACCTGCGGTTCTGCAGCAATCATCTGGCTAAGAAGTATTCGGTGGTCGGGCCGAGCTGTGGCCAGGGGCGGGGACGAATCTCACGGTCACTGCCGAGTGTCTGATCCATCGAGACCGGATTCTGCCTGGTCGGGCGGCCTGATCGGGCAGGGTGGGGCGAGTTTGACCCGTCCCGAGCCGATCAGTACCCTCGTACAGTCACCCCTTGGTGCGGTGGCGGTCTTGTGCTGACCGCGTTGAGGTCGTGATCGACCGACTGTGCGCCAGGACCGACGCGCGCCGATGATGACCGGATTTGTGATTCATTCGCGCACTATCTGTATCACCGAACAAGCTTCGGGCACCACTGGTGCCCACCTACTCGAGGAGTGTTGACCGTGGCCAAGGGCAAGCGGACGTTCCAGCCGAACAACCGTCGTCGGGCGCGGGTCCACGGGTTCCGCCTCCGGATGCGCACCCGTGCGGGCCGCGCCATCGTCTCGGCGCGTCGCCGCAAGGGCCGCGCTTCCCTCACTGCCTGATCCTCGCTCTCGGACGCTCGGGTGTTGCCTGAGCCGTATCGGTTGCATCATCGTGCCGACTTCTCCCGGACGGTGCGCCGCGGCCAGCGAATCGGGAGGCGTGATCTGGTCGTGCACACGTTCGTGCACGGGTATGACGGAGTAGTGGGCGCGAATAGGCGACACGACGATCCGATCCCGAACGATGCGCTGGTATGTGTAGGCGGACCGCGCTTCGGGTTGATCGTCAGCAAGGCGGTGGGCAACGCGGTGGTACGACACCGCGTCGCCCGCCGCCTGCGTCATATGTGTGCCCAGGTGATCGCCGAGTTGCCCGCCGACACCGATGTCGTGGTCCGGGCACTGCCGGGTGCCGCGACGGCATCCTCCGACGATCTGCTCCGCCAACTGCGCGGCGCCTTGCGCAAGCTGGGCGCCGCCGGGGCGGTGCGGTCGGGCGGTGCGATGTGAGCGTTTCCACGCGAATCGCCCGGCTGCCCGCTGACGCGCTGATATTTCTGATCGAGCTGTATCGGACCTATGTCTCCCCCACCCGCATGCCGGTGTGTCGATTCACCCCGTCCTGTAGCGAGTACGCGGTCACCGCGTTACGCACCCGAGGCCTGTTCATCGGCCTCGTATTGACGGTCGTGCGCTTGGCCAAATGCGCGCCCTGGCACCCTGGTGGGTGGGACCCCGTCCCGGAGCGGAAGCGGAGCACTCTTCGCCCCGCGCCAGCGGACGAGGCAACCGACGCGGCGCCGCAGGAACCGAGCCTGCCTGCCGAACCGCCGTCGGGACCGAACGCTTGTAAAGGATCACCGCACGCGGTGATCGGCGACACGAACGACGGGAGTGCATAGAGCCGTGCTCGACTTCATTTATTACCCGGTGTCCTGGATCCTCTGGTTCTGGCATCGGGTCTTCGGGTTCGCGTTCGGCGCGGACAACGGTCTCACCTGGGCGCTGGCCGTGGTGTTCCTGGTGTTCACCTTGCGCCTGGTGCTCTACAAGCCGTTCGTGAAGCAGGTGCGCACCACCAAGCAGATGCAAGAACTTCAGCCGCAGATCAAGGAGCTGCAGAAGAAGTACAAGAACGATCGCCAGAAGATGGCGGTCGAGATGCAGAAGCTGCAAAAGGACAACGGTTTCAACCCCTTGATGGGCTGTCTGCCGATCCTCGCTCAGGTACCGGTGTTCCTGGGCCTGTTCCATGTGCTGCGCTCGTTCAACCGGACCGGCCACGGCATCGGCCAGCTGGCCATGACGCCCGAGCAGAACGCGAACACCGCGAACTACGTCTTCAGCGCCACCGACGTCCAGTCCTTCCTCAGCGCTCGTATCTTCGGTGCGCCGATCTCCGCGTTCATCACGACTCCGGTCAACGAACTGCAGGCCTTCGCGAGCTACGGTGGTGTGCCGTCCAAGCTGAGCATCGCCCTGGTCGCCATTCCCCTGATGGTTATCGCCGGTCTGGCGACGCACTTCAATGCGCGCGCCTCGGTCGCGCGGCAGACTCCGGAGGCTGCCGCCAACCCGCAGGCAGCCATGATGAACAAGCTCGCCCTGTGGGTGTTCCCGCTCGGTGTCCTCGTCGGTGGTCCCTTCCTGCCGATCGCGATCCTGCTGTACTGGGTGTCGAATAACATCTGGACCTACGGGCAGCAACACCTCGTCTTCGGTCGGATGGCGAAGGAAGAAGAAGCCAAGAAGCAAGCGAAACTGGAGCAGCGCGCACAGAACGCGCCGAAGCCAGGCGCCAAGCCGGTCAACGTGAAGAAGAAGCAGGCCTCTTCGGCCGATGGCGCGTCGGCCGAGGTGGATGTCGATGCCGATAGTGCTCCGTCGACGAACGGCACCGCCAAGCCGACGAATCAGACCGCAGGCCAACGCCGTTCGAGCGGCCAGAAACGCCCGGGCGGCCGGGGCAGGGCGAACCAGAAGCGCAGGCGCTGACCACACGATCGATAGGCGGGTCGGTCCGTCTCGATCGCTGAGCAACCCTTGATCGCGAATACCGTCCGGCGGCCAGCGCCCGGCGCGTGCGATGAGCAGATGAAGGAAAAACAAATGACTGTTGAGACTGACGGAGGGGACGCCACAGTGGCGACGACCATGGTGAACGCCGAGACGGACACCGGCGATGTCGTGAGCGATGCCGAGGATGCACTGATCGAAGAAGGCGAGATCGCGGGTGACTACCTCGAGCAGTTGCTCGACGTACTCGACTTCGACGGCGACATAGATCTCGACGTGGAAGGCGACCGCGCCATCGTGAGCATCGACGGCGGCCGCGACCTGTCGAAACTCGTCGGCCACAACGGCGAGGTGCTCGATGCCCTGCAGGAGTTGACCCGGCTTGCTGTCCAACAGTCGACTGGCGAGCGCAGCAGGTTGATGCTGGACGTGGCCGGTTGGCGGGCCAAGCGGCGGTCCGAGCTGAGCGCGCTGGGCGCGGCCGCGGCGCAGCGAGTGTTGGAATCGGGTGCGCCGGAGTCGCTGGCGCCGATGACCCCGTTCGAACGCAAGATCGTGCACGACGCGGTGGCCGCGGTGGACGGTGTCAGCAGCGAGAGCGAAGGCGTCGAGCCGAACCGTCACGTGGTCGTGGTGCCCTCCTGAACACCGCAGTTCCGGATGCGGACCGGTAGTGGTTGGATAGGGCCTCTGGTCTCCGGACCGGAGGCCTTATTCGTGCCCGGCGCCTGACTGCTCGCTCCCTGATCGATTCGAGTTCGGAAGGATGTTTCACGTGGAACGAGATCTCGGTGGAACCACTGAGGTGCCCGCGGAGCTGGAACCGCCGGCACCGGCGGCGGCGACGGCCATCTTCGGTGACCGACTCGATCTCGCACGGCGGTACTGCACGGCACTCGCGACCGCCGGCGTGGACCGCGGGCTGATCGGACCTCGCGAGGTGCCGCGCCTCTGGGATCGACACATCCTCAATTGTGCGGTGCTCGGCGAACTGATCGCCGAGGGCGCGTCCGTGGTCGATATCGGTAGTGGCGCCGGACTCCCGGGCATCCCGCTCGCGATCGCGCGCCCGGACCTGCGGATCACCCTGGTCGAGCCGCTGCTCCGTCGCACCATCTTTCTGAGCGAGTTCATCGAATCGGCCGGATTGGACGTGACCGTGGTCCGCGGGCGCGCCGAACAGTCTGGTGTGATGAAGGAAGCGGGTGGGGCGGACGTCGTCACGTCCCGCGCGGTCGCTCCGTTGGGGAAGCTCGCCCAGTGGTCGCTGCCCCTTCTCCGCGACCATGGACACATGCTCGCGCTCAAGGGCGCCAGTGCGGTGGAGGAACTCCAGCGCGACGAAGACGCACTCGCCCGGGCGGGCGCCGGAAACGTGGTCGTCCTCGAGTGTGGCGTGGGTTTGGTGTCCACACCGACCATGGTGATCAGCGCCGAACGACTCCCCCGTGCCGAGCGGAGCTCGCGTCGGCGTGCGGAGCGGACGGTTGAACGCGGTGCGAAGAAAGCGAGTCGCGTTGCGGCGGGCGAGCAAAGGCGTGCGAGGCGCGCGGCTCGGAAGGCCGAGTAGGGCCCGTTGCCCGGTGCGATGACGCAGACGGCCTGGTAACTGCGTTCCGTCGACCTGGCGAGCGCGGTCGATGGCAAAAAGCTGATGGACAACCCTTATGGCTGACGCATTTCGTCACCCTGACGGAAGGTGGCCGTCTTGTGGGATGACCACACCGGATCCAAGAGTTGTCGACCCGTAGCGGACAGGCCTACGGCTGCCGGGGTGTGAACCGCTTGCCGGCCGCTCGCCAATGTTTCACGTGAATCACGGAGTCTTGGACGCGCCCCGCTGATCTCCACCCGGACAATACGATTCGGACGAGGATCAATTGGCTGGCAGGAGCGAGCCAGTGCACTGTGCTGGACGTTGAGTGGCCTCCACGGTGGTGTCGGTAGACACCGAATGGGGAGTCTTCCCCCATCGCCAACCTGGTGACCGAGTACAGCCACCGCGGCGTGTCTGTCCTGTCAACACGATCACCCTTGCAGGACTGACGGATCGCCGCTGGCACGATCTTGCGCGGAAGTCTGTACGTTCGCTCTATGTCACTCTGGAGGAGGAAGGTGGCGCAGCCACGCTGTACCGGCTACACAGTGATCGAAGCGGACGGCACTGGGTGCGTCCGCGGCTAATGTGTCATAGCCCTTGTCCGCGGTTCTCCTCTAGGGCGAGGCATGAGTTCACTGTCGTGGTACGACGCTCGTGACGAACCTGCCAGCCACACGTCGCGCGCCCGGTATGGTCGGACCGAGGCTTGGCGCTGCGGGCGAACTACACGATCACACCTTGCAGAATGGCTGCGTGGTCGTCTCGGAACGTCTTTGCTCCACAGGGGGTTCGAACTCAGCGCTTTGGGAGTCGATCTCACGATGCCGCCATATAGAAGCCATGCGGTCGGATGGACCTGGTTCGACTACCCCTCGTCAATGGTGGGGTTCCGCACGCGCCAATCCGTACGTGTCGGATCACGCTGCTCTGGTCTCTTCGACAACGTGCGATTGACCGATGTCGTAATCGGACGGTCACGGTCAGGCGTGCTCAATGGAGTATGCCGGGCGGGTTCCGCGCGTTGCGTGGCAGGAAAGCTCGTACCGCTGGCTCTGAGTTCGAGATGTCGGAACCGTGTCACCGTTCCGGGTGGTGTGCCACTGACGAGGCGGCACTTCCCGCTCGACTCATCGACCGACCGGCCGCCCAGATGGATTCACGTGAAACATATGTCGAGGGCGTCTCCGGATGTCATCGGTGCGGCGTGGAGGGTGTGCGGCCACGGAGGTAGTCCCGTCTGTGGCTGGACCGCGCCGCCGGTCCGGCCGCGCGTTTGTTCACGCGATGGTCCGAGGTCTGAATGATCGCCAACGACTCCAGTACTCCTCGAATGGAATCGGCACTGGATCCCGCAACGGCACGGGCGTCGCCTCAGTGTAGACGTGAGGCCGGTCATCCCCCGCCCGGCCCGGAGCTGACGCACGATGACTCCGTTAGAAGAGGCTGGTCGTCAACGAAGGTGCAGTCAGTCAACCAGTTCTGGCGTTGTCTGGAGGTGTACGAGCGTCTTCGGACGCGGAGGCACGCTTCTTTCCGTCGCTGAAGCGGCTGGAACCGTCGTCCGGCCGCAATGTTTCATGTGAAACAGCAGATATCGACACGCGAATCGTGCAGATTTGCGTGTCCCCGTGCGTCTCGCCGCGATTCAGCTTTCTAATCGCGCTCAGTGCTGGCAAGCTAGTGGGCGTCGGGCGTGAGCGTAGGTGCCACGGATGATCTGGTTGTCACAGCGGCGAGGCTCCGCTCGGTCGATCGGGCGCCGCGAACCCGGTTGGGCATCATGTTCGTTCCGGCCAAGGCTGTTACAGACACCGCGTCGATCCCGCCTGGCGAGTGCACGTGGTCTGAAGTTCTCGGGTTAGGAGCTGTGTATGTCGAGCGGTTCGGCGAATGTTTCACGGGAAACTACGTCGCGCGTGCCGGGAATGCTGGACGCCAGCACTTTCGACGCGGAGGCATTCGGAAGCACACCGTTCGGGCACATCTCTGCCAGTGAGACCCCGATCGCCGCCGAAGCCCAACGTGCAAGTCAGATCCTCCACCCAGGAAAGGCGACAGTGCCGAAACCGCACGAGCAGCGCATCATCACGATCGCCAATCAGAAAGGCGGTGTCGGCAAGACCACCACCGCGGTGAATCTGGCGGCAGCTCTGGCACACCAGGGGATGACGGTTCTCGTGATAGATCTCGACCCGCAGGGCAACGCCAGCACGGCCCTGGGCATCGAGCATCACTCGGGCGTGCCCTCGAGCTATGAACTCCTCATCGGTGAGGTCTCCATCAAGGATGCGATTCAGCAGAGCCCGCACAGCGAGCGCCTGCTGTGTATCCCCGCGACCATAGATCTGGCCGGCGCCGAGATCGAACTCGTATCGATGGTGGCCAGGGAGGGCAGACTGAAGGCCGCCATTCAAGAGGCGAATATCGCCGGGTACGACATCGATTACGTGATGATCGACTGTCCGCCTTCGCTGGGTTTGCTGACGGTCAACGCGATGGTCGCGGCCAAGGAGGTGCTGATCCCGATCCAGTGCGAGTACTACGCGCTGGAAGGCGTGGGTCAGCTGCTCCGCAATATCGGTCTGGTGCAGGCGCACCTGAATCCCGAACTCCATGTCTCCACCGTGATCCTCACGATGTACGACGGCCGAACCAAGTTGGCCGACCAGGTCGCGGAAGAGGTCCGTGGGCACTTCGGCGATGTGGTGCTGCGGTCGGTGATTCCGCGCAGTGTGAAGGTGTCGGAGGCGCCGGGGTATGGCATGACGGTGCTCGATTATGATCCAGGCTCCCGGGGTGCGATGAGCTACCTGGATGCCGGACGCGAGATGGCGTCTCGCGCGGTAGCACCGCAGGGTGCCGCAATGAGGTCGGTCGAGTGACGCGGTGTGTCTGCCGAGCCGATGCTCGGCAAGTCCGGTTTGGTGGCGAAACGAAGAAGGGACCGATAGACCGATGAGTCAGGCGAAGAAGGGTGGGCTCGGGCGCGGTCTCGCCGCGCTGATCCCGACGGCACCGGCGGCTTCGCCAGGTCTCAGTAGCGCGGCCGCGAGCGTTATCGGTCTCGATCCCATCGGCCCACAGCCCGCCTCGACGTACCTGCATCGGGTCCCCGATCCCGCCGACGAGAGCGCCGGTCTCGCGGCCGTCTACCGAGAGATCCCGCCGGATCAGATCGAGCCGAACCCCAAGCAACCCCGCACGGCTTTCGATGAAGAAGCACTGGGCGAACTGGTGCATTCGATCCGTGAGTTCGGGCTGATGCAACCAATCGTGGTGCGCAGAGTCGAAGCGGGAGTCGACCGCTATCAGCTCGTCATGGGCGAGCGGCGATGGCGGGCATGCCAGGAGGCCGGTCTGGTCACTATCCCGGCGATCGTCCGGGAGACATCGGACGAGTCGATGCTGCGTGACGCCCTGTTGGAGAATATTCACCGGGTGCAGTTGAACCCGCTCGAGGAAGCGGCGGCCTACCAGCAGTTGCTGGAGGAATTCGATGTCACGCACGAGGAATTGGCGGCCCGGATCGGTCGTTCCCGCCCGGTGGTGACAAATATGATTCGTCTGCTGAAGCTGCCGATTCCGGTGCAGCGCCGGGTCGCGGCGGGCGTGCTGTCCGCAGGACACGCACGGGCACTGCTCGGTCTGGAGGCGGGTGCGGATGCCCAGGAGGTGCTCGCTACCCGCATCGTCGCCGAGGGGCTATCGGTCCGTGCGACAGAGGAAGCTGTCACGCTGGCGAACCGCGATCTCGATACTGCGGTGCCCTCCCCCGCTCCGCAGCGGAAGCCGATTCAGATGCCGGGTCTGCAGGACGTGGCAGAGCGGTTGTCCGGTTCGTTCGACACCCGGGTGACCGTAAGCCTGGGTAAGCGTAAGGGGAAGATCGTCGTCGAATTCGGTTCGGTCGAAGACCTCGAGCGCATCGTCGCCCTGATGGAGCAAAGTACCTCCGGCGTGTGACAGAAGTGACAAAAAATAACTTGTGATTTCGATAGGTGTGAGTCCACGGCCGAAACGTCACTGTGACGGCATGGGTTTACACGAGTCGCGGAGCGTGCACGGCTCTCGATTGAGCACCACAAGTTCTTCTAACCAACAGCACAGCGATATGGAATGAGGCGGGTTCTCTTTGATCGCTTATTCTTGCTGGCGAGCAACCATTGATGCGGCGTGAGCGTGGACGAATCGGACAGCTGGAGGCTGAGCAGAGCGGTGTCGACCAGCGTCACAGCACTAACCCTCGGCGGACTGGGGAAACTGCCCGCACATGCACGACGCTGTGTGTTCTGGGAGATGGATCCCGCGGTGGCCGAGGACTCCCGTAACTTCAGTGATCCGGTCTTCGAGAAGGAAGCCTGGCTGTCCACGGTGATGCTGGAGTGGGGTTCGTGTGGACAGGTGGCGGAGGTCGACGGCAACATCGCGGGTTGCGCGCTGTACGCGCCGCCGAGCGCGGTGCCGCGGGCCACACTGTTCCCCACCTCTCCGGTAAGCCCGGACGCGGTCCTGCTGACCACACTGCGAGCCGAATTCCCCTATCAGGATGCCGACATCGCCCACCGGTTGATCCAAGCTGTGGTGGCCGATCTGGTACGCCGCGGTGTGCGCGCACTGGAGGCGTTCGGCATTCGCAGCGACCCGCCGGCGCAGGCGTTGTCGGAGCGATTCGGTTCGATGACGCTGATGGAGCGGATCACCGCGCCGATCAAAGGTGTCGGCGCGGCGGGTCCGCTCACCGAGTGCTCGCCGGAGACCTGCATGGTCGAAGCCGATTTCCTGGAGGACGTCGGCTTCGAGGTGGTCGCGCCGCACCATAGGTTCCCGCGGCTGCGGCTCGAACTCAACTCCGATCACGGCTGGAAGGAAGATGTGGAGCGTGCGCTGGACCAGCTGCTCGCAGCGGCCTCGATGACTGCTCCCACCCGCGTCGGAGCCCGCTGACCGGAAGATGGAAATGCCCCTGGCTGGCCTCCCTGCTGGACGACCCGTCGCGCGCAGGATCGCATAGCACCGCTGCCGCGAAAATCCCAACACTGCGGCCGCCTCCTTCACCGCGACCCCAGCACCGACCAACCGAGTCAGCTGATCACCGAACTGAGCCAAATCCTCCGAAACGACTCGGTCGCCGCAACCTCTCAATCGAGAGTGTTGCGACGACCGAGTGAACCCAAGGAATCGGCAAGGGGCTTTTCGAATTTACCGCAAGAAACTACATCCGGTCGGCCGCGGCGAGTTCCTCGGCCAGCAGTTCCGCGAAAGTGTAAGTGCCCGTGGGCTGGTCGTCTTGTCCGAGTAGATACAGTCGTTTCACCGCGATCAGGATGGCTTCGGCGATCACGTCGCGCATGCGCGGGTTGGCGAGCACCGAGGCGTCGTAATCGTTTGTTAGGTAGCCGATGTCGACCTGCACGGTCGGCATCTTGGTGAGGCGCAGCAGATCCCAGGTCCGCGGATGAGTACGGCAGTCCTGCAACGAGGTTCGTGCCACTACCTCGCGCTGGATGAATCCGGCAAGCACTTGGCCGATCATGGAGACCGAGCCGTGTGAATTGCCGAAATAGAATCCGGCCACGCCGTTGGCCAGTGGACTCGGGTTGGCTGCGCAGCGGAGCGAGATCATGAGATCGGCATCGAAGGCGTTCGAGGTATCGGCGCGTTCGGCGTCGGTCGGGTCGGCGCCCCACGGTCTGGACAGGAAGGTCTCCATGCCGGTGGCGGCCATCCGGCCTTCCAGCCGGCTTGCCAAATCCCACAGAATTTCCGACTCGTAGACATCGCCGTATTCCGTGGGCACCGCGTTGCCCTGGTGTTGTCCGCCGAGACCCGGGTCGATGACGATCCGCTTGCCGGTCAGCTGCGGGCCGGCCCGATGTACCACCTCTTCTTCCGCGATCCGGTGTGGATTACCACCGGTGACCCGGGCTCCGAGCAGGTCGAGCGAGCGCAGTGTGTCAGGACCGCAGATGCCATCGGCGGACAGGCCGATTTCCCGCTGGAAAGCGGTGAGTCCTTCGTGGGTATGCGGGCCGAAGTAACCGTCTACGCGGTGGACGTAGAACCCGAGGTCCTGCAGCCTGCGTTGCAGAGTGGCCACGTCGTCGCCGTAGAGCGGCGCGGAGAGTTGATAGATCAGCGTTCGCGCGCCGAGCCGGTAGGACGCCTCTTTCAGGGCACGGTAGGTCGCCGGACCGATCACGCCATCGACCAGCAGACCACGATGCTGCTGGAACGCACGCACCGCGGAGTCGAGATGATGGTCGAAAGTCGCGTCGATGCCCTTCCAATATTCGCGTGCGTCCGCGTGATCGGAACCGACATGCGCGAGTAGGAACCCGAGACTTGCCAGGGTGCTCCGAACCTCTGCGACGGCTGGACCGGTATCGCCGTGACGAAGTCGGTGCATGCGTGAGAGCCCTTTCCTTTCGTCAACCCGCGGGTACCCACTCATGCGATGGGACACCTTTCGCACGACAGGAGCGTCGGTCGATTGTCGCAGACCCGGACCGGATTCCGGCAATTCCCGCGTCCGGATATCCTACGGCGCGTCATCCGATCGCGCCGCTAGATAACGCCTTCGAGTTCGCGAAGAAGGGCCGCTTTACCCTTCGCCCCGACAATCTGTTTGACCGGCTTACCGCCGCGGAAAAGCATCATAGTGGGCAGCGAAAGAATCTGATAATCGCGGGCCGTGCTCGGGTTGGCATCCACATCCAACTTCGCGATGGTCAGCTTGTCCGCGTGTGCTCCCGCGATCTCCTCCAGAACGGGAGCGACCATCTTGCACGGGCCGCACCAGTCGGCCCAGAAGTCGACGAGGACGGGCTTCTCGCTGAGCAACACGTCGTCGGCGAAGGACGCGTCGGTGACGACGACCGTGTTGACAGACTCGGACATAGGTTTCTCCTTGTGGTGAAGCCGCGACAGCAACTCAGTTGGCGGGGACGGCGACCGAATCAGTGGCGTTGTCGAGGGTATTCGAGGTGATATCGCCCTGTTCGGCGAGCCAGCGCTCGGCGTCGATGGCCGCGCGACAGCCGGTGCCCGCCGCGGTGATCGCTTGGCGGTAGGTGTGGTCGACCAGGTCACCCGCCGCGTACACGCCGGGGATCTTGGTGGCGGTCGACGGGTGCAGCACCTGCACATAGCCCTCGTCGTCCAACTCGACCTGGCCTTTGACCAGTTCGCTGCGCGGATCGTGGCCGATCGCCACGAACAGGCCGGTCGCGGCCAGCTCGGAGGACTCACCCGTGCTGGTGTCGCGCAGGGTCAGGTGGGTGACGCTGTTGTCCCCGTGTACCTCGGTCACCTCGGCGTTCAGCACGAACGTGATCTTCTCGTTCGCCTTCGCCCGCTCCAACATGATGCGGGAGGCGCGGAACTCCTCGCGGCGGTGCACGATGGTGACGCTGGAGGCGAACTTGGTCAGGAAGATGGCCTCCTCCATCGCGGAGTCGCCGCCGCCTACCACGACGATGTCCTGTCCCTTGAAGAAGAAGCCGTCGCAGGTAGCGCAGGCGCTGACACCGCGGCCCAGCAGCCGCTGCTCACCCGGCACGTTCAGGTAACGTGCGGCTGATCCCATGGCGAGGATCACGGCATATGCCTGATAGGTCTGGTCGCCGACGGTGACCTTCTTGATCGGACCGCTGAGATCGATGGCGTCCACGTCCTCGGTGCGGATGTCCGCGCCGAACCGCTTTGCCTGCTCGCGCATCTCCTCCATGAGATCGGGGCCCATGATGCCGTCCCGAAAACCCGGGAAGTTCTCCACCTCGGTGGTGGTCATCAGCGCGCCGCCGAACTGGGTTCCCTCGAACACCAGCGGCTGGAGTTCGGCACGACCCGCATACACCGCGGCGGTGTAGCCGGCGGGTCCGGAGCCGACGATGATCAGATCGGAGACTGGCGTGCTCATGAGGCCCTTCCCGGGGGAATCAGTAGACGTGTCGGTCAACAACAGGGTAATGGTTGTTGTTCCCACGTCGGCCGGGTCACGCCAGGGCGTGGCCGATATCGCGCCGTCAGCCGATGTCCCGCAATGCCCTCCGCTGAGGATCATCTGCGCGACAACCTGTTCCGACGACGAGTGCGGTGATCTTGGGTGGGTGGGGGCCGGCGAGCAGGATGAGAACCGCGGCGCGGTCCTGAAAGGTGATATCGGTGGAGCCGAGCACCTTACGGTCGAGCCCGTTCGCCTGAACACAGCGATCGAGCGCCCCTGGGCGGGCGAGCAAACCACTGACGTCATGGCGGCCCAGCGCGCTGAGTGCGACAGTGCCGGTGAGATCGGCGCCCAGTTCGCCGTTGTCGGTGGTCGGCTGGGCGCCGGGTGCAACGTCGTCGTCATCGCGCAGCGTCGACCCGACCACCCCCGCGCAGGCCACAACCACGATCGCGGCGGCAGCCGCGGTGAGTCGACGCATTCTGCGGCGGCGCACGTCGAACTGGACCGACTGGGTGGGAACGGCGGCAGCAATCGACGGCCCGTCATGTGCGATCGCCGACGAGTGCGGTAGTGGGTGAATCGTCGCCGCAGGTGCGGCGGGCACCTCTGAACGGTCCAGTTCCTCGACGAACCGTCCGAGCCGGGTGGCAACGTCTGCCGGCATGGTGTGGATGATCTGCTCATCGCGGCCGAGAGCGCGCACCTCAGCGCTGACATCGTCGAGCGACTGCAGGAAGCGCAGCGCCTCCGGGTCGCGCGACACCATCGGCCACAACTGTTCGCGCTGCTCCGGCGTCACGTTGTCGGCGTGCAAGTCGGCGAGCAATTCGGCCGTGAACGGAGGCTGCGGCACGGACCTGGTTGCCATCGCACCTCCGTTTTTCGGATCTGACATCGCAGGGATTCCCTCGACGACGGGAACTACATGTATACGTTCAATGGTTCGTCACTACTAATGACGCATCTCAGCTACCTCCGGTTCCCCGGATCACGCAGGAATTCCAGACGTTCTTTCAGCCGCTGCCGCGCCCTGGCACATCGACTCTTGATCGTCCCCTCCGGCACACCGAGCATCGCGGCTGCTTCGGCCACGCTATACCCCTCCAGATCGATCGCGACCAGCGCGGTTCGTTGATCGGGTGGCAGCGAGAACAAGGCGTGATCGACGACCATGGTGGTCTCCATTTCGGCCATCTCATCGCGATCGTTGCTGGGTTCGGGCATGGTCTCGGGCGAAAGTGAGAGCGCGTACCTGGTCTTGTTGCGCCGGATCCGGTCCAGACAGGCGTTCACGACGATCGCGTGCAACCAGCTGCGCACCTCGGCCTCGGCGCGGAACGACGCTGCCGTGCGGTGAGCCGACAGCAGCGCATCTTGCAGCGAATCGGCCGCGTCTTCACGCGTATAGGAGGTGCGCAGGGCGGTCTGCCAGAGATGGTCGTTATGCCTGCGCAACAACTCGGCGAATGCGTGCCGCTCGCCGCGCACATGCGCACGGAGCAGTTCGACATCGGTATGTTCGTCGGGTACGAACGAGCGTTCACGGTACGCGACCGGGCGCGATGTCCCCCCGCGAAGTTCCTCGTTCAATTCGGACGACAAGTGCCAACCCCTCGGACAACGCTCACGGCGGCGGGCACGGTAGACCATCGCCGAAATTTCGCAGCATCCAGGATCGAGAAACCAGAACCCGGGAAGCTCCCCTGATGAGAGCGCACCAAGATCATATCGCCCGTACGGATCAGGCAGCAACAAAACCGATCGGGCCGAGAGTGGCGGACCGCGCGTCGCATGGCGCGCGAGCGAATGGCCTGCACGAACGATGCGTGCGGCGGTGTGGGCCGGACTAAGGCGCGGCGTCGAAGCGAATATCGGTGACAGCGGTTTGGAACTGACCTCCGGAATTCCCCAGTCCGGTGATCCAGACGAGCACGTAGCGGGCGGCTTGGTCGGCGCGCACCGGGATATCGGTGACGCCGTTGGCCAGCCGGGCGGAGCCGATCAGCTGGGTCTGATCCAGCGTCGGCGAGCTGGTGGGCGAGGTGCGTATCTCCACGGACGTGCCCGGACTCGGCGAGCTGATCGAGACGCTGGTCAGCTTGGCTGGACTGGGCAAGGTGGCCAGCAGGCCGACCCCCTTCTTGAGGGCCGGGAACTGCTGGAAATACTGATCAGTGCGCCACTGGGTGCCCGGATCGTCGTCGAGCACCGCCTGCACGTTGCTGATGCCGTCAGGGGTGCCTTCCGGCGAGAACACCGACACCCCCGTCACCGGCACCGGCACGCCATCCGGCGCGATGTTCGGGCCGGCGGCGGCCGGTGTCGGTGAGGGTTGGCTGTTCGTCGTCAGGCCGATGTTGCGCTGTTCGTTCAGTGGCGCCTCCGAGGCGCCCGGCGCGAACACACTGACCATCCACCAGATAACGATGCCGACCACGAGCGCGGCGAGAATGCCGAGCCCGACCATGATCCACATCATGCGCTGCGATCGCTCCCGCTCCGCCGCAAGCAATTCCGGATCGGCGAGTGAGTCGTCGGTGCGCGCGGGTGCGCGCTGGCCGAGCCGCAGTACCGGGATGAGATCGGTCTTCTGGTCGACCACCGATGCCTGCTCGAGCACGTGCTGCACGGTGGCGGCAGTACGCACGCCCTTGTTCGACTCCAGCGAGCGCACCGCGACCGCGGAGATCTCGAACGGCACCTCGGGACGGATCTGGCGCGGTTCCACCGGCGTACCGTCCGGGCCGAAGTCGGCAGGTCGCAATCCGCCGACCGTCGCGGAGGGACCGCCGGCGCGGATCGGCCAGCGCGCTGTGATCAGCGCGTAGAGCATCGCACCGAGACCGCGCACGTCGGACTGAGCGTCGGAATCGGACAGGGTGCCCGGGAAGGCGAGCACCGCGTCGCCCGACGCGCTGATCCGCACCCGATCCGGATGATCGATCGACAGCGACCCGCCGCCACGATGGGCCAGCTCCGCCGCTGAGGCGAGGGCACGGATCGCCCGAGCCGCGCCGATCGGCGAGGGCACCGTCTCGGCCATCTCGCGCAGCGATCGGCCCGGCGTCCACTCGGCCACCACGATGCCGCCGGAACTGCCGCGAACGACGTCCAGAACACGGGCGAGTCCGGGCGAGTTGATCCGACCGAGTCGTAGCGTCCGGGACAGGATCGCCTGCGGCCCGTCCTGGCCGGAGTTGTCGGTCGCCTTCTGATCGGCGTCGACGAACGTGAGCGCGACCTCCCGGTCGAGCTTGATGTCGAGTGCCTGCCAGAACCTCAGGCCGCGTGCTCCGCCGTGGCCTGCCAGCAGCCGATAGCGACCACCGGCCACCGATGCGCCCGGAATCAGCTTGGGGCCACGCGGAACTCGCCGTGCGCCCAGGTTCTCGCCACCCATGGGCGGCATCTCTGGCGAGCCGATCGGGATCATCCCGGTGTCGTACATCGGATCGCGCGGCGGCATATGTCCGTCCGGTGCTCTCATAGCGTCCTGATTCGGTGGGGCCGCCCCGGACGCGTTGTTCGCGTACGTGGGATCCATCGGCTCCCCCGCGGTCGGTGGTAGATCGATGGATAGTCCGCCGGCCGTGGTCGCAGAAGAATCGGCGGCCGGGACGCCCCCCACCGCGTCGTCGCTCACCCTCGGTCCTCCTTCGCCCTGATATGTCGAGGTTCCGGCGAATTCGCCACTTGTGCTCTTCTGCCGAACAGGGTACGGGAACTCGCCCATGCCGGTGATGTCAACGGCATCGGCTCGAATCACCGGCAGCACCATCGTCTGGGCGTCCATGTACGGATCGAAGCGCGGGTAAGCCAGATACGGGTCCGGTCTGCGGAGGACCTGTGTGATGTAAGGATCTTCCGCCGGGCTCTCCAGATCCAGTTCCGGAGCGGGCGGGGTCCAGCCGAGGCGCCGCGAGATGGCCACGGTGATGGCGACGATCTCCGGTATACCGGCCAGGCGCATCAAGCCGAAGGCCACCGTCAACATCACGATCGCGGTGATCGCCACCCGGATCAGCGAGCCTGGACCGCCGAACGACGCGGTCAGCCGATCGAGGCCGAGGATCCGGTCCACGATCCACATCACCGCGCCACCCGCGAGCGATGCCAGTACGACACGGGTCACCGTACGACCGACGTTGGCCATCCTGAGATCGCCCAGACTCCGGTGCAACAGATAGCCGCCGACCACGGCGCCGACCGCGAAGCCCAGACCGTTCGCGACGCCGAGGGCGATCACCACATGCTCGGCATCCGTGACAACCGGCGCCAGCGCCGAGAAAACAATCTTGGCGGCAGTGATGCCGAGAATGATCCAGGTCGGGATCCACGCCTGCTCTCTGGCGTAGAACACGCGCAGGTGGATGAGCACCAGCGAATACGGGATCAGTGCGAAGGCGGACCAACTGACCGCGAGGCCGAGGCGTTCGGCATCGGAACCGAAGTTGCCGTACCCGTACAGCGCCTGACCGACCTGCGGACCGGCCAACGTCAGAAACGTGACCACCGGAACCAGCGCGATCATGGTCAACCGGGTAGCAGCGGAGAGATCGTCGACCACTGCGGGTGTGTCGTCCGCCGCCGCGTTGCGGCTCAGCCGCGGCATGATCGCCGTGAGCACCGTGACGCCGAGCACGCCGTAGGGCAACTGAAGCAGCAGCCATGCGTTGTTGTAGATCGCCGGACCCGCTGCGTCGGCGTGCGACGAGATCCGGGTGGCGAAGATGAAGCCCGACTGACTGATCAGGACATACAGAATGATGGCGGCGCCCATGCCGCCGAACTGCTTGAGTCGTGCGTCGACACCCCATAGCGGCCGCAAGTCGATGCCGGCCCTGCGGATCGCCGGAACCAGGCTCACCGCCTGCACCACCACACCGATCGTGACACCCAAGCCGAGCACCAGGAGCTTAGGGTCGCTCATCCGGACCGGGTCCAGCGTGATCTCGCCAGGCATCAGCACGTACAGGCCCAGCACCGCCAACACGACCAGATTGTTCAGCACCGGCGCCCACGCTCCGGGCTTGAACATCTGTCGGGTGTTCAGGATGGCTGTGAGCAACGCCGACATGCCATAGAACAGGATGGCGGGCAGCAACAGGAAAGCCAGCGCCGTGGTGAGTCCGGTGTTCACCTTGCCGTCGTCGGACAGGAAGACGTGCGTGGCCAGCACCGGCGCCGCCGCGGTAGCCAACAGTGCCGCCGTCGCAAGGACGACGAAGGCAGCGGTCACCAGACGTCGGACGAACGCCGCGCCGCGATCGGGGTCCTCCTGCTCGGCGCGTACCAGTGTCGGTACGACGATCGCGGTGA
Organism: Nocardia sp. NPDC049190; assembly: GCF_040648115.1. NCBI lineage: Bacteria > Bacillati > Actinomycetota > Actinomycetes > Mycobacteriales > Nocardiaceae > Nocardia > Nocardia sp. NPDC049190. The sequence continues at coordinate 311,092 of NZ_JBEZDE010000001.1, forward strand.
GCACCGCGCCGAGTACCAACTCGGCGATCATGTTCGGGATCTGGCTGGCGACGGTGAACGCGCTCGCGATCGCCGGGCCGAGCACGGTGAGCAGCAGTAGTTGCTTACCGAAGCCGGTGATGCGGCTGATCAGCGTGGCGAAGGCGATCGATCCCGAGTCGCTGAGCAGCCGGGAACTCGAGCCCTGGCTCGGCTCCGCCGCCTTCTGCTCCGTCCCGGTAGCCGCAGGCCATTCCTGGGTCCGGGGACGATTCGGCTCGGCCGGTTCGTGCCGGACCGGAGCGGGCGGCCGCTGCACCGGCGGAGCATATGGCTGTGGTTGGGCCGGGGCGTATCGCGGCGGCGTCGCATGGCCGGATTCCGGGGCGACGGCGGGGACCGGACCCGACTGCGGCGGGCGTTGGGCCATCGGAATGGGACCCGACTGCGCTGGGCGCAGCGGCGCCGGCGGTGATCCGGGTTGCGGTGCGCGTGCGGCATGGGGCGGCGGGCCCGGCGGCGCCGGCCTGGGTATCCCACCGGGTTGCCCCGGTCCGGGGCGAGTAGGACCGGGCGGTACCGGGCGCGGCTGCGCAGGACCCGGCGGTGCGGCCGGATACTGCCACTGTCCGGGGTGCTGAACGGGACCTGGTCGCGGTGGCGGCATCGGTGGCCGCTGTGGTCTCGGCTGCTGCTGTGGCGGCGGTAGGCGCTGGCCCGGCTCCTGCTGCTGTGCGGGGGTGGCAGGATGGCTGACCCGCGGGACTCGTGGCATCTGGCCGCTGTACGGGCCGGCGTTCACGTCCGGCTCCTCGCCCTGTGGCGGGCGGCGTTCCCACGGTGCGACCGGCGCACGGCGTGCCGGTGGCCCGTCACGCCGCTCGTTCGGTCCAGGCCGATGAGCCGATATGTCATCGTCGCTCATCATGCCTCCTGTAACCGCCGGGATGTCCGCATCCCCGTGGATGCGGTGAGCCGCGTCGTGCTGGAACGCCCGTAGTGACCGGCGAACACTCTGCCCATCGCCCCCTCCGATCCGTGTCGGCGCGGGAACACTCGTGATTGTCCCCCACCGTGCCACATGACACGGCGGCATGGCGCATCGACACAGGTGAGAGTGGTTTTCGTGAGCCAGTCGACGGTTCGCGCACGGTGGCTCCTAGTGCTGCTCCTGCTCTTGCAGAACCCGTCGCCGCGCGCGGCGGTACCGGTTGACTCGCCGTCTTTTGCCGGGGTCGAAGCCCTCGTCCGCCGGGTCGGGCTGTCCGCGGAACCGGCGCCACAAACGGCGACCGGCCAAGAAGAACAGCAGGAGTCCGGCGCATGCGGTAATTATCGCCAACGCCTGACCGTAGGCGTTCGAGCGCACCGAGACCTGCGTCGGTTTACCGAGCGGAATTCCTTCCGACGTGGTAAGCGAGATGGGAATGACCAGGTTGCGGCTGTCACTGACCTCGGTCGGAATTTGGAATGACCGCGTCCTGTTCGCCGGAAGCTGTTGCTCGCCCGGATCCGTGATCTTCGTCTCCGCCGGCGCCTCGATCCGGAACCGGACGCGGATCGCTACCGGCAGATCGTTGCGCGCGACCAGCAACAACGGACTTTGTTCCGACGCCAGCGTGTACACCCCACCCGGCGGAAGCACAGTGACCGACCGGTAGAGGTCGTCGATCGTCCGGGTGGTCTGGTCCAGTCGCCGCTGGGCGAACGTGTCCGGTTGCGGGGTATCGCCGGCGCGCCGATCCGACAGACTCAGCACCCTGACCAGATCGTCGCGCAACGGGGTCAGGAAATCATGCGGGGTCGGTTCGGTTTCCGGCACGTCGACCAGCGCGTTCATCATCTCGCTGATCCGACGGCCTTGGTCACGCACCGGAACCACGAACCGGTCCGGCACCGCGTCCAGCGCCGCTTGCGACAGATAGTCCAACTCGTAAGGCTGCGGGTCCGGTGGCAGCGCCACCAACTCGGGGAACGGGCGCGCCGTGGCGATATTCGCGCGCAACAACAGCTCGACCTGGCGCAGCAGCGCGGTCGCCTCGTCCCGGTTCGCACCCCACTGCTGCGGCGGAACGAGCAACTGCGAACGCGGCCCGCTCGCCTGGGGGTTCAGCGCACTCCAGGAGACAGCCCCCAGAGCATCCTGCAGCCGCGCGGCCCGCGAATCGTTGGTGATCTCGTAGCGCACCCGAGATGGAGTGAACGACGGCGTCGGCGGGTTGGAGCCGACTGCGGCCAGCGCCGTCGCGGACCAGATGTCGAAGGTCGCGGCATGCAGCGCGGAATCGGCCGCCGGACCGGGCGCCGGCGTCGGTGCTCCGGCGGCCGGAGGCACGGATGCGGGTCCGCTGGACGGCTGAATCGCGGTGATCGCCGGCATCCGAACGATTTCCGGGCTCGTCGGGTCCGCAGTCTGCGTCAGCGAGCTCGAGTTGGCAGTCGTCTGATGAGCGCTTTCGGCGTTCGATCGCGCCGAATCCGCGGTGCCCTCCGCAACCGCCGCTGTGTCGGCGAGCACAGCGGTACCGAAACCGTGACTGCGCAACAGGAGTCCGGCACTGTCATCGATACTGCCGGAATCGGGCAGACTGACCCCGCGCACCGAGCGGGTGGTCAGGATCGAATCGACGATGTCAGCAGGTTCGCTGATGGCGCGCGCGGACAACGCCGGATCGTTCACCGCCGCCAGCGCTGCGAGATCGACCTGCGCGAACGGCAGCGCCACCGTGCACATCGATCCGGCCAGACTGCGCAACCGATCCAGCCAGGTCTGCGCCTGGTCGTCACCGGTACCCGCCCTGGTCGCGCCATCGGGATCGGACGGACTGGCCAGCACCCGATAGCCCTTGGTCATCGCACGCACCGTGAGCAAGAGATCGGGGTCTACGGCCAGGCACACCGCCGAGGACAAGGTGCGGTCCCGGCCGTCGCTGCCACCGAGCACCCCTTCCAGCGCGGCCAACAGTTGATCGAGGCGGCCGCCCTTGCCGAGCGAAGCCGCCAGCTCATCGTCGGTGAGTTCCACTTTGCCGTCGACACTGCCCGGATGCCCCGCGACCTGCCGCGGGCGGTCGGCCAGCGGCCACAGCAACGTCGTCGCCACCGGGGCATCGGTCGGCGGGTGTACCGCCTCGATCACCGAACCGGACGCGGTGTCGCCCGCGACAGGCGAGGGCAGGCCGAGCACCGGCAGGAGAAACCTGGCGTCGTCGAGCCTGGCCTGGGTGCCGTACGCCGGTTCGCCGTTCACGTTCAGCAGCAGCGGGTACACACCGGGATCGCTGATGCCCAGCGACGGCGAACCGCTCTCGGAGCGCAACGGCATGCTCAGCGTGAACTGCTTGCGCTGCCCGGGATTCAGCCGCTGCGCGACATCCTCGAACTCGCCGGCCACGTCATAGTTGACCTGGTCGAGACGCAGAGTCGCGCGCAACCCACTCGGCGCGGTGATCGCCGCGGCTCGCTGCAGGCGGACGCTGACATCGTCCACCACACGGTCACCGATATTGGTGACCGTCCCCGAAACAGTCAGCAGCGGATCACTGGTGGCGGTCACCGTCGTCGGTGACACCGAATCCAGTGTCAGCTTCAAGAATTTCGCGTTCGAGGTGGATCCGGACCCGGTGGGCTCGGCCACAGCCGCCGGAGAAACCAGCAGCGGCAGCGTCGCCATCGGGCCGAGGATGGTCAGGACCGCCACGAAGATCCGGAACAGTCCACGCGTCATCGCTTGCCGGTCTCCATCCGGTCGATCAGCTTGTTGGCCATCTCAGCCAGCCGCCGTTCATCGGCATAGGCCAACCGAGAATGTAGCTCGCTCAACGGAACCCACGCGACCTGCGTGACCTCCACATCGGCGTCGGACAGTTCACCACCGACCGAACGCAGCAGATAATGATGCACCGTTTTGTGTACCCGCCGACCATCGGTCACGAACCAGTAATCGATATCGCCCAGCTCGGCGACCACGACACCATTGATGCCCGTTTCCTCAGCGACCTCGCGGATCGCGGTCTGCTCGGCGGTCTCGCCTTCTTCGATATGTCCCTTGGGTAGCGACCACAGTAATCGCCCGCGGCGATCGGTGCGCCCGATCAGGGCCGCACTCCGCTTGTCCCGTGGACCGTCCAAGCCGTCGACGACGAGTCCGCCGGCCGAGGTCTCACGGACCGTGCGCATCCGCGGCTTCGCGGCATTGGCGGCCGAACCGCGGCGCCGAGGCTGGCGGCGTCGACTGTTCGCACGATCGGCCGGAGACACCTGGCAATCCTACTGTGTTGGTTTGGCAGCGCCTTCGGCGCTGCGTGTTCGCGGCTGTGTTGGTTTGGCAGCGCCTTCGGCGCTGCGTGTTCGCGGCTGTGTTGGTTTGGCAGCGCCTTCGGCGCTGCGTGTTCGCGGCCCCTGTGTGGCTCGCGTCCGAGCGACCGAGACTTGCGCCTTCGGCGCGTGCGCTTCGGTCGCTCGGACGCGAGCCGGGCCGCGAACGTGCTCGTCGGGCTCGCACTCGACGAGGTGTGTGGGTGGCGATCAGGCGGTTTTCAAGCGACGCGTGCTGCTCGAACGTCGGGGAGATTGCATAACCGCAGGCAGTGGCGGCGGTCAGCGGAGACTGCCGAGCGGCGGGTTCGCCACCTTCGAGCACACATCGGGCACAGCGGCCTTTCTGCGGCGGGGCTCGCATTCGGGTGGTGGATCGAGTGGTTCGTCCATGACCGACCGTCAACGAACCGGACAGAGCTGGACAGAGCTGGACGGCTTTCTTCCTCGACCGGGATCGTTTGACAGCACTGAATCGCCCCGATGGTTGTCGAGGCGGGTGGGGCCAGGGCTATGCGGCTTCGGCGTTGCGGTGTTCGGGTAGCGCCAGCTCGGCTGATGCGGGAGTCCATCTCTGTCGGCGCTGCTGCTCGGGCTGCCTGGAATCTTCTTTGCCGTGCCTCGGTAAGCTGCTCATTCGTGGTTTCGCCCAAGTCTGAGGACGCTGCGCTGGATAGACGTACCCGATTGCTGGCTGCGGCTGCGGTGACCCTCGGGGCGCTGTCGGATGTGCTGACGCCCCTGGGCGAGTTGTTCGCCGCGCGGGGGCACCAGTTGTATCTCGTCGGCGGCAGCGTGCGGGACGCGGTACTCGGCCGGCTGGGTACCGATCTGGATTTCACCACCGACGCGCGGCCTGAGGTGGTGCAGGCGATGCTGCGCGGATGGGCTGACCATCTATGGGACACGGGTGGCCTGGCGTTCGGCACGGTCAGTGCGTCCAAGGGTGACCAGCAGCTGGAGATCACCACCTTTCGCGCGGACAACTACGACCGGATTTCCCGCAATCCCCAGGTGACCTTCGGCGACACGCTGGACGGGGACCTCGTGCGCAGGGACTTCACCGTGAACGCGATGGCCGTCCAGATCGGCGCGGACGGCGCTCTGGAGTTCATCGATCCGCTCGACGGTATGCGTGCCCTGCTCGACGGCCTGCTGGATACGCCTGCCGCGCCGGAGGATTCGTTCAACGACGACCCACTGCGGATGCTGCGCGCCGCACGATTCGTTTCCCAGCTCGGGTTCGAGCTGCACCCCAGGGTGTCGGCCGCGATCACCGCGATGGCCGATCAGATCGACCGGATCACCGCCGAGCGGGTGCGTGTCGAGCTGGACAAGCTGATCGCCGGCGCGCATCCGATCGACGGCATCAACATCATGTGCGAGACCGGGCTCGCCCAGCGGGTGCTGCCCGAGGTGCCGGCGATGAAACTGGAGATAGACGAGCACCACCAGCACAAGGACGTCTACTGGCATTCGCTCACCGTGCTGGAACAGGCTATCGACCAAGAGGAAGGCGACCCGGACCTGGTGTTGCGCTGGGCCGCGCTGCTGCACGACATCGGCAAACCCGATACCAAGCGCAACGAGGCGGGCGGCGGTGTCAGCTTCCACCATCACGAGGTGGTCGGCGCGAAGATGGTGCGCAAACGGATGCGGGCGCTGAAGTACCCGAAGCAGTTCACCGAGGACGTGGCCCGGCTGGTGTTCCTGCACCTGCGCTTCCACGGCTACGGCAAGGGCCAGTGGACCGATTCGGCGGTACGCCGCTATGTCACCGACGCCGACGACCTGCTCCCCCGACTGCACAAATTGGTCCGTGCCGACTGCACCACCCGCAACAAGCGCAGGGCGGCTGCGCTCCGCGCCACCTACGACGAGCTCGAAGAGCGAATCGATCGGCTGCGCCAGCAGGAGGACCTGGCCAAAGTCCGCCCGGACCTGGACGGCAACGCGATCATGGAACTGCTCGGCCTGTCGCCGGGTCCGGAAGTCGGCCGGGCCTGGCAGTACCTGAAGGAGCTGCGACTCGACCGCGGTCCACTCACCCGGGACGAAGCCGAATCGGCGCTGTTGGAGTGGTGGAAGAACAAGAGCTGACCTGGTCAGAAGACGATCAGGGTGGTGCCGGCGAGGATCGCGGAGCGGATCTGAGCGAGGTCGAACGAGCCGGTGACCTCTGGCAGTTCGATCCGGAACCGGATCAGATCGTCCGCGCGGGTCGCGGACACGATCCGGGCGTTGTGGGGCAACTCGAGCGGTAGCGGGGGGATGCCGAGCATCCGATGCGGTACCCGGATGCCGAACCAACCCGCCTTGCGGACGATGATGGCGAGCCGGTTGTCCGTTACCGACGCGTCGACCAGGGCAGTCATTCGTTTCCGGCGGTGTCGTGCCCGGATCGACCCGCTCTCGTGCATGTCCAGCGTCCAGTCCAGTGCGCGCGTATTGAGCCACTCGACCAGCGCGGCGGTGGTGACGGTGCCGTCGATGTCGAGTTGGGCGGCGCGCAACTTGGTCGGCACGCCGGGGATCAACCGCACTCCCTGCGCGACGACGGTCATGGTCTCGATCGGGTGGTCGTCCCAGCGCAGCCCGGTCAACACCGTCTTGGATTGGAAGTGCGCGCCGCGGCGGCGCACCTTCAGCATTCGCAAGGTGGCGTGCAGATCGTGACCGAGCAGCGTCGCGCTGACCTCTTGGCCGCCGAACCTGCTCAGGATGCCCTCGCTGAGCATCGTCATGACGACGTCGGGCATCAGTGCCGTGATGGTGCCCGCGCCGAGGTCGGCGACCGGATCCACCCAGGCGGTGCCGAGCCCGATCCACTGCTCCAGCCAGGACTGATCGAACAGGCGCTTCCCGAGATCGACAGCCCGCATCGGCGACCAGGACGTCGGATCGAAATACGCGGCCATGATCGTTTGAGCGTACTTGGCCGCGCAGAGTGGAACCACCACGTGTGTGATCGAGGTCGCGCCCCCGGACCTCCTTGCCGGTGGACCTGTTCGGCACGAGAATCGGAGGTCCATCCGCAACATATCGTCGCTGGGAGTACTCATATGCCGCTGGACCTCAACAGTGATCTCGGCGAGGGCTTCGGGCCGTGGACGATGGGTGATGACGCCGCGATGCTCGACATCGTCACCAGCGCCAACATCGCCTGTGGTTTCCACGCGGGCGACCCGTCGATCATGCGCAGGACCTGCGCGCTCGCCGTCGAGAAGGGGGTGCGGATCGGTGCCCACGTCGGCTATCGCGACCTGGCGGGTTTCGGTCGGCGCGAGATCGCCGTCGCGCCCGACGAACTGCGCGACGAGGTGTTGCATCAGATCGGTGGTCTGGACGCCTTTGCGAAGTCCGCGGGCGACCGGGTGCGGTATGTGAAGCCGCACGGGGCGCTCTACCATTCGGCTGCGCGCGAGCGGCAGCTGGCCGACGCGGTGCTGGCAGCCATCCTGGAGTACGACCCGCGACTCGGGCTGCTCGGCCCGGCCGGAACCCAGCTGGAGTGGGCTGCGCAGGAGGCGGGAATACGATTCGTCAGCGAAGGTTTCGCCGACCGGGCGTACACGCCGACGGGAACGCTCGCTGCGCGCGGTATGGCCGGCGCGGTGTTACAACCGAACGAAGCGGCGGCGCAGGCCGTTTCGATCGCCATATCGGGTACCGTGCGCACGGTCGACGGGTCTGGCGAGGTGGCGGTGCGAGCGGCGAGCATCTGCGTGCACGGTGATTCGCCCGCGGCAGTGGACATGGCCCGCCTCATCCGAAGCACGCTGGACAAAGTCGGCGTGTCGGTGCAGCCGTTCGGCTGAGGCCGAGCGATGCTGATGAAGGGTGGTGCGCGGATGACGAACGCGGGGTGGCAGGCGGCCGAGCGCGCAATCCGTGCTGCCGGGGATCGGGCACTGCTGGTGACCCCGGACCGGCGCGGTAGCGCCGCGGAGCTGGCTGCGGCGCTGCGAGATCGACCAGTGGCCGGTGTGCAAGATGTGCTGCCTGCTGCCGAAACTGTTCTGCTGATACTGGATTCACCGCGCGACGGCGAGGTGGTGCGGCGCGCGCTGGCCACACTGCTCGTTTCGGTGCGGAATGCAGAATCGGACATTGTTTCCCGTGGAACACTGCCGGATGACGCGTCTGCGGCGGATCCGGTGGAGATCCCGGTCCGCTACGACGGCGCCGATCTGGATGACGTGGCCCGGTTGCTGGAGCTCGCCACCGCAGACGTGATCGCGGCGCACACCGGAACGGTCTGGCGGTGTGCCTTCGTTGGATTCGCGCCCGGCTTCGGCTATCTGGAATCACCCGACAGTGGGTTGGCCGTTCCACGACGAGCCCAGGCTCGCACCGCGATTCCGGCGGGCGCCGTCGCGCTGGCTGATTGCTACAGCGCGGTGTATCCGCGCAGCACACCCGGCGGGTGGCAGCTCATCGGAACTACGGACCTCCGGATGTGGGACGTCGAACGGGACCCGCCCGCGTTGATCCGCGCGGGCGGCGCAGTGCGATTCGTCGAGGCAGACAGATGATCATCGTCGACGAGGTCGGTCCACTGGCGACCATCCAGGATCTCGGCAGGCCGGGTTGGTTCGATTCCGGCGTCGGCGCCGCGGGCGCCGCGGACCGCGCATCGTTGCGGCTGGCCAACCGGCTTGTCGGCAACCCCGAAGGACACGCGGCAATCGAGGTGCTGCTCGGCGGATTCGCGCTGCATGCCGAGCAGCGCGTTACAATCGCGATCACCGGTGCGCCCGCTCCCGCGACCGTCGACGGCACACCGGTCGGGCACGCCTTCGTGCTGGAACTCGCGCCGGGACAGGTTCTTCGGCTCGGCTACGCACCAGTCGGGCTGCGGAGCTATGTCGCGGTACGTGGCGGTGTCGACGTGCCCCCGGTGCTCGGTTCGCGCAGCCGTGACACGATGTCCTGGCTGGGCCCCGAACCGCTCGGTAAGGGCGATCGGCTCCCGATCGGCCCCGCACCGCGCGCGCTCCCGACGGTGGAGTTCGCTCCGGTCGCCCCTTTACCCGCAGACCTGGTTACTGTGCGTGCCGTGCTCGGACCGCGCGACGATTGGTTCACCGATGCCGCGGCTTTGTTCGACGGCGGGTGGGAAGTGTCCACCGACAGCGACCGGATCGGTGCACGGCTGGAACGCCGTACCGGCCGCCCGCTGACGCGAAAGGACGAGCGTGAGTTGCCGGCCGAAGGTATGGCGCTCGGCTCGATCCAGGTGCCGCCGAGCGGCCAACCGGTGGTATTCCTTGCCGATCACCCGATCACGGGTGGCTACCCGGTGATCGCGGTGGTCATCGATGCGGATGTCGATGCCGTGGCGCAGGCACGTCCTGGTGTGACAATCCGGTTCGTCCGCGTGGTCAGCGCCTCGGAGCCAGCCGGGCGTGCATGAGATAGACGTTGTAGCTATCCCACGCCGAGAGCATGAAATACAGATCCCGATCCGTCGACCACGGATGGATGAACCCGCCATAGGACTTCGGGTAGTCGGACGTGGACACCAGCGGGACCGCTTCCGTCCAGGCCCCTTGTGGGCTCGCGGCGTCGCGCAGCACGATCGCGCCCTTCGCCGCATCGAGATACACCATCTGCCACCGCTCGGTCTCGCGGTCGTAGCGCACCGACAGCTCGCTTGCCATACCCAGCACCAGCGGGGTGGCCAGATTCTCTGACGCGGGCGCCCAGGTGCCGCCGACCCAGTACTGGTAGGCGGACTTGTTGAGCACTTCGTCCTTCGGCACTCGGGCCAGCCCGATCACGCCGATGCGACCGTTGGGGGTGCCGAACATGTAGACGTAATCGCCCTCCGGCACCATCGCCGCCACCTGGAACCGCCCGATGCCGAAGAAGTTGTCCCACTTGGCATGCTGGTCCTTCTTCCAGGTGTGCCCGTTGTCGTCGGAGTAGGCCAGGCCGCCGTAGTTGGTCCACCACAGGCCGGGAATGCGGCTCCATCTGTTCACCGACATGTAACTCAGGTACTGCCGGCTGCCGATGGCGAACCCGGAGGTGGGGATGGTGGTGGTCTCCCAGTTCTTGACCTTGCGGCTGCCCAGGATCTCCGCGGCGTGGCAGCGGCTGTCCTGCGCGAAGGTATCCAGCGTCAGGCCGTCGGACAGGTCGTGGTCGGTGCTGAATCCGATGACGTTGCTGCGCCAGTCCTGGTCGTCGTGGCCAGCGCCACCGCCGCCCCAGCCCTTGCCGAAGGTGTCGCCGAACACTACGGCGACCTCGCCCGGCCGGGTCTCCCACAGCAACCCGAGGTCGGTGCCGTCGATCTGCCACCGCATGTCGGTCCGATTCTCCGACCCGTGCCCGGTTATCTGCTCGACCAGACGGACCGATTCGACGCGCGGCGCGGCGACGGGCGCCGCGAGCGGGCCCGGGGCACTCGGATGTACCACCCGCGGCGGGGCAGGTTGTGGTTCCTCGCCGGGGCCGCCGGGTACGGGGAACGGAATCGGCTCGGTCTCTGGATCGAATTCGATGCGGGGCAACTTGATCGGGTCGCCGGAGCCGCTGCCGGAACCGGAAGCAGAACCGGAGCCCGAGCCCGACGCCGAGCCGGAGCCCGAACTAGAGCCGGTGCCGCTGTTCGGTACTGGACTCGGGTTCGGGCTCGGGTCCAGCGGCTTCGGCGTGTCCCGGATATCCGGGCATGGGTTTTCGCACGGGTCGGTCGGCAGCGGATCAGGGACGATGCGGGTGTTGTCCTGCGGTGGGTCCGGCACCGGAACCGGGGTGAGTTCCGGAATCGGCACGGGGATGTCGATCTGCGGCGGCATCGGGGGCGCGGGTGGCAGCGCGGGATCGGGCTCGCGTGCGAGCGGGTCGAAACCGACCTCGCCGCAGCTGTTCACCGGCGGCGGCGCCCACGGGAACGGTGCGGCCCGCGCGGGTATCGGTAGCGTGAAAACCCCGGCGAGCAGCGCGCTGAACAGCGCCGGTGCACACGCGGGTGTGACTCGGGATTCGCGCATCGCGGAGATTCGGTCGATCGGCTATATGGCGGCCCGGATGCGGGCGGCGCGCCGAATCTTCCACGCGCCCAGCGGTTCACGCATCGCGTCGGGGTCGTTCGCCGGAAAACCCATGTCGAATTGCTCCTGTCGAGTCGGGGCGCAGGGAGATCAACCTACCGGAACGACGCCGGCGAATGCGGGACGTCGGATTCGGAAACATCCGGGAAAGGGAACCGGGGTCGCGGTGTGCACGTCCGAATACACACGGATGAGATCGAGCCTGTGGCGGACTCCGATCATCCGGCAGAGTTGCCCGATGACAGCCGTGTCCGATGACAGCCGTGCCCGGTCGATTCGCACGCGGCTGTATGGCGCGCTGGTTGCGTCGTCCGGGACGCGATTCCGGCGACGAAACGATCATCGTGTGAATGCGTCGCGGCGTGTGTTGAGTGCGATGGCCGCGATTCCCGCGCAGTAGATCGCGGCGCCGCCGAGCACGACGGCGAGTGATCGACCGTTATCCGGAATCACCAGCGCGGCAATGACGATCGCCAGCAAGAAGGCGATGTTGAAGACAGTGTCCTGCAGGGCGAAAACCTGTCCGCGCCGGCTGTCATCGATATCGATCTGCATGGTCGCGTCACCGGTCAGTTTGATCGTCTGCCCGGCGATCCCCAAGAAAAACGCGCCGATCAGCAGCAGTTCATGCCCGTGCTGCCGGCCGGGCTCCGAGTCGGCGAGCGCGATCGGTGTGACCAGTGTGAGCTGTACCAGCGTCGCAACGAGCAGGCTGACCACCACGGTGCGCGAACGGCCGAGCCGGGGTATGAGCAGCGGCGCGATGACGGCGGCGACCAGCATGCCCGCCGCAGTGGCGGCGATGGCGACGCCGAACCCGACCAGACCTCCGCTGAGTCCGGTGCCGTCCATGGGGGCCTGACGCAGGACCAGCACCATGATCAAGGTATTCACACCGAACACGATCCGGTGCGTGCCGATGCCCAGCATCGCTGTGGTGACCTGCACAGATTCCCAGACCGCCACAGCGCCCGTGCGTAGGCCGATGGCAATGGCGTGCACCGTGTTGTCCCTCGGCGCCGCGTCCGTCGCCGGACCCAGCACTCGGGGCAGGAACCCGGCCGCGAGCACCGCGCCGAGCACCGAACCGACGCCGCTGAGCGCGACCGCGACCGCCGAGCCGAAATCTCCCGCTCCGATCACTCCGATCACCGCCACCGAGGCCGCCGCACCGAGCCCGGCACATCCGGAGGCCACTGTCGCGAACACCGAGTTCATCGGCACCAGCCACGTCTGTGTCAGCACCCGTGGCAGCGCAGCCGACACGCCCGTCAGCACGAATCGGCTGATCCCTACCACTGCCAGCGCCAGTAACAGCAGCGGCGTCTCCCCCATCCCCAGGAGCAGGCCCGTGCTCACCACCACGATCAGGGCAGCCCGCAACACGTTGGCCACCAGCAGTACCGCGCGGCGGTCCCACCGATCCAGGAGTGCGCCCGCGTACGGACCGACCAGTGAGTACGGCAACAGCAGCACCGCGAACCCCGCGGCGATGGCCAGCGGATCGGTCTGTCGCTCGGGGTTGAACAGGATCGCGCCCGAGAGTGCGGCCTGGAACATCCCGTCGCCGAACTGCCCGGCGAATCGCACCGCCGCCAGCCTTACCACGCCTGGGCTTTCGCGCAGCACGGCGCGCAGTGGAATCGGCCGTTCCTCGGCGGGAGATCGACCTTCGGAGCGACCAGATGACACGTTGGCGAGGGTACTGTGTTGCGCGACATCGCCGTGCACGACGGTCGATGGGGCCGGGGCTCAGACCCGATCGACGAGCGTGCGCACCGTCTGCCGCATATCCGGCGCCATCGGCAGTTCGTCGAACGTGCCGCCATCGGTCCAGGCGAACGCGTCGTGCTCGCGCGGCGCGAGGGCGACATCGCCCGGCTCCACCTCGACGACGAAGGTGTATTTGCGCACTTTCGACTTGGTCCGGGTGGCATAGTCGAATCCGCCGAGGAAGTCGGTGATGGCGCGCACTCGCAGACCGGTTTCCTCCCGCAGTTCCCGCGCGACACAGTCGGCGAATGTCTCTCCGGTTTCCACCCCGCCGCCAGGCAGTTCGTACATACCGCCGTGATAGTCGTCGGGCACCCGACGCACCATCAGAAGCTTGCGTTCCCGGAACACCGCGACGCCGACGACGAAATGCGCGATGCCGTCACGGTGCGCTTCGCTACGGAGTTGCCGCTCGATCCGGGCGAGTTCCTCGAGTCCCAGCACGTCGTCACCTCCGATTTCATTGTGGCGCTTGTCGATAGCTGCCGGGCCGGGGCATCCGGCGAGGTGGCCCGACGTTTCGACGTACCGGTTGGTTCTGCTCGCCTCCCTGTCACCTACCGGTCGCTCGCGTAAAATGCCGACTGCAGGACAATTTACTAGGAATGCGGAGTACCGCGACCGAAGTACTCCTACCCTGAATGGCGATCGGTGCACGGTCCCGAGAGGAGGACCACGATGTCCACACTCACGACACCACACATCGATGTCCACCACGGTGGGGACCGTATGAAGACGCGGATCTCCTGGCTGGATTCGAAGCACTCGTTCTCGTTCGGGGAACATTACGATCCCGACAACACTCATCACGGCCTGCTGCTCGTCAACAACGAAGACATCGTTTCCCCCGGTCAGGGCTTCGATACCCACCCGCACCGGGACATGGAGATCGTCACCTGGGTGCTCGGCGGTAGCTTGGTGCACCAGGATTCCCTCGGCCACAGCGGCATCATCTACCCCGGGCTCGCCCAGCGAATGAGCGCGGGCACCGGAATTCTGCACTCGGAGAAGAACGACTCGTGGCGGCTGGACGGCCGCGCCTCCGAGCACGAGGAGCCGGTGCACTTCGTACAGATGTGGGTGGTGCCCGACGAATCCGGCCTCACCCCCGGCTATCAACAGCTGGAGATCGATGACGAACTCGCCGGCGGCGGTCTGGTGACGGTCGCCTCGGGCCTGCCGCGCTATCGCGATCGCACCGCCATCGCGATCAACAGCAGCCATTCGGCGCTGCATGTGGCGCGCATGGTGACCACGGAGCCGGATGTCGAGTCTGTCGTGGACCTACCGGACGGGCCGTACCTACACCTGTTCGTCGCGCGGGGCGAGGTGGAGATGGAGGGGGTCGGTCCGCTCTACGAGGGCGACGCGGTACGCCTGACCAGGAGCGGCGGTCAGCGCATCGTGGCGCGGCAACCCGCGGAGATTCTGGTCTGGGAGATGCACGCGCGGCTGGGCGCCCAGTAGTCGATTCGGATTAACATCCGTCCGTGGGGAGCGCGATCAGTAGGCGACCTCCGCGCACCTGCTGGGCCACCTGGACCGGACCGAGTATCGCGAGGCACTTACGGAGAGGACGTCAATGTCCGAATATCCCCCGCCCGGCGAATATCCCCCGCCGGGTCAGTACCCGCCGCCCGGCCAGTACCCGCCGCCCGGCCAGTACCCGTCGCCCGGCCAGTACCCGTCGCCCGGCCAGTACCCGTCGCCGGGACAGTACCCACCAGGGCAGTACCCGGGCCAACCTGTCTACTGGCAGGAGTCGCCCAAGGGGAAGGGGCTGGCGATCACGGCGCTCGTGCTCGGCATTCTCGGCCTGTTGACCTTCTGGACCATCATCGGCGGCTACCTGTTCGGCATCTTCGCCCTCATCTTCGGCGTGGTCGCGCTGGTCAAAGCCCGCTCAGGCACAGAGGGCGGCACCGGTATGGCGATCACCGGTCTGGTTCTCGGCGTATTGAGCCTCATCGGGGCGATCCTGATAACGATCGTGGGTTATAACTTCTTCGTCGACTCCGGCGGTAAGGATTTCGTCGACTGTGTGAACAAGGCAGGCGGCGATCAGGCCAAGATCGATCGGTGCGAGCGGGAGTGGAACCAGAAGCTGCAGGACAAGTACAGCGTCACGCTCACTCCGCCGCCCGCTCCAACACCCCGCTGACCGAGGCGCACGCGCGAGTCGTGGTGAGCACCTCGGCGAGGTCGCGGCGGAAGTCGCCCTCGGGCGCCGCGACCCAGGTTCGATAGCCGCCATGCTCGTCGGTCGGCGAGGGCAGCACGATATGGCTGCCTGGCAGCGCGATCGACGCGCAGACCCGAAACAGGGCGGAGAACAGCGCTGTATCCAGATAAGAGTTGTCGGTGGGGCCGGTCAGGAAGGTCCAGCGGTCCGAGCGCGGATGCGCGATGATCGGCCCCGGCCGGTGTTCGGATCCAGAGATCAGCCGGTCGCGCACTTTCTCGCCGAACTCGGCAGGCATCACGACGGCGCCCACCGAGCCGATCTCCAGCATGATTCGCCCGAGCGCCGGGTCCACAATGCTGTAGAGCCCGTGCTCCTTGCGGTAGCGACGGCAGCGAGCGAACGCATCCTGAATCGCCGTGAAATCCGAGGGTGCTGGAACGTTGTCTAACTCGGTGCGGGATGTACTCATGACGAACGACCTCGCCTCGATGCGGGTGGATCGTGTGGTGGGGGAATCGACCGCTGCCATCGACCATAGTCCGGCGTACTGTGGTTGACAATAGTCACACCGACCGATTCGGGAGGGGCGTAGCATCGCCAGGCATGGCACCTGTCTCGCCTACCGTTGCCCGCTGGGAACTGGTGCTTCGGCTTCGTGAGCTGCGCGAACAGCGTGGCTTCGACTCCGCGGGATTCGCCAAGCGGGTCGGCTTCACCGCGGCCAACTGGTCGCACGTGGAGAAGGGCAGACGCGTGCTCACCACCACCACGATCGGACCGGTGCTCGAGCTGCTCGAGGTGGCGTCCGACGAGCGCGCGGAATTGCTCGCCCTGTTGGAAGCGAGCAAGCAGCGCGGCTGGTGGGCGAAGTCGTCGGCGCTGATCGGACCGGAACTGCAGCGGCTGTACGGGATGGAATACGGTGCGCAGAGCATCCGCAGTTACGACAGCCTCGTCGTCCCGGGCCTGCTGCAAACCGAGGACTACGCCCGCGCGCTGATCAGCGCCGACGTGATGATTCGTCCGGTGCAGGTGGAGCAGTTGGTGGCCATTCGGATGCGCCGGCAGGAGCGACTGCGCGGTAGCGAGCCGGTCGAGCTGACCGCAGTGTTCGGTGAGGGCACGCTGCTTCAGCAGACCGGCGGGCCGGATGTGCTGCGTGGGCAGCTGAACTACCTGGCCGACCTGCTCGATGAACTCGACACCGTGGAGGTGCGGGTGATCCCGTTCGCCGCCACCGCGGGTGCGGTGCTCGGCGGGTCCAGCTTCCATCTCCTCGACTTCGCGGGCGAGCAGTTGCCGACGTTCGGGTGGGCGGAGAGCGCGGTGTTCGGCGGCGCGGTCGACGATCCGGATCTGGTGCGCGATCTGAGCTTCGCGTACGTCCGCGCGGTGGAGCAATCTTTGACGCGAGCGGAGTCATCTGCCCTGATCAGACAGCATGCGCGCGTGTAAAATCCTGGCCATGGCCACCGCAAGCCCCTGGCCGGCTTCCACCGGCTGGTTCACATCGACCCGATCGAACAATGGCAACCAATGCGTCGAGGTCAGGTTCGATGGTGATGCGGTGCTCGTCCGTGACAGCAAATATCGCCGTAATCCGGCACACCGCACCGCCGACGAGCCCATCATCACTGTCACAGCGACCGAATGGGCCGCGTTCCTCGACCTACTGCAGACCCGCGGGCGACCGCAAGGCGAACTGAGCGCACACACCGCCGCCGACGGTCGCACCACACTCCGCCACGGCGAAACCACCCTCACCTATACCCCCGAGGAGTGGGACGCCTTCCTGCTCGGCGCACACGACGGCGAATTCGACCGCCTCGTCCTACCTGCCTGATTCCGCAGTTCAACGCCCCCGGCCGTGTAGTCGGGGGCGGTTGTGGTGCGCATCGGCATACTGGAGATTGTGACTTCCGAGCTGACCAGTCCTTCCGGTATCGATCTGTCCAATCTCGATCAGGGCGTGCGGGTGCAGGACGATTTGTTCGCGCACGTCAACGGCACCTGGCTGGCCGAGTACGAAATACCGGCCGACCGGGCGGTGGATGGCGCATTCCGCGCGCTGTACGACCAGGCCGAACTGGACGTCCAGGCGATCATCCAGAATGCCGCCGCCGTCGCCGCCGAGCCGGGCAGCGACGCCCGCAAGATCGGCGATCTGTACTCCAGCTTCATGGACACCGACACCGTCGCCGCCGCGGGTCTCACCCCGATTTCCGCCGAGCTCGCGGCCATTCACGAGGTCGCCGACAAAGCGACCTTCGCCGCGCTGATCGGCCGATTGCAGCGTACCGGCGTCGGCGGCGCCGTCATGGTCTATATCGACACCGATGACAAGAACTCCAACCGCTACCTGGCGCATGTCACCCAGTCCGGTATCGGTCTTCCCGACGAGTCCTACTACCGGCAGGACGAGTTCGCCGAGATACGCACCAAGTACATCGCGCATATCGGCCGGGTGTTCGGCCTTGCCGCCACCGACCCGCACATCGCCGCGCTACTGCCCACGGATCTCGACACCGTGGGGCAACGAGTGTTCGACCTGGAGCGGAAGCTGGCCGCTGGACACTGGGACGTGGTCCGCCGCCGCGACGCCGAACTGCGCTACAACCTGACCACGTTCCGGACACTCACCGAGCAGAATCCTGAATTCGACTGGGACGCATGGGCCCACGCGCTGACCGCGGGCGTGGATCGCCCCGGACCCGAGCTGCTCGCGGAAGTAGTCGTGGGGCAGCCGGACTACCTGCGCACTTTCGCCACGGTATGGGCCGCCGAGTCGCTTGCCGACTGGCAGGCATGGGCGGCCTGGCGGGTGCTCCGGTCGCGCGCGCCGTATCTGACCGACGCGTTGGTCGAGGAGAACTTCGACTTCTACGGCCGGACCCTGACCGGAGCCGAGGAGAACCGGGAGCGCTGGAAGCGCGGTGTCTCGCTGGTACAGGACTTGCTCGGCGAGGCGGTCGGCAAACTGTATGTCGCCGCGCATTTCCCGCCCGAGGCCAAGGCGCGGATGGTCGAGCTGGTGGCCAACCTCCAGGAGGCCTACCGTCGCAATATCGCCGAGCTGGACTGGATGGGGCAGGGGACGAAGGCGTCCGCGCTGGCCAAGTTGGAAAAGTTCACCCCGAAGATCGGCTACCCGGACAAGTGGCGCGATTACTCGGCCGTCATGATCGACCCGGCCGACCTGGTCGGCAATTACCGCAGCGGTTATGCCGCCGAGCACGATCGGGACCTGAACAAACTAGGGGGCCCGGTCGACCGCGACGAGTGGTTCATGACCCCGCAGACGGTGAACGCCTACTACAACCCTGGCATGAACGAGATCGTCTTCCCGGCCGCCATCCTCAAGCCGCCATTCTTCGACATGCACGCCGACGACGCTGCCAACTACGGCGGTATCGGCGCGGTGATCGGGCACGAGATCGGCCATGGCTTCGACGACCAGGGCGCCAAGTACGACGGTGACGGCAACATGATCGACTGGTGGACCGACGAGGACCGCGCCGAATTCGGCAAGCGAACCAAGGCGTTGATCGATCAATACAACGTGCTCTCACCCGAGTCCCTGCCCGACGAACACACCGTGAACGGCGAGTTCACCATCGGCGAGAACATCGGTGACCTCGGTGGCCTGTCCATCGCGTTGGAGGCGTACAAGATCTCGCTGGGCGGCGGCGAGGCGCAGGAGATCGATGGTCTCACCGGTTTGCAACGGGTGTTCTATGGCTGGGCGCAGGTGTGGCGTGCCAAAGCCAGGACGGAGGAGGCCATCCGCCGTCTGGCGGTCGACCCGCACTCTCCGCCCGAGTTCCGCTGCAACGCGGTGGTGCGCAATATCGACAGCTTCCACGAGGCGTTCGACGTCAAACCCGGCGATGGCCTGTACTTGGCGCCCGCCGAGCGCGTGAAGATCTGGTAGTCCGACCGTGCCGGGGCGGCCCCGCGCTGGGGCCGCTCCGGGCGATCAGCGCAGGCGTTCCTCGGTCTCGGCGTCGAAGAAGAAGACGTCATCTACTGTGGGTCGCAGGCGAAGTCGGTCGCCAAGCCGCACCTGGAAGCGGCGGTCGACGCGCGCGACCACCTTTCCGGATCGGCTGTTCCACTGCGCGGTGACACCATGGCTGTAGACGAAGGACTCCGCGCCGAGTTCCTCGAGTAACTCCGCGTCCACGGCCAGGCTATTGTCGGTGTCGGTCGTGACTTCCCACGACTCCGGGCGGATGCCGACAACCACCCGGTCGCGTGTCGCGCTGCGCGGCAAGGGGATCCGCAGATCGCCCAGTTCTGCCGCGCCGTCGTGCACCGGCGCCTCCAGCAGGTTCATGCCCGGCGACCCGATGAATCCGGCGACGAAAGTATTCACTGGATTGTCGTAGAGCTCGCGGGGCGAAGCGATCTGTTGCAACTTGCCGTCGCGCAGCACGGCGACCCGATCGCCCATGGTCATCGCCTCGACCTGGTCATGGGTGACATACACCGTCGTTGTGCCGAGGCGCTTCTGTAGCGCGGCGATCTGGGATCGGGTGCTCACCCGCAGCTTCGCATCCAGATTGGACAACGGTTCGTCCATGCAGAACACCTGCGGACGCCGAACGATGGCGCGTCCCATGGCGACGCGCTGGCGCTGGCCACCGGACAGCTTCGCCGGCTTTCGGTCCAGCAGCGGCTCCAGTTCCAGCATCTGCGCGGCCTCTCGTACCCGGACGAGGGTGTCGGTTTTGCTCATGCCGGCATTGCGCAGCGCGAAGCCCATGTTCTGCGCGACGGTCATGTTCGGATACAACGCGTAACTCTGGAACACCATCGCGACGTCCCGCGCCCGGGGCGGTAGACCGGTGACGTCCGTGCCGCCGATCAGGATGCGGCCGTCCGCAACGGATTCCAGTCCGGCGAGCATACGCAGACTGGTCGACTTGCCGCAGCCCGACGGGCCGACGAGCACGATGAACTCACCGTCCGCGATATCGAGTTCGAGCTGGTCGACGGCGGGCGCAAGCGCGCCGGGATAGCGATGGGTCACACCCTCGAAGTGCACGGTGGCCATGCTGACGGTCTCCTCGCGTCGGTCGGCGATCCTCCGGCGGCGCGGCACGCCACCGGAGGACGACGGGTACTACTTGGGCAGCTTCGGGGTGATCTGCCGGTCGATGATGGTTTGCAGCTGGCTGGTCACGGTGGCGAAGGTGGTTGCCACGTCGGCGTTCTGCAGACCGATCTGCTCCAGGCCGGTACCGATGATCTGGTCACCGCCGGGCACGAACACCCGAGCGTAGTCCTGCGACTTGGTCAGCGGCAGTTGCTCGATGGCGACCTTCGCGTTCGGGTTCTTCGCGAGGAAGTCCTGCTCGCTCGGGTCGTTCACGGCCGACTTGCGCACCGGCATGTATCCGGTGCCCTGCGCGAAGAACGCGGTGTTCTGCGGGTTGGTGATGAACTCGATGAACTTGAGCGCGTTCACCTTTCGTTCGTCGGAGATGCGCGCCGGGATGGCGAGACCCGCTCCACCGGTGGTGACGCCAGGCCCGTTCGGGTGCGGAAGCACGGCGGTGCCGACGGCGAGCTTGCCTTCGGCGTTCTTCTGGATGCCCTTCAGGTCGCCGGTCGAGGCGATGGTGGAGGCGATCACGCCGGTCCCGAAATCGACCGCGATCTGCGGCTTGATGCCCGCATACCGCTTGGTGTTGATCATGGTGCGCAGGAACGTTCCCGCCGCCAGGGTGCCGGGATCGTCGAACCGCAAGGTCCACTTGTCCGAGTACGCGCCGCCGAAGGTCCAGTTCGGACCCTGGAAGGTCCAGGCAAGGTAATTCTTCGCGTCACCCCAGCCGTGTGCGAGCTTGCCCTCGCCGACGACCTCTTGCAGTTTCGGGCCCCATTCGTCGAATTCCTGCCAGCTCTCCGGGCCGCGGTCGGGCAGACCAGCCTGGTTCCATACGTCCTTGTTGTAGTAGAACAGCGGCGTCGAACGGGCGTAGGGCAGTGCGTAGTGCTTGCCGTTGAACTGGTAGTCGGTGGCCAGCGAGTCGACGTAATCGTCCAGCCGTACCCCGGCGTCGGCGAAGTGGCCGTCCAGCGGTTCGATCGTGCCGTTCAGTGCGTAGTTGAACCACCAGACATCCGACAGCACAACGATATCCGGGAGATCACCGCCGGAAAGCGCCGCGTTGAACTTCTGCGACACCTCCTCGTAGTTCTTGCCCGCGTCGACCAGATTCACCGTCAGGTCGGGGTACTTGGCCTGGAACCGGTTGATCAACTCGGTCTCGAGCTCTTTCGAGCTGCCCGGGTGGTTGGACCAGAAGGTCAAGGTCTTGCCGTCGCCGGACTTCTGGGAGCCACCGCCGGTACCCGCGCATGCGGTCAGCGCGGCGCCTGCGGCGACGGCGCCGGCCAACCCGATGAATCCGCGTCGGGTCAGCGCGGGGAACTGTGAAGTGGACACGTGGAATCTCCTGTTTCGGTTAACCCTTGACCGCACCCGAGGTGAGGCCCTTGATCATGTGGCGTTGCAGCACGAGGAAGACGAGGAGAATCGGCAGCATCGTCAGCAGCGTGCCCGCCATCACCGGCCCCCAGTTCGTGACGCTCGGGTTTTCGGTGTTCTGCAGCAAGGTCAGACCGACCGGCAGTGTGGCGACCGTCGTATCGTCGGCCATGAGGAACGGCCAGAGGTATTCGTTCCACTCG
This sequence comes from Nocardia sp. NPDC049190, assembly GCF_040648115.1. NCBI lineage: Bacteria > Bacillati > Actinomycetota > Actinomycetes > Mycobacteriales > Nocardiaceae > Nocardia > Nocardia sp. NPDC049190. Next base: position 333,109 of record NZ_JBEZDE010000001.1, read on the forward strand.
TTTACGAGCGTGACCACCGCGAACGCCACCATCGTCGGCCCGGACATCGGCAGCACCACTCTGGTGAGCAGCCGCCACCAGTTCGCGCCGTCCATCCGTGCCGCCTCGATCACCTCGGAGGGCAGCGAGAGGAAGTGGTTGCGCATCAAGAAGGTGCCGAACGCGACCCCGCAGAGCGGGACAATGATGCCCTGGAAGGTGTTGCGCCAGCCGAGCTGGGCGATCAGTGCGTAATTGGAGATCACGGTGATCTGGTTGGGCACCATCAGCGCGGCGATGATGACCAGGAAGACCACCGTCTTTCCGGGAAACCGCACAAACACCAGGCCGTAGGCACTGAACACGCCGAGCACGAACTTCACCGCGGAGACGATTCCGGTGACGATCAGCGAGTTGCGCAGGAAGGTCCAGAACGGCAGCGCCGTGGTGGCTTCCCCGTAGTTCTCCGGGTGCCAGCTGTGCGGCCAGTACACCGCGGGCTGCACGTAGATGTCCGGACGCGCCTTGAACGAGGTGATGATGATCCAGAACAGCGGGACGCCGACGATAACCAGGACGCACACCATCGCGGCGTAGCCGAGCAGCGTGACGGCGCGCTGGCGGCGTCGGTAGGACAGTGTCGATACGCGCGGGTTGATCACTGCTCGCCCCGATCCATGATGCGAATCTGTACCAGCGTGACGACCAGCAGGACCAGGAACATGATGGTCGCGACGGTCGCGCCGTATCCAGCACGGAAGTTACGGAAGGATTCCTCGTAGACCTGGTAGACCATCGTCGTGGTGCCGGTGCCGAGCGGGCCGCCACGGGTCATCACGTTGATGATGTCGAATACCTGCAATGAATTCAGCAACACCGTGATGGACAGGAAGAACGTGGTCGGGCGCAGTTGCGGCAGCAACACTTTGGTGAAGGTGGTCCAGCGGCTCGCGCCGTCGATCTCGGCGGCCTCCATCAGTTCGGCCCGAACCCCTTGCAGCGCGGCCAGATAGATGACGAAGCTATAGCCGAGGTTCTTCCAGATATAGGTCACCGTCACCATGAACAGTGCCCAGCGCGGGTTCTGATAGAAGTCCGGCACGTCGTGTACGCCCATCCGGTGTAGGACGTCCTGGACCAAGCCGAAGCTCGGATCGAAGATGAACTGGAAGGCGACGCCGATGGCGGCGCCGGAGATGACGAACGGCGCGAAGATCGCCGAGCGGACCACGTTGCGGCCGAACAGCTTGCGGTCCAGGAGCAGGGCGAGTGCCAGCCCGAGCACCATGCTGCCGATCACCGCGGCCATGGTGAACAGCACGGTGTTGGTGACGATGTCCCAGGAGTCCGAGCGCCCCCACCATTCCCGGTAGTTGTCGAACCCGATGAACGTGGCGACCGGATCGGAGATGTTCCAGTCGAACAATGACAGCCGGATATTGTCGATCAGCGGCCGGTAGACGAAAAGCGCGAGCAGTGCGAGGTTCGGCGCCACCAGCACCAGGAACAACGCGTAGTCCTGCCACGGCCGGTGACGTAGACCGCGCCCGAGCGGTAGGGGTAGGACTCGCTCCGGCCTGCTTCGCACAGTGCGTACTTTACGGACGGGAGCAAACAGTCGGTTAATGTTGCCCGTCGGTACGCTGAACTTATCGAGCACCGGCCAAGTGAAGCAAAAACGCGGGCTTCGACGGTCGACTTCGTACTAATTGATCGTTTTGTTCGTCAGCGCCTGGTGGGGCGCTGACGAACAACGGAAACTCGAGCGCACTCGGGTGACTCGCCGGATACGCCAGCAACCCGACTGGGCTGCGCCCGGATTGCCAGGCGCCCAGCTATGACAACCCGAACGCACGGAGAAGGCGATCGCCCGGCTAGTTCCAGTCGCCCAAGCCGTCACTGGTGCTGAGCGTGCCGCCCTGGGTGTTCTCCACGAGCACCGGGTCGCCCCGGTGCGCGTTCTCGAAGAACCACTTGGCGTCCTCGGTGCTGACGTTCAGGCAGCCGTGGCTGGAGTTGGACACGCCCTGCTGGGCGACCGACCAGGGAGCGGCGTGCACGAAGATGCCGCTGTTGGAGATCCGGGTGGCGTACTCGACCTCGAGCTTGTAGCCCTCGGGATCGGTGACGGGCACGCCGTAGGTGGACGAATCCATGGTCATCTTGCGCAGCTGTTCGCCCACGATGTAGGTGCCGTTCGGGGTCTCGTGCTTCGGCTTGCCCATCGAGGTCGGCATCTCCTTCACCACCTCGCCGTTGCGGGTGATGGTGATGGTGTGCGTGTTGTCGTCGGCGGTGGTGACGAACGCGTCGCCGATCCGGAACGAACTGGTGGTGCCACCGGCTTGCACCTGAACGTCGGTGTTGTCCGGCCAGAACGTGTCCGGCCGCCACCGTACCTGCTGGTCGCCGCGCCAGTAGAAGTGGCCGGGCGCGGGCTTCGACGCGGTGATCTGGATGGCCTGCTCGGCGGTGGTGCGATCAGCCACCGGCTCTTTGAAGCTGATGATGATCGGCTGCGCGATACCGACGACATCGCCGTCGGCGATGTTGATCGACGGCGGGGCGAAGTTCGCTCCCGGATCGGTGGCCGAAGAGGCCGAGCCCGTGTCGATGCCCGCGATGGTCTCGGCGTGCGCGGGCGCGATGAGCAGGACGCCAGCCGCCGCGATCGCGGCGGACAACAGGGCGCCTTCGCGCATCCGGCGGGTCAGGTCGGCTCCCCGGCGGCGAGCAGGCAGCGACCCGGTGTGAAAAGCGGCATGCATAGGTTTCTCGTCCATTCCATTTCTCGCACGCGCGCGTAACGAGATCTCTCATTTGGCGCGGAGCCAGATGTGCGCCCCACGGGTATTGACGGCCCGACCCCTGTCATCCATTCCTACCGGCCCGATGTGGCTCGAAGCCAGTGGCAATTCGGAGTGATGCATACCGAATGAATTATGTGGCGGCCGTCACAGTCATCTCGAATGGTCATCAATTCGGGCAATATCCGGGTCACGCGGGTGAGTTCGGCGTTCAGCTTTGTTCGGCCGGTCAACGGAGGGTGATTCACCTCAAACATGTTGGTGAGGTAAATCACTCCACTATGAAGGGAATCGAGCGCCGCGGACCGGTCGCTATGTTGTGTGGCACCGAGGTCGGCGCGCGACGGCGCATATATCGCGGCGTGAGTCGAAGGCACACCCGGCCGAGAATGGTGGCCAGCGCGATCCGCAGTTCGTAGTCCGCAAGCGACGCGCCGATACAGCGCCGGTGACCGCCGCCGAACGGAGCGAACTCGAACGGCCGATACCGACGCTCGACGAACCGGTCCGGGTCGAAGCGCACCGCGTCGTCCCACACCTCTGGGTCGGAGTGCAGCAAGGGCAACGCAATCCCCATGGTGTCCCCCGGCGCCAACGCCACACCGCGCAGCGTGCACGGTCCGGTCAGCCTGCGCAGGATGATCGGAACCGGTGGGTGCAGGCGCAGCGTCTCCTGGGCCACAGCATCGAGGTAAGGCAGTCCGGCCAGCTCGATCGGGCTCGCGTCCGGCCCGGCGTCGCGCAGTTCCGCGCGCAACCGCCGCAGGGCCTCGGGCGCGCGGTGCAGCCGGAACAGCGCCCACACCAGGGTGGTGGCCGTGGTCTCGTGGCCGGCGACCAGCAGCGTGCGCAGTTGCGCACACAGATCGTCGTCGGTGACCGTGCTGCCGTCGTCGTACCGGGTGGACAGCAGCATGCCGAGGACATCGGTGCGGCGGGCGTCGACGGTCGGCCGTCGGCGCGCGATGTCGGCACGGATCAGACGGTCCAGCCGGTCGCGCGCGACGACGAACCGGTCCCACGGCCCATGCCCGAGCAGTCCGCGCCGCAGTGCCGGGACCAGCAGCAACGGCCCGGAGAACGCGGTGAGAAAGTCCGCGACGGCGTGGGTGTAGTTCGCTCGCTGCTCGTGGCTGTCCACCCCGAACACCGCCGCCAGGATCACCCGCAGCGTGATCGCTCGCGCGGCCGCCCGCGAATCGATGCGCGCGCCCCGCTGCCACGCCAGGCCACTGGCTCCGGACATCTCACGCAGGGTGGACTCCCGGACGATCTCGCCGTACCGGCGAATCCGCTGGCCGTGGAACGCGTGTCCGAGCAGTGTCCGGTCCTGCCGGTGTCGCTGTCCCGAGGTCAGGATCAGTGACGCGGCGCCGACCAGCGGTTCGATCGGATTGGGGCGCGGTGGTTCCAGGAATCCAATTGGCGCGCGGAACATTTCGCGCGCCCCCTCGGCCGTTCCGGTGAACAGTGCCGCGCCGAGTCCTGGAAAACGAACGTAGAACGGATCGCCGTCGCGCGTCCTGCGCCACCGGAAGTACCGATCGAAATCCATGCCCGCGGCCAGCGCGTGCAGTGCGGTCAGTCGCGGCACCCGCGCCGCGGCGCGGTCTTCGCCTCTGCCGTCGCGTGGCATACACACGTCCATGCAGAGAGATACGAACACCTCACCCGCGGGGTTCGAATTGCCCGGTCGGCCCGACGATTCCGTCGTTACCGCTCGCCCTGGCCGAGCTTCTGCCTGCGTACCGTGGCCTGTGCCGTCGCCGCCAGTCGCGCGAGCCTGGCGTCCCCGAGCGCGGTGACCGCGTTGCCCAGCCGGTTGGTCACGAATGCGATCGACATGCCGAGCTCCGGATCAGCGTAGGCGCCGGACCCGCCGATGCCGTAGTGGCCGAACGCCGTTCGTGGCTGCTGCTTGGTCATCAACACCGGCCGGTGATAGCCGAGGGTGAAGCGGATCGGCACACCGAGCACGTAATCCCGGCTCGGCGCCGGCTGGACCTGCCCGATCGTCTCGATCGTCTCCGGCCGCAGCAAGCGCACGGTGCGATCCGGCCGGGCGGCGCCGATGCCGCGTACGCTGTTGGGCTGGTCGGTGTCGACCACGCCGGCGTTGGCCAGCGCGCCGTACATTCGGGCCAGAGCGCGTGCCGAGAACACGCCGTTCCAGCCGGGCATCACCGCATCGTGTACGCGTGGGTCGCGAACGAGTTCATCGAAACTCTCCGGCATACCCGCCTCGGCGAGTCCGCGCACGGGTCGCACCCAGGACAGCACCGACGAGGCAGTGTTCCAGCGAATCCCCGGCGGACTGAGCGGCCGGAAGATCTTGGCGATTCGGTACCGTTCCGACTCCGGTACCCGGAACCAGAACTCGTCGAGGCCGAGCGGCTCGGCGATCTCGGTGCGCACCACCTCGATGAACGGTGTGCCGGTCACCCGCTGCACGATTTCGGCGACCAGCCAGCCGAAAGTGATCGCGTGGTAGCCGGAGGTCCGAATGCGGCGCGGATCCGGCGGACTCTCGGCCAACGCGCGGACCACGGCGTCGTAGTGCAGGATGCCTTCGCGACCGGGGACCAGGCCGCGCACCCGGTGCAGGCCCGCCCGGTGCGAGAGCACGTCGCGCACCGTGATGTCGTCCTTGCCGTGCGCGGCGAATTCCGGCCAGTACTCGGCGACCGGCGTGTCGTAGCCGATCAGGCCGCGTTCGGCGAGCCGGTGCACCACGGTCGACGCCACCCCCTTGCCGGTGGAGAAGGTGAGTGCGACGGTCTCGCTGTGCCAGCGGCGATCCGTGTCCGCCCAACCCGCCCACATATCGACCACGGGTCTGCCGTCGAGATGGACCGCCAGCGCGCCGCCACCGCGCTCGGGTTGGGTGAACATGCCGAAGAACTGATCGGCCAGCCGGATGAATCGCGGGTCGACCAGCATCTCGCGCGGTGCGATCGGTTTCTTGTCCGCAGGGTGGGCAGGCTCGAACTCGCCCGCCGCCATTGCCGAAACCATGGGGTCACCTCCTGACCGCCGATCGTCGGGCCGGTCCCCCAGCGTAACCGGATTTACGCCATCTGCCGACGATCCGAGGACGCGACGAAGCACACAGCGCCGGATCGGACATTCCACGCGAACGTTGCCGCGCCCTGGCGCACCCGCCGACTCGGCGGTCCGCGCTTCCGGCCCCCGACCTGTCGCCCGGAGGCGAAACCCGACGCCTCGGGGCGGCGGTCAGGGCGTTCAGCGCGACGGCGTGCGGGTCGAACCGGTATCCACCGGAAACCCGCCCGCGGCCTGAAGCGCGCCAAGGCCGACGGCGGCGCCGAGCGGGGCGTCGCAGCGCACGTCGGTGGCGGAGGTCATGATCGGAAGAAGGAACAGACGTCAGCCGCGGCGGTCGAGCACGTGATTGCGCTGATCAGCTTCCCGAGGAACTCCTCCCGCAGCGGAATCCCACCATGTCTGGATCGGTGACCGGCGGTCCCGCTCGCGCTTTCGGCTCGACGTGCGCTCCGTCCATAGTGTATTCATGGCGTGGTATTTCAAGCACAGCCATGCCAACTTCGGATTCTTACGGGGTGTGAGTTCGGAGCGTTACAGCTCGGGAGGACTGTACGTGTCTCGTCAACTGACCTGGGGTCGTCTCGCGTTCGCCGGACTTGTCGTCGCGTCCGGGCTGGCGATGGTGGGGTGCAGCTCGACCATCAGTGGCACCGCCCAGCCCGCCGTGAGCAACGGGACGATCGACGCCGTCTCGGTCACCAGCACGCCGAAGCCGTCCTCGGGCAAGCCGGCCCCGAGCACCAGCAAGCCAGCGCCGACCAGCAAGGACGGTGGCAAAACCGATTTCGAAGCCAACGTCGGTGACTGTGTGACCCTCGGCGGCACCACGACCGACGCGACCATCGACAAAGCGTCGTGCGGCAGTCGGGTAGCCAACTACAAGGTGGTCGAGAAGAAGCCCAAGAGCTCGCAGTGCATCAGCGACACCGACAACTACTACGCCGAGACCATCAACGGCATCGAACAGGGCGCGCTGTGCCTGGATATCGATTGGGTCGTCGGTGGGTGTATGGACGTCGGCGGCGAGGATCCCAAGCGCGTCGACTGCACCGGCTCGGCTCCCGCCAAGGGCGTGAAGGTCGTCAAGATCCAGCAGAACGCCGACGACGTCAGCGTCTGCGGCAGCGGCACCGGGTATGTCTACGACAAGCGCCGTTTCGTCGTCTGCGTCCAGGAGCTCTGACCAGGTCTCGGCCCGGCGTTAGGTTGGTGTCGTGAGCGACATCGAGCTGCCCCGACTGCAATCGGCCACCGGGCGCTGGATTGTGCTGGCCACGATTCTCGGCTCGTCGGTGGCTTCGCTCGACGCGACGGTTGTCAATATCGCGCTGCCGCGGATCGGGGAATCACTGCACACCGATGTCGCCGGTCTGCAATGGACGCTCAACGGCTACACGCTGACCCTCGCGTCGTTCATCCTGCTCGGCGGCTCGCTCGGCGATCGTCTCGGCAGGCGCAAGGTCTTCGTCTGGGGCATCGTCGCTTTCGCGTTCGCCTCGGTGCTGTGTGGCGCGGCTACCAGCATCGAGATGCTGGTAGCCGCCCGCGTTCTGCAAGGCGTGGCGGGCGCGATGCTCACACCGGGCAGTCTCGCGCTGATCTCCTCGTCGATTGATCAGCGTGACCAGGGCGCGGCGATCGGCCTATGGTCGGGCTTCGGCGGTTTGGCGGGCGCGCTCGGACCGTTCCTCGGCGGCTGGCTGATCGAAGTGGCGGGTTGGCGGTCGATTTTCTTCCTCAATGTGCCGCTGACCGTGGTCGTCGTGCTCGTCGCGCTGAAGCATGTGCCGGAGAGTCGTGATCCGAAGGCCGCGACCAGACTCGACGTACCGGGTGCGTGCGTGGTCGCCCTGGCTCTCGGTGCGTTGACCTTCGGCTTGATCGACACCATGCCACTGCTGGTCGTGTCGGGCATTCTCTTGCTCGCCGTATTCGTCGTGATCGAGATGCGCAGCGCCCACCCGCTGGTGCCGCCATCGCTGTTCGGCTCGCGGGTGTTCACCGCGGCCAACCTGGTGACTTTCGCGGTCTACGCGGCGCTCGGCGGCGTGTTCTTCTTTCTGGTGTTGCAATTGCAGCTGGTCGCGGGCTATACGCCATTGATGTCGGGTGTCGCGACCGTGCCGGTTACCCTGATCATGTTGGTGCTCTCGGCGCCCGCCGGGCGCTGGGCGCAGGTGCACGGCCCGCACATCCCGATGACCGCGGGTCCGCTGCTGGCCGCGGCCGGTTTGCTGCTGTTGCTGCGCGTCGGCCCCGAGACCGTCTACCTGACCGACGTCCTGCCCGGCGTGCTCGTCTTCGGGCTCGGGCTCTCGGTGCTCGTCGCCCCGCTGACCGGGGCCGTGCTCGGTGCGGTGCCCTCCAGCGAGGCCGGCATCGCTTCCGGCGTGAACAATGCCGTCGCCCGCACCGCGCAACTGCTCGCTGTCGCGGCACTGCCCGGGCTCGCCGGAGTCTCCGATGGGTTGGGCGATCCGGCCGCGTTCGGCGACGGGTTCGTCACGGCGATATCGATATGCATCGGCTTGCTGGTGACGGGCGCGGTGCTCGCCGCCGTCCTGCTGCGGCCCGCGCGGCACGCACCCACGCTGGACAACGTCGACTGCCTACTGCAGTGCGCGGTGACAGGTCCTGCGGTCGCACCGCCCCACGAGACGCACGACGAAAAATGAGCGGCCCGTACGGATCGGTGTCCGTGCGGGCCGCTCATCCGCTGGTGTGCGGAGTCGATCAGATGGGCGCGTATCCCGCGCCGACGCCGCCGCGCGTGTTGATGTCAGCCAGGATCGCGCTCATGTTGGTGCCGACCTCAGGGCCGAAGCAGGCGATGGCCAGGTAGGCGTTCACCATGCCGACCAAGGTGGTGCCGACGACGACCGGGGCGCCGGAGTCGCCCTCCACCACACACATTTGACTCCAGGTTTCGACGTTCGTCCCGAACACATCGCCCCAGGCGAGGCCACAGGTGTTGCCGGTGGTGCGCCCTTCCTTGCAGACGATCTGCGGGAAGCTGGCCGGCGCGCCGACCCCGGTAATGGTCACATTGCCGATCCGGTTCACCGGGACGATCTTGTCCGGCTCGAACTGGATGATGGCGTAGTCCAGGTCGTGGTTGGAGTAGACGAATCTGCCGATCACGCCGGCGCCGCGATCGGATTCGGCAAAGACTTTCGCGCCCGGATCGCCGCAGTGCCCAGCGGTCAGGCCGACCAGACGCCCTGCGTTGTCATGGCCGACGGTGGTGACGGTGCACTCGAATTGGTTGTCGATGATGATCCCGGATCCACCGCCCACGACCGGCGGGCCCGGTTGGGCGTGCGCTGCCCCTGCGCCCGTGCCGAGCAGCGCCGCGCCAAGGGCGACGGCGAAGGCGGCATTGGCCACCTTGGCGAATTTGCTGAACATGTCCCTCCAGACGTCGGAAGTCCGCACGATATCAATCTGTCGCACCCATCGTGTCAGTAAACAGGCCCGGGCGCGTCATCTACTCCGGGTTGTCCCGGTGTGACCTACTTCAACCGCATTTAATACAAATGAGACCTTATGTACCTTATAGCAAACAATAGCGGGCGGCTATCGGAATTGCGAAAGTCGCGTTCGAGTTTGTCGTCCCAGGATGAAGGAGTCGAACTCGCCGAGGTCCCGGATTCAAATGCGAATTTAAATGAGAATTGTCCTGAGTAATTCGATGTGTCGGCCGGTGACAGGATGGATTCGCGCAGGTGAGCTGTAACTTGCTCCAGAAGTTTGATCCGTTGCTTTGGGCCTATCCCAATCTCAGTGTCCCCTGTCATTGCCTTTCGTGGACAGTGATCGAGATCTATGACTGCAATCACAAGGTAGTGCTGTGTTCTGCACTACTCCGTAGTAAGGTGCGTCAAGCAAACGAGTCGTCGGGGTATCCAACCGGCGTCGAGAGGGGTTAGCTGGTGCAGTCGACCAAAAGTCCACCTACGGGATCACGGGTCAGTGATGCGGTCGAGTGGACGAAGGCGTACTGGACAGACCATCCGAAGCGATCACTGGAGACCTTCGGTCGTCAGATCACCATGGGCATCGCTGCCGTCGCCGAACTGTTTGTCTCGATCTTTCGCAGGCGGTTTCCGTACGCCGAATTCGTCCGGCAGTGCGCGTTCATGGCGAGTGTCTCCGCGGCGCCCACCCTGCTGGTCGCCGTTCCGATCGGCGTGATCGTCTCCATCCAGGTCGGCTCCGTCGCCGGCCAGGTCGGCGCGACCTCGTTCATCGGTGCCGCCAACGGCCTCGGCATCATCCAGCAGGGTGCTCCGCTGGTCACCTCGCTGATGATCGCGGGCGCTGTCGGGTCCGCGGTCTGTGCCGATCTCGGTTCCCGCACCATCCGCGAGGAAATCGATGCCATGAAGGTGATGGGTGTCGACCCGCTGCGCCGGTTGGTCGCGCCGCGGCTCGGCGCCGCGATGCTTGTCAGCGTGCTGCTGTGCGGCTTCGTCGTCTTTGTCGGCTTCCTGACCGGCTACATCTTCAATATCTTCGCCCAAGACGGGACGCCGGGCTCGTATGTCGGCACCTTCTCGTCGTTCGCCGTGACGGCCGATCTTCTTGTGGCACTGGTCAAATCATTGATTTTCGGTCTGCTGGCGGCGATCATCGCCTGTGATACCGGCTTGAACACCAGAGGCGGCCCGGGCGGCGTCGCGAACTCGGTGAATTCCGCAGTGGTGAGCTCGGCCATCATGCTGTTCGGGGTGAATCTCATCATCACCCAGGTGTACAACGCACTATTCCCGTCACAGGTGGTCTGAGCAGGTGTCCTCAACCTACGTACCTCCGCTGCTGCGGCCCTTCCATGCGATCCGGAAATCCGGTCGAGCGCCGGTCGATCTGCTCGCCCGCCTCGGCCACCAGGTGTTCTTCCTGTTGCGCTCGATCAGCTCGATTCCGCTGGCGCTCAAGCACTATCCCAAGGAAGTGTGGCGCCTGCTCTCCGACGTCACGTGGGGCAACGGCAATCTGGTCGTCGGTGGCGGCACCATCGGCGTCGTCGTCATCCTGAGCGCGTTCGGCGGTATGACGGTCGGCATCCAGGGTTACAACTCGCTGAACCTCCTCGGGCTCAGCCCGATCACCGGCGCCATCTCGGCCTTCGCGACTACCCGCGAACTCGGCCCGCTGTTGGCGACGCTGGCCTTCGCCGCGCAAGCGGGCTGCCGATTCACCGCGCAGTTGGGCGCCATGCGCATCTCCGAGGAGATCGACGCGCTCGAGTCCATCGCCATCCGTCCGCTGCCCTATTTGATCAGCACCAGGATGTTCGCGGCGATGGTGGCGATCATTCCGCTGTACTGCTTGGGCCTCACCATGGCCTACATATCCTGTGCGTTGACTGTGCGGCTGATCGGTAACACCGCGAGTGGCACCTACCAGCACTACTTCTATCAGTTCCTGATTCCGGCCGACGTGATCTATTCGCTGATCAAGGCGATCCTGTTCGTCGCGATCACCACGTTCATCCAGTGCTATTACGGTTTCTTCGCCTCCGGCGGTCCGGAGGGTGTCGGCGTTGCCGCTGGCCGGGCGATCAAGATGAGCATCATCGCGGTCGTCTTCGCGAATCTGTTCATGACATTGGCGATCTGGGGCGTCAACCCCGGCATCCGGATCTCGGGGTAAACACCAGATGATCATCGATCCCAGTGGGCGCGGACCCACCATGCGGCAGCTTCTCCTCGCCGGAGTGTGCGGTCTGGTCGTCTTCGCACTGGTGCTGACCTTCTTGATGCTGCGCTACCAGGGCTACTTCCAGGACAAGGTCAATGTGACCGCGAACCTGACCACCACCGGTGACGGCCTGCCCGAGCAGGCTGACGTCAAGTTCCGCGGCGTGCTCGTCGGTGCGGTGAAGAATGTCGACATCGCGGCCAAGGGCGAGTTGCAGAAGGTCCGAATCGAGATGAAGCCGGAATTCGCCGGCGACATCCCGGCCACCGTGACCGCCCGCGTGGTGCCGAGCAACTTGTTCGCGGTCACCTCCGTCGAGCTGGTCTTCAACGGCCCCGCCGACCAGTACCTGCACGAAGGCTCCACCATCGACGAGGACCGCAGCCAGGGCACCATCGCGCTGCAGGACACGCTCACCACCGTGCGCAATATCCTCGACCAGATCGACCCGGTGCAGTTCGGTCGGGTGCTCGGCACGCTGTCGCAGGCGCTGGACGGCAGTGGCCGGATGCCCGGCTCCACGGTCGAGCGGCTCGACCACTGGCTGCTGGCGGTCGATCAATCCATTCCCGATCTCGGCGTGCTGCTCAACGATTTCTCCACTTCGTTCCACGCGCTCAACCAGTCCGCACCCGAACTGGTCGACGTGCTGGGCAGCTCGGTCCAGACCGCGCGCACCATCGCCGATCGTCGCGGCGAACTGGTCGCGCTGATCACCGGGACCAGCGACACCGTGGACACGGTGAACGATCTGTTCGCCCGCAACCCGAATGTCGGGAAGGAGGTCACCGCGGGCACCAGCGACACGTTCGGCGCACTCACGGCCGACCCGGACGCGATCACGCGCTCCCTGCTGAACCTGAGTGAGACCGTGCGCAGGATGGACACCACGTTCACCTGGGGCCCGCAGCAGCAGCAGGTCTGGGACGCGGGCGTCACACTCACCCCCTATCGGCCATACACCGTGGCCGACTGCCCGCGCTACGGCGAGTTGGCGGGCCCGAGCTGCTTCACAGCCCCTACGGTCGCCGATGTCGGCGAGATGCCGGAGCAGCTGAAGCCGCGCGCGCTCGCCTCGGCTGCCGGGCTGCCACCGGTGGTGCCGATGCCAGGGCTGCCGCTGATCCCGGGTGTCACCACTCCGGACCCGCAGCGGGCCACCGCGGCCGCTCCGACGGGCGGCGTGCTCGCTCCATTCGTGGGCACTCCGCTGGAGGGTCTGTTCCCGATGCTGGCGCCAGGCCTGTTCCCGCCGACCGCTCCCGCGCCGGGCGCTCCGGCCGCGGAGCCTCAGGGCGCTCCGGCGGCGCGACCGATCTCCTATCAGGGTGACTCCGCGATCGTCGCGATGCTCGGCCGCCAGCCGACCACCGCCGAATATCTGCTGCTGACCTCGATTCTGAAGGGCGCAACCATGCAGGTGTCCGACAATGGTGGCCGCCGATGAGCATTCGGAAGCCGCTGATCGGATTCAGCATCTTCGCCGTTGTGTCGATCTTGGTGACGGTGCTCGTCTGGAACACCCTGGCGCGCATCGTCGACGGTGACACCAACACCTACACCGCGACGTTCTCCGACGTGCTCGGTCTGCACCAGGGCGACGACGTACGCATGGCAGGCGTGCGGGTGGGAAAGGTCGAGAAGATCGAGCTGGCCCGCGACGCCAGCCTGAAGAAGTCGGTCGCGCGGGTGACCTTCGTGGTGCAGCGCGACCAGACGATCTTCGACGACACCAAAGCGCTCGTCCGCTACCAGAACCTGATCGGTCAGCGCTATGTGGCACTGGCGCCCGGCAAGGCGTCGACCTCGGCGCCGCTGAAGAACAAGGGTTCGATTCCGATCGAACGGACCGAGCCGTCGTTCGATGTGTCGGGTCTGCTCAACGGATTCCAGCCGCTGTTCCAGGTGTTGCAGCCCGAGCAGGTCAACCGGCTGTCGGAGACCTTCATCCAGGCCTTGCAGGGTGATGGCGTGTCCTTGAGCGCGTTCATTGTTCAGGCCGCGCAACTGGCCACCGATTTCCAGCGCAGGGACGCGATTCTGTCCGATGTGATCTCCAACCTGTCCGGTGTGATGTCGGGGTTGGCCAAACGAGGTGATGAATTGGAGACCCTGGTGACCCAGACCCGGGCCTTGATCGGCGGGCTGTACGAACAAGGGCAGTCGTTGCAGGCCTCGACCGAGCAGATCGCGAACGCGACCACGTCCCTGGTCGACATGATGGGCCGGATCCAGCCGAAGCTGCAGACCGCGCAGAACTCCACCAGCGCGGCGCTGACCCTGCTGCTGGACAACGGCGCCAAACTCGATCAAGCCGCGATCGACCTGCCGAATGTGCTGTCGGCCGCGGGCAGGTTCACCTCCGAGGGCGCCTACGCCAACGCCTACCTTTGTGGTTTGGACGTCTCGCTCTACGGCGTCCTGTTCCCCCGCGGTCTGTTCTCGCAGATCGGTGGCACATCGCACTCGGCGGTGTGCCGCCCATGATGACGAAACTCAGGTCCAGGTTCGACAGCAACCGGTACTTCTGGTTGGGCATCCTCGGCGGCGCCCTCATCGTGGTGCTGCTGGTGGCCTCCAGCGTCTTCAAGCTCGCCGGGATCGGCGAACAGTCGGTCGAGGCGGAGTTCGTCCAGGCCGCCGGGATCAGGGTCGGGGACCGGGTGAATGTCGCGGGCGTCGCCTCCGGTCGGGTGGCCGGTGCGAAGCTCGAGGGCGACCACGTGCTGCTCACGCTGAATGTGAACAGCGACGTGCGGCTCGGCCCGGACGCACGCGCCTCGATCAAGATGGCGACGCTGCTCGGCGCACGGTACGTCGACCTCGACCCGGGTGACGGTTCCGGGGTGAAGGACGGGCGAATCCGGGTGTCCCACACCGCGGTTCCCTACAACCTGGCCGACGTGGTGCAGATCGGTACGCCGAAGTTCGAGGCGCTCGACACCAAGAAGCTGTCGGAGTCGCTGAACCTGATCAACCAGCAGATAGGCGACTCGCCCGCGCTCGCGGCGCAGGCGCTCGACAGTGTCGGCGCGCTGGCCAAGGTGATCGACACGCGTAAAGGCGAGGTAGACAGCCTGCTCAAGGATCTCGATCGGGTCACCCAGATCCTGGGCGACAATCGCAACAGTGTGCTGCTGGTCATTACTCAAGGTGAGGCCATCGCGAACCGGGTGATGGAACGCCAGGGCCTGCTGCGTCAGTTGTTGGACAACATCGCGGCGCTGTCCAAGCAACTGCAGCAGATCGGCGCGCAGAACAACGACCAGCTCGGCCCGACCATCCAGCAGTTGAACACCATGGCCGAGGGCCTGCAGAAGAACAAGGACAACCTGGATCGAATGTTGTCGCTCATGCCACCTTCCCTGCGCTACATGGCGAACTCCTGGGGTAGCAGCGGTCCGTACGGCGACGTGGGCCTGCCCTGGTTGTTCCCGGACAACTGGTTGTGCTTCGCCCAAGTTATCGAAGGGTGCCAGGGATGAGATTTCGCACGGCTTTGCCGCTGAAGACCGTCGCGAAGACGCTGATGATCAGCGCCGCCGCACTGACGGTCGGCAGTTGCTCACTGTTGCCGAGTTCGGTGAACAACGCCTTGGGCGCCACGACCCAGATCACCGCGGACTTCGAGAACATCGCGGGTATCTACGAGGGCAACCCGATCACGGTGCTCGGGCTCGATGTCGGCAGGGTCGACAAGATCGTGCCGAAAGGCACGTACATCGAGGTGCACATGTCCATCGACTCGAGCGTGAAGATACCGAAAGAGGCAATAGCCGCGATTATTTCGCCGTCCATCGTGACCGACCGGCACATCGAGCTCACCCCCGTCTACACCGGCGGCGACACCCTGGCCGATGGCGCTCACCTGCCCAAGGCTCGAACCAAGACGCCGGTCGAGCTGGACACGATGATCAAGACGATCGATCAGTTCGCCGCCGCGCTGAAACCGGAGCCGGGCCAGGAAGGCATCGGCCCGCTGTCCGGCCGGGTGCTGTACCCGATGTTGAACGGCAACGGCGCGAAGATGCGCGACACTCTGAACGCGCTGTCCGGCGCGCTGAAAGTCGGCGTGGACAACAAGGACGCGGTCGCCAACATCATCATCAAGCTGAACGAGCTCACCACCATGTTGGCCGAAAACGACCAGTCGGTGCGAGATTTCAGCAAGCGGGTGACCCAGATGACCGGGCTGCTCGCCGAACAATCCCCTGGCCTGCAGGCGACCCTGGATCAGCTCAACGCCTTCCTGGTCAACACGAGTACCGCCCTGTCGCAGTATCAGGATCAGTTGTCGGGCGCCATGACCGGCCTGACCAACGTCACCCAACAGTTGCGCGACAACGCCAACGGACTCATCGAAGTCGTCGACGTGGCGCCGATGGTGATGCAGAACGTCAACGGCATCGTGAACCGCGAGCATCAGTACGTCCGGTTGCACGCGGTGATCGGCACAGCGCTCAACGGTGAGATCGTCAGCCTGTTCTGCGAACGGATCCACATGAAGGCCGATGGCTGCCGGAGCGGAAACATGCAGGACTTCGGCCCCGATTACGGGCTCACCGCGGCCCTGCTCGGACTGACGAAATGACGGCCCGCATGACGATCAAGGCACGCAGGGCGCTGGTCGCCGTCGCCGCGGTGGCCGGTGTCGGGGTCAGCTCGGGGTGCGGGCTCACGGTGGAGCGGCTGCCGTTGCCCAAGCCGGGCCTGTCCGGGGAGACCTACACCGTGCACGCGGTGTTCGACAACGCGCTGAACCTGCCCGATCAGGCGAAGGTGAAGCTCGGCGGTTCCGACGTCGGCGTGGTCTCCAGAATCACGACGAAGAACTTTCAGGCCATCGTGGATCTGACCATCCGCGAAGACATCGAACTGCCCAAGGGCAGCACAGCCGAGTTGCGCCAGGGCACTCCGCTCGGTGACGTGTTCGTCGCGGTGTCCAAACCGAAGGCCGAGCCGGGCACGCAGATGCTGCGCGGCGGCGACACGCTCACGCTGGACAGCACCTCCGCGGGCGCGACCGTGGAGCAGTTGCTGATCTCGGTCTCCCTGCTGTTCAACGGCGGCGGCATCGCCAGCCTGTCCAAATTAGCCTCGGAGCTGGACTCCATCGTGGGCGGTCGGGGCGGGCAACTGTCCCATCTGATCACCGAAATGACCGGAGTGGTCGGCAGTTTGAATGACAACACCGCCCGGGTCGACAG
Source organism: Nocardia sp. NPDC049190 (assembly GCF_040648115.1). Taxonomy (NCBI): domain Bacteria; kingdom Bacillati; phylum Actinomycetota; class Actinomycetes; order Mycobacteriales; family Nocardiaceae; genus Nocardia; species Nocardia sp. NPDC049190. Next base: position 349,871 of record NZ_JBEZDE010000001.1, read on the forward strand.
TGTGCTCAACGAGTTCAGCACGCTGGCGACCACTATCGAGTCGCGTCGTGGCGAACTCGGCGAGGTGGCCGACACGCTACCTCAGATGATCGGCGCCATCGCCGAGAACAACCGGGCTATCGGTGACCTGCTGACCAAGGTGTCCACCACGAGCGCCGCGCTCGGCGACTACTCCGATACCACCAGCCAACAGCTGGGCAGCCTACTGGACAACACCCAAAAGCTGATGGACGCGTTGGCCAGGACCGGTGACGGCTTCGGCGTTCTGCTCGATCGGTTGCGGGTGATACGGCCGAAGGTCGACGCGACCTTCCGCGGCAACAGCTTCGCGGTGTACGCGACCGCGACCAATCTCGACATCAGCGCGCTCACCGACCCGGAGCACGGCAAACTCCAGGATCTCAACGATCTGCAGGACTTCGCGGGCAGCCTGATCCAGGTACTGCAACTGGTGCAAGGCCGGGTGGCGGGAGGGCACCGATGACGCTGCTGTCCAAGCTGTTCGGACGCAAGCTGCTGCTGTCGAACCTCGGTCTGGTCCTGGTGCTGGTGGTCGGCGCCACCTACCTGATGGTGAACGTCATGCGGGTCAACCCGTTGCAATCCGACTACACCGTCACGGTGAACCTGGATCGTTCGGGCGGTCTGCAACCTGGCAATGACGTGACCCTGCGCGGCTGGCGGATCGGCAAGGTCAGCTCGATCGAGCTGACCGACCGTGGCCAGGCCATCACCGCCATCGCGCAGATCGATGCGAAGTACCGGATCCCGGTGGACACCGCGATCGCGGTGCAAGCGCTCTCCGGCGCCGGCGAGCAATACATCGACTTCCGACCGAACGCTGAGCAGGGGCCGTACCTGGCCAACGGCGCGGTGATCGATTTCGATCCGGCGAAAATCCACACGCCGACGCCGGTGTGGTCGGTCCTGGACAACTCCAGCGCGCTGATCGCGCAGATCGAGCCGGACAAGTTCAAGGTCATCCTGAACGAGCTGGATATCGCGCTCAGTGGTGGACCGGATCAGTTGCGCGGCATGGTCAATGGGATCAGCCTGGCCATGGCCGGCTTCGACTCCCTGCTGCCGCAGACCACCAATCTGATCACGAACTTGCGTACCATCGCCGAAACGACGTCGCACGCGCAGCCGGACCTGGCCACCCTGACCAGCAATTCCGGAGTGCTGTTCGAGCAGTTCAACAATGCGAACGCGGAGTTGCAGCGGGTGCTCGAGCAGGCGCCCGGCCAGCTCAGCAGCCTCGGAGCGGTGCTGGACAAAACGGCCGACCCGATCACCAGCCTGGCGACCAACTTCCAGGCGATCACCAAGGCCGCGCAGCTGCGGCTGCCCGCGCTGCGTGCGCTGTTCCCCTCGCTCGCGCTCGGTGGTGAGGCGCTGGGCATTCCGGCGCACGACGGCGAGTTCCACGCGATCGTCGATATCTGGCCGCGCCCGTTCTGCACCTACAACACTCCGAAGATCCGCAACGAGGTCGTGCAGGATGGCACGATTCCGAGGTGGCTCTACTGTGAGAACCCGCCGCCCGGGCAGCAGATTCGTGGCGCGGCGAATGCGCCGCGGCCCGATGTGCCGAACAACGGGGCGCATATACCGCCGGGAGTGGATCCGAACGAGCGGACTCTTCCTCCAGTGCGGTGAGTGTGTACCCGGTCCGGCGGCCGTTCCGTCATCCGGGCATACTCGCTGGTGGAACGCCTACGGTTCGCCGCTGGCGGGCCGGGATAAGCCGATCGGTGCGCGCCGACGCGCGCCGGGAAAGTGCAGGTTTGTATCGATGTCTACCGACGACGCCGAGCCCGACAAGGACGCCGAAAAGAAGGCCGCCGACAACGCCGAGGTCACCGACGAGGTGACCACCGAGCCGGATGATGCGGCGACCGCGGTTGAGTCGGATGATGCCGCTGTCGCGGTTGAGTCGGATGATGCCGCTAGCGCGGCTGAGTCGGATGATGCCGCTAGCGCGGTTGAGTCGGATGATGCCGCTGTCGCGGCGAAGACCGATGCGCCCGAACCGGAGAAGACGGACAAGGACAAGACGGGCGAGAAAGCCGACAACGCCAAGGCCGGTGTCCGCCGCGCTGCCCCAGCGCAATCCAGCACGCTGCCCTTGGTGGCCGCGTTCGTGGCCGGTGTCCTCGCGGTGGCCGCGATCACCGCTGTCGTCGTGTTCTTCCTGCAGGGCAAGAACCGCGGGGACAAGCTCGACGCGATCAGCGAATCCACCAGCACAGCGTGCGCATTCGGCAAAGACGTCTCCGTCTACGACTACTCGAAGAACCTCGACGAGTACTTCACGACCGTGAAGACCGGTGCGACCGGCGAGTTCCTCCAGGAGTTCGACGACGCGACCAAAGCGCTCAAAGACGCGATGGTCCAGGCGAAGGTCAAGTCCTGGGTCGACGACGTCCAGTGCGGCTACCAGTCCGGAGACACCACTTCGGCCAAGGTCCTGGTGACGCTCACGCAGTACCGGACCAACTTCACCCAGACCAACCCGGAACGGCAGTTCGTGGTGGTGATCGCGCAGCTGCAGAAATCGGGTGACAAATGGCTGGTCGAGAAACTCGACTCGCCGATGCTGAAAGGCGCGGGTACCGGCCTCCCCGGTGCGGTCGCCCCCAACAGCAACCAGCAGCCCGCCCCGCCTGCTCCGCAGCCAGGCAACTAGCCCAACCTCGCCACACCCATGCGCACCTGTCGGCGAGCGTAGTCATATTGCGGGGACCTACGTACCGGTTAACGACCATGTGACTACCGTCGACGACTTTCGACGGTTACGGGCAGGCGCAGAGTGGAGCCGAGTGCCTCCGGCGGTGGGCCGAGCCACCACCGCCGGAGGGCATTCGGGCGGTCTTCGTGGTCCGCGCGAGCGGGTCAGAACAGCGTCAATGTCTGTGGCGCCGATGGCGCGGCCGCCTTCGCCGCGGTTTCGTTCTTCATCGCTTCTGGCGCGGTCGGCGTTTCCGCTACCGGCACGATGGGGATTTCCGCGGTGTTCGCCTCGGCGACCGCCGCTGTGACCGCGGCCTTTCGGGCTGCTTCGCCGGCCAGCGCGTCGGCCTGCTCGTTGAAGTAATTGCCGACATGTCCACGGACCCAACGGAACCGGACCGGGCCCGGCCTGCTCGCGATGGCCTGGTCGATCTGTCGGACGAGTTCGACATTCTTCACCGCGCCGCCGGTGGACGTGCGCCAGCCGTTGATTCGCCACCCCGCGACCCACTCCGAGGCGCACTTGATCGCGTAGAGCGAATCGCTCTCGATGAGCAGGGGGTCGGGGCCGGGGTGGGCGACGATCGCCTCCAGCACGGCGCGCAACTCCGCGACCTGGTTGGTTCCGGACGCGGCTCCCCCACTCGCGGAGGAGCCCTGATGATTGACCCAAGCCCAGCCGATGGCGCCGCCGGGATTGCGGAGGCAGGATCCGTCGGTGCTCACTATGATCATGGTTGGCACCCTACGCAATCCGACCGACAAGATCGGTACCGTGGAATTCCTCTATCTCCCTTCGCAATTGGGACTCGGTGCGGCGGAGCGCCGATTTCACGACGGAATCCACCAGACCGACGGACATGCGCCCGACGAATCCGCGCGGTGGACCATACTCCGCCTCGGATGTCAGCACCGACCGCCCGTAGCCGAGCGGGTCGAATCGCAGTGTCAGCGTCCCGGATAAATGCCCACGGAGCGTATACCCGATCACCACGTTGCGGCGGTATTCGGTGATCTCGCATGTCATGGTCGTTCGCCAGAGTGCGACACAGGCGGTGGTCGCGAACACCGCGCCGAGGCCGTGGTTCTGTTCGCCGGTCGGCACGAATCTGGCGATGCCGAACATCCAATCAGGTACGAAGAGATGGTTGTCCGCGTAGCTGAATGCGACCTCTACCGGCGCTCCGACGTCACTCGCGTACTTGATGCGGCCCATAGGCCCTCCCTGTTCCACGACTGGCGTTAAAAGTACTACAGATCTCCTCTTTATTCGAGGGTTGAGCCGGATTCGGGCATGGCGTATTTCCAGATAGGGACCGGACGGTTGGTTGAGAGCACGGGCCGACCACGTGGTCTCAGAGCTGGTCGACGATGTACTCCGCGATCGGCATCGCCGAGGTTGCCGCTGGTGACGGAGCATTGAGCAGGTGGATCGAACGATCGGTGCGTTCGATCAAGAAGTCGTGCACCAGAGTTCCATCGCGCAGGACCGCCTGGGCGCGGATTCCTGCCTCGCGTGGAAGCAGGTCGGCTATCGTCAGTTCGGGACAGTAGCGACGGCACTGCGCCAGATAGCCGCGCTTGAACAGCGAATTGCGCAGTTCCCGTATACCGGTGCGCACATTGGTCAGGGCGACTCGGTGAAATCCGGGGTATCCCAGCACCTCTCGTGCATCTCTGGCGTCGAAGCCGCCTTTGCGGTATTCCTCCCTGGCCAGACCGAGCACCGCGTTCGGGCCGACGGTCAACGTTCCGTCGATCATCGGGCTCAGATGCACACCGAGGAACGGTAGATCGGGATCGGGGATCGGATAGATCAGCGTGCGCACCAACCCCGCACGGTTCGGCGGAAGCTGGTAGTACTCGCCGCGAAACGGAACAATGCGGAAATCGGTGCGCAATCCGGCTGCTCGCGCCATTCGATCGGCCTGCAGTCCCGCGCAGACCACCAAGCGGCGAGCCGTCCACGAACCGGTGCTGCCCGCGGCGGTCACCGCGTCCGCGGACTCGGTGAGTGTCGTGATCTCGGCGCCGAGTACCAGCCGCCCACCCGCGGCTCGGACCTGTGCGGCGAGCGCGGCGGTCACTCCGGCGTAGTCGATGATGCCGGTGCTCGGGACGAACAGCGCCCCTACGCCGGTCACCCGCGGTTCGCGGCGGGCGAGTTCCGCGGCATCGATCAGTTCGACATCCACGCCATTGGCAACCGAGCGCTCGTGCAGGGCGAGCATGCGGCGATATTCGACGTCGTCGGTGGCGACCAGCAGTTTGCCGCACACTTGGTACGGAATATCATGTGCCGCAGCGAAATCCTTGGTCCATTGCGCGCCGCGGCGGCACAACGCTGCCTTCAAACTGTCCGGCGGATAGTAGATTCCGGAATGGATGACGCCGCTGTTGTGCCCGGTCTGGTGGGTTCCCAGCGCTTGCGCTTTCTCCAGTAGCACGAGGCTCGCGCCGGGGTGGCGCGCCAGTATCCGATGCGCGGTGGCGACGCCGACGATGCCGCCGCCGATGACGCAGAAGTCGTAGGCGCTCATGCCGAGCACAGTAGGCGGTGGGGTGAGCGCGGCATCGCGGCCGGGGCCGACCGCACTCGCAACAGGGGGCTGGATTCCGCGTCTTCATGTTTCCGCCGCGGTGCGAGCGGGTAACAACCGTCTAGCTGGCGAGCGTCATTCTCGACTGCCACATCGAGACACCCGGCCAACGGCGTCCGGTCGTCGACACGAACGGCGCACCCAAGTGTGGCGCTCGCCCGCTCCCGAATCGCGGGACCGGGTATCGGCGGGTCAGTCGAACTGGCCCGCTGTCCTGCCCTCTCCCGTGGGACCAGCGAAAGCCTGTGCGATGGTGAGCCATTCGGCGGCATCGTCTCCCCGCGCCTCGATCGCGAGGTCGTTCGGATGGCGGCGCTGGGTCACCAGCAGGCAGAAATCCAACGCCGGTCCGATCACTCGCTGCGCGGCATCCTCCGGGCCCCACGCCCAGATGGTGCCGTCAGGTGCGGTCAGTTCCACTCGAAACTCCTCGGCGGGTGGCGTCTTTCCATGCACCGTGTACGCGAAGTTCCTGGTCCGCACGCCGATGTGGGCCACGGTGCGAAGTCGCACAGTGGGCGGCCTGGTGACACCGAGGGAATCGGCCACGTCCTGGCCGTGCGCCCAGGTCTCCATGATTCGGGCGGTGATCATCGAGGCGGTGCTCATCGGTGGGCCGAACCACGGCAACTTGACGCCGACGGGTGTCGCGCGAAGTGCGTCGGTGAGTGCGACACGTCCGCGCCGCCATCGATCGAGCAGTTCGGCAGGAGGTGTGGATGCGGCTGCCTCGGCGGCTTCGTCCACAAAAGTGAGCACCCGCGGGCCCGCTTCGGTCAGTAGCTTCCGGAAAGCGTCGGCGTCCGTGGCCGCGATGGTCGCAACCTCATCGGTCCAGGCCAGGTGGCCGATCTGGTGCGCGATGGTCCAACCGGTCGCAGGGGTTGTCCGTGCCCAGTCCACTTGCGCGAGCGGGGTGACGAGTCGTTCCAGATCCGCGCATTCCTCGGCGAAATCATTGAGCAGCGCTTCGAGGTCAGCCATCTGTTCCCTTTGCCGATCGAGGCACACCTCCGTGTGCTGTCGCGGTTCAGCTTTGCAGCGCGCACAGAAAAAGGCAATCGTGCATGCTTGTATTCGGTGAGCCTGCTGCCGAGTAGTGATTATTCCATCTACCTGCAGAAATGACTGCGCTAGTGACGTGGAGGAGGTGGCCGATCTCGCCCGGCGTGCACCCCATCCGCCGTCTCGTGGTTTCTGCCGGCCTCGCGCGCGCTTCTGATCGACCTGACTGTCCGCCGGACCACGGCGCCGACGTGGCGATCGGCGGACACTGTCCGGCGCCCGCAGATGCTCAGCGCTGGAGGCGTAGTCCGTCCATGAGTAGATCGAGCAGGCGACCGGCCTGTTCGCGGCGTTCCGGGCCTGCGGTGGCGAGCGACACGCCACTGAAACCGACCAACACGTCGTCGGGCTCGATGTCCGTACGTAACATGCCGGCAGCCGCTCCGGCCCGCAGCAGAGTCGACACCGCAGCGGTGAGCTGGTCGCGGCTTTCGGAGAACGGGTTGCCGCCGGAGGCGATGAGTGCGCGCAGCGCGTCGCCCATGCCGCGCTTGGTGGTCATATAGTCGACGAAGCGGTCCATCCAGGTGCGTAACGCCTGGTCGGGAGGCATATCGCGCAAGAGGTCGCCGACCGAGTCACACAGCCGGGCGAGTTCGTTGCGGTAGGCCGCGTCGATCAGCGCCTCGCGGGTGGGGAAGTGGCGGTACAGCGTGCCGATGCCGACGCCTGCCTCCTTCGCGATGGCATCGAGCGTGACATCCGGACCGTCGCGCGAGAACGCGCGGACGGCGACCTCGAGCAGTCGGTCCCGATTGCGCCGCGCGTCGGCGCGAAGTGGGCGTTCGGTTGCCATCAGAGCCTCCCGGGAATGAAACGGAGTAACCTCCGGTTTGACGTTGGTACCGGAGAATCCTCCGGTACGACTCTACCGAGACGGGACACGTCATGAGCGATCGCATCACAACCCCCTTCAGTGCTCAGTCGACCGCCGCCGAGGTGATCGCCGCCATCGACCTCGCGGGCCGCCGCGCCGTCGTCACCGGCGGCGCGTCCGGTATCGGCGTCGAGACGGCGCGCGCCCTGGCCGGCGCCGGCGCGGAGGTGACCCTCGCGGTGCGCAATGTCGAAGCAGGCGAGCGCACCGCGGCCGACATCATCGACAGCACTGGCAACAAGCAGGTGCTCATCGCCCCGCTCGATCTCGCCGACCAGGCCTCCGTCGCCGCGTTCGTCGCAGGATGGGATGGACCGCTGCACATCCTGGTCAACAATGCGGGCGTCATGGCCTCGCCGCTCCTGCGCACAGTGCAGGGCTGGGAAATGCAGTTCGCCACGAACCACCTCGGCCACTTCGCGCTCGCCACCGGCCTGCATCGCGCGCTGGCCGAGGCAGCCGGCGCCCGCGTCGTGTCGGTCAGCTCGAGCGCGCATCACCGTTCACCGGTTGTCTTCGACGACATCCACTTCGAGCGCCGCCCGTATGATCCGTGGTCGGCGTATGGGCAGTCCAAGACGGCCAACGTGCTGTTCGCCGTCGAGGCGACCACACGCTGGGCAGATGACGGGATCACCGTCAACGCGCTGATGCCCGGTGGCATTCGCACCAATTTGCAGCGGTACATATCGGACGAGGAACTCGATCGGCTGCGCGCGGCCGCGGGCGGTGCCGATCTGCGGTGGAAGACGCCTGAGCAGGGCGCGGCCACCTCGATTCTCGTCGCGACGTCACCGCTGCTCGACGGTATCAGCGGACGTTATTTCGAAGACTGCAACGAAGCCGAGGTCGGCAAACTCGGCGCGCGTAGCGGCGTAGCCGAATACGCGCTGGATCCCGATGCCGCCGCCCGGCTGTGGCAGGTGTCGGTCGAGACCTTGACCCGTTGAGGGCGGCGGCCGCCGGTGCGCCAGGGTGGCCCTATCGAGTCAGGACGTCGAATGGTGGTTGGCGCAGCAGCAAGACGCGGCGACTTCACGACTACGACGTAGACGATGTCTCCTCGATCGCTTTCGACTCGATCGGCTGTCGGGTTGGTCCGGCGCGGATGTCCGTCGGTAGGGTCGCGGCATGTCGACGGGGTTTGATATTCGTACGGAACTCGTTCGGGGGGTTGGTGATCGGGCCGGCGCGTGGCAGTTCATCAAGGAATTTGTGGCGCACTGGATGTCACCTTTGACCGAAGCGGACGGGTTCAGTGAGGCCGAACTCGCGCCGATCGAGGACCTGCTCGAGCGGCGGCTTCCGCCGGCGATGCGTGAGGCGTACGGATTGTTCGGGCGGCGATCGGATCTGACGAGCCGTCAGGACGATTTTCGACCGCCGACCAGCCTCTTCGTGGACGATGACGAGGAGATCGTGACATTCCGGGTGGAGAATCAGGGTGTCGTCGAGTGGGGAGTGCGGATATCCGAACTGGTCATGCCGGATCCTCCGGTGCTGGTTCGATCGCACCTGGATGACACGTGGAATGTGTGGCTCGACCGGTTCTCGTTGGCCTGTATCGAATTGGTGCTGTCGGAATCGCTGTGCGGAGAAGTAGAACTCATCGAATCCAGGTGCCTTACCGACACTGACTTGGCGGGTATGGAGCAACTGTTCACACGGCTACCGATCCCGGAATGTCGTTGGGACCCGGATGTTCCCGGCTATCGTTGGTTTGCCGGCCAGGATGTCTTGTTGCGTGTGGACCCAGCAAACTGGTTGTTCGTACGGGCTCGCACCCCCGAAGCCTTGGACGAGTTGCGTCGTTCCTGGCCCGGAGATCGGGTGCTTGCGGAGGATTCGTGAAGAGCCGGGGAGCGTCGTTCGACTGAGCGTTTCCCCGGCGCTTCGCGCTCGGCATATCGTCGCCGAGGCTTCTACTCCTGCTCGTGTTCGTCGAGAATGGCGACCGATTCACTTGCCTCGTGCTGGCGCAGCGGACGCTCGGCCACGACCGGGAACTTGCCTGTGATGCCCTCGCGCTGCTGCGCGATGCTCGCCACCCGTTTGCGGGCCAGGAACCATCCGCCGACCAGCGCTGGAACCATGATGACGCCAGCGGCCAGCACCGCGCCGCGCTGCACCTCGTCGTCGCTGAACGCCATCAAGACGACCACGGCCGCCAGGAACACCAGCGTCGCGACGCTCGTATAGGGCGTGCCGATCAACCGGAAGGAGGGACGCTCCGCCAGCCCTTTGCGCCACCACCGCCACAGTTGCAGTTGACAGACGACGATCGCGCCCCAGGACGTGATGGTGCCCAGCGTCGACATATTCAGGACGATCTCGAATGCCTTCTCCGGCACCACCGCGTTCAGCCCGACACCGATCAGCGCGATCGCGGCCGTCGCCAGGATGCCGACATAAGGCACCCCACCCTTCGACATCCGTGCCGCGATCGCCGGCGCACTGCCGTTCATCGACATCGACCGCAGGATTCGGCCGGTCGAATACAGGCCGGCGTTCAGGCTGGAGAACGCCGCGGTCAGCACCACCAGATTCATCACCGACCCGGCGCCGTGCACACCGATCCGCGCGAAGAAGGTGACGAACGGGCTCTCACCGGACTTGAAGACGATGTAGGGCAGCAGCAACCCGAGCAGCACCAGCGATCCGACATAGAACAGCGCGATTCGGGCGATGACGGAGTTGATCGCGCGCGGCATGATCTTCTCCGGGTTCTCCGTCTCGCCGGCCGCCGTGCCGACGAGTTCCACCGCGGCGTAAGCGAAGACGACGCCGGTGGTGACCATGACCAGTGGCAGGACACCGCTCGGGAACAACCCGCCGTTGTCGATGATGACACTGGGTCCGGTGTGCTGTCCGCCGATGGTGAACCTGCCCGCGAGGAAGATCGTGCCGATGATCAGGAAGGCGACCAGCGCGACGACCTTGATCAGCGCGGCCCAGAACTCCAACTCACCGAACCACTTCACCGAGACAAGGTTGACGCTCACCACCAGCGCCAGGGCGACCAGGGCGATCAGCCACTGCGGTATCGCTTCGAAGGCCCCCCAGTAATGGACATACGTGGCGACGGCGGTGATGTCCACGATTCCGGTCATGCACCACTGGAAGAAGTACATCCAGCCGACCGCGAAAGCCAGCTTCTCGCCGTAGAACTCACGGGCATAGGAAACGAACGACCCGGAGGACGGACGATGCAGCACCAGTTCGCCCAACGCCCGCAAGATGAAGAATACGAACACCCCGCAGACGGCATAGACCAGAAAGAGGCCGGGGCCGGCATTGGCGAGCCGGCCGCCCGATCCGAGGAAGAGTCCGGTGCCGATGGCGCCACCGATCGCGATCATCTGCAACTGACGCGGACGCAAGGTCTTGTGGTATCCCGCATCTTCCGCATGTAGCGCGTCCGCGGACGCCGGCACCTCCGCGGGAGGTCGCACTGTTGTCATGGCCAGGGCCTCTCTCCGGTGACGGCTATCACATCGCTGCTGAATGTACCGTCAACCAACGGCCCGATCAATAGGTGGCCGTTGTCTCGGCCTGCTCAGGCGACGGACTCGACTCCGGGCGCAGGCTGTCGAACACCCCGACACAGTGCGCAAATGCACCCAGCGCACGCACCCAGGGGAAAAGAGCGAAGGGTTCAACTGCCCGCTCACGGTTTGGTGTAGACCACCGCGGCTTGCTTTTTGGTCGGGACGAACTCGACGGTGATCGCGGGGTCTGCTGCCGCGCCGAGCGCGGTGAACGCGGACTTGCTGTAGGAGCGCAGCATGTTGATGTACGCGTCATGGAGAACGGGGAAGACCGCGGAGGGGGAGGAGTTGGCCAGGACGAGCACGATAGCGGGGATGAGGACGAGCGCCGGAAGCAGCGCGGCCGCGATCGAAGGCGGCCGTTTCAGGTCGAAGACGAGGAATTTCTTCCCGGCTCGGGTGGCTTCGGCTATGGCTCGGTGGGCGGCGTGCGGAGGTAGGTGGTGGAAGGCCGAAGCGAACACGACCAGGTCATAGCTATGGTCGGGTGCGTCGATGCCGGTGGCGTCGGTGACCTTGGCGGTGGCGCGGGGATGCGCGCCGAGCGGGCCGGCTTCGATGGTGGCGACCGATGTCGGGGTCCAGGTCGGTCACGGTCACTTCGGCGGTCGGATGTAGCGCCAGAATGTGTGCCGAGAGCCGGCCGTGCCCGGCCCCCAGTTCGAGGATCCGTGGATTCGCGATGCCCGCGATCTGTTCGAGGACCAGCCGTGCGTTGCATTTGTGGTGGCCGGTGCGCTCGCCGGCACGGTCGAGGTAGGCGACGATCCGCTGTCTTCGTTCGTCGGGCACGTCGTGTCGGTCGAGATATTCGCGCCTATCGGTCTGTAGGCGGCGGTCGAGCCAGGATGCATCCGGACCGCCACGGGGCATCGAGTCGATCGTCGCGCGGTCAGGTGCGTCTCGAGTCATCGGTGCCACCTCTGCGCATAATTTCAATCGCGGGGGTGCGTATACCGATGGCTGTCAGGGCAATTGGGCTCGCGACCGTGGGATCTGTCGACCGGGTGCGCCGGTGCGACGCGGTGATCGGCCTGGCCGTTTCCGTCTACTGCTGCGCATTGGGGTCGCCTTCGGCAGGGCGGTAGCGAGCGCGCATCGCTCGACTCGCCGCCGGTCCGGCGGTGAACACGTAGGCGGCACTGTCATCGAGGCGTCGGCCGGTCCTTGCGTCGACGATCATGGGTTCGACCTCTTCGCCGCTGCCCGCGTCGATCAGGATCATGCTGCGCTGTTCGGGCGTGAGGCGGGAGTTGCCCCAGGCGGCCAGGGCGATGATCACCGGTCGCAGTGAGCGGCCCAGATCGGTGAGGACGTATTCGTGGCGGACGGGGTTGGTCTGGTAGGGGCGGCGTTCCAAGAGTCCGTCGTTGACGAGGGTCTTCAGGCGTGTGGTGAGCATGCTGGAGGAGATGCCCAGGCTCTGCTGGAACTGATCGAAGCGCGTATAGCCGTCGAAAGCGTCGTGCAGTAGCAGCAGTGTCCACCACTCGCCGACGTGCTGCGCCGTTGTGGACAGCGGGCACTCCCGGTCCTCCAGCCTGATCCGGCTCGCCATCGCGACACTCCTCGCAGTTGCTGCTAAAGTGAAAGTTACTTACTGCTATTTTAGCACTGACCGTGGGTATTGGGCCTTGCCCGCCGCAGCCCAAGAATGGAAACAGCATGACCGTCGCCCTCAGCGATTCCCTGGACGGCCGGCGTGCCCTGGTCACCGGCGGTACCAAAGGCGCGGGGGCGGCCATCGCCCGCCGTCTGTCCCGAGCCGGAGCCACGGTGCTGGTGACTGCCCGAAGCCGGCCGGACGGCATGGCCCCCGAGGGTTTCATCGCCGCCGACTTGACCACCTCCGATGGGGTGGCCGCTGTGGTCGCCGAGACGCAGCACCGCCTGGGCGGCATCGACATCCTGGTCAGCAACCTCGGTGGTTCCTCGGCCGCCGCGGGTGGGTTCGCTGTATTGGGCGAGGACGTCTGGAGCCGGGAACTGAACACGAATCTGCTGGCCGCCGTCCGGCTGGATCGTGGACTGCTGCCCGGCATGATCCAGGCCGGCGCGGGGGCGATCGTGCACGTCTCCTCCATTCAGCGCCGTATGCCGCTGTGGAACGGCACGCTCGCCTACGCCGCCGCCAAGGCCGCGCTGACCACCTACAGCAAAGGACTGGCCAACCAGGTCGCCGCACACGGAATACGCGTCAACACGGTCTCGCCGGGCTTCATCCAGACCGCCGCCGCCGACCACCTCGTCACCCGGATCGCCGAGGATGCCGGCATCGGCCACGCTGCGGCACTGGACCAACTCATGGACAGCCTCGGCGGCATACCCCTGGGCCGCCCCAGCCGGCCCGAGGAAGTCGCGGAACTGGTCGGCTTTCTTGTCTCCGATCGCGCGTCGGCCATCGTCGGCGCCGAATACGTCATCGACGGCGGCACCACCCCCACCGTCTGAATCCCGCCACACCGTAAAGGATCCAGCAATGAATGTCAGCCGACCCCAGAACATCGCTGCCGCACTGCCCGATGTGGTCACTCGCTATCTGACCGCGCACCGAGCGCGTGACACCGCCACCGCGATCGCCGCGTTCAGCGCTGATGCCACGGTGATCGACGACGGCAAGACATACCGGGGAACCGCAGCGATCGAGGCGTGGCTGACCCGCGCCGCCGGCGAGTACACCTACACCACCGAGCTCATCGGCGCGCAGCAATCGGACGCGACTCACTACACCGCTACGCAGCATCTCGAAGGCAACTTTCCCGGCGGAACCGTCGACTTGCGCTATCAGTTCACCCTCGATGACGGCCGCATCGAACGGCTCATCATCGAACCCTGAGTTGATTGTGCCAGTGGCTATCGGTGAATCAACTCTGCCGGCGGCGGTCATGCCATCGTCGAATGGGCCATCAGCTGCCGTGCCACCGTATGTTGGGCCACCGATGTCAGCTGGCATCGGTTGTCCCGGGCGTCAAGCGCCGCATACATGTTCTTTCGGATACGTGTGCTGACTTGCCCGACCGGCTCGGACACACCGCGCTGGTGACGACACCTTCCGACGATGAGAGCAACTCTGCGCGCCACCGGCTGACGTCACGATGCGCCGGCGAGCGACATCGAAGTTCACCGGCGTGACGAACATCGGCGAACTATGGTTAGTCCGTGGCACTCGAGCCAGGTGACCGGTTTGCGGGATTTGTCGTGCAGGCACGGCTGGGCCATGGCGGCAGCAGCGAGGTGTATCTCGCCGAGGATCCGGAACGGTTGCGGCCGGTATCACTGAAGATTCTGGGACCGGATGACAGCCGGTCCCCTGCGGCCCGTGCGAGATTCGTGCACGAGTTCGACGTTCTGTCCGCGTTGCGGCACCCCGATATCGTCCGGATGTATGCACACGGTGAAATCGACGGCAGGTTGTGGTCGGCGCGCGAGTACGTGGCGGGGGCGACGGGGGCGACGTTGGTGCATATGCCGCACCAGCACCCGGATCTGCCGCGGGTGCTCCATGTGCTGACCCATGTCGCGGCAGGGTTGGATTTCGCGCATGCCAACGACGTGGTCCATCTCGACGTGAAACCGGCGAATGTGTTGGTCGGCGTGGGCGAGCCGGCAACGGTGAAGATCTCGGACTTCGATCAGGCGCGGTGGCTGCACCGGCCCGAGCCGCCCTTGGCCACCAACGGTTTCATCACCGTCTCGGTGCCGTATGCGGCGCCGGAACTGCTGCGGGCGGGCACTGTGTCGCCGGCGACAGACCAGTACGCACTGGCGTGCTCGGCCATCGAACTGCTCACCGGACGCCCGCCATTCCCCCGCGCGAATCTCATGGCCACGGCAGAGGCCCAACTCTACGATCCACTCCCCGCCATCTCGAAGCGACAACAGTGGATCCCGACCGAGGTCGACGCGATCCTGCACCGGTCGCTCGCGAAAGATCCAGGCGCCCGCTACGACTCGTGCACCGAACCGATCCGCCTACTCACCGAGGCGCTCCACGGCATCGATCCGGGCCAGCGTGCCCCCTTCCTGAATCGTCTGAAAGTGGCATTCACGCGATCACACCTGCTGAACGCCACCATCGGACGGAAGGAAGAGGGGGCGAACGGCGCCGGCGCATCCACCGGCACGCGATAGGACCCACACGACGCCCTGCCCTCCCCCGGCCACTGCTCATGGCCTCGGGTACGCGTCGCCGTCATCTACCGCATCGACGACGACCGGCCGGGAGAAATTCGTCCCGACCACCCAGGAGATCGCGTGGGCGCCCTCAGCGCTTGGCCGACTGTTCGGACCGTGTCGGTTCGGGGAGGCGAGGTCTCGACCGACCGATCCGCACCGTGGGCCCGAGAGCCGAACGGGTGCGCAGATGGAAAACGATCAGTCCGACAAGGGCGCTCGCAGCGAACCAGGTCAGTTGCACGGCGAAATCCTTGAACAGGGTCGCGTCGGAGAAGCCGGCGGCGGTCGCGGCCTGCATGGCGCCGTAGGAAGGCAGCCAACGCACGATATCGGTGTCGGCGCCGTTGCTCGCGATAGGGTTCTGCACCGCCATGTCGACGGCGCTGATCATCGCCAGGGCGAACATGCCCTCGACCTCGCGGCGCAGCAGCGTCCCCAGGGCGACACCCAGCGCTCCGTAGGTCATCGCGGCACAGAAAAGCGCCGCGCCCAGCACGAGGGGCTGTCGAGGCGACCAGTAGCCGCAGATGATGACGGTGGCGTATGCGCTGACCGCCACCGAAGCCACCATCAGACAGGCGACTTTCGCCAGACCCAATGCGACCCGGGGAAACCCGGCCATGGACAGGCGCCGGTCGAATTCTCCGCTGCCGAATGTCGCCGCGAACATCATGAACCCGGTGATCAGCGAGACCGCCATCAGTGCGGCGCTGATCTGGGCGAGCTTGTTGCCGTTGGCGAGCAGAACCAGACCGGTGTCTCGAAGCCGGAACGGGAGCTGGATATCGGTGACGGCCACGCGCACCAACGTGACCAGCATGGGAACGAAGACGACTACCAACAGCATGGCGAACCGATTACGCGCATGCTCGATGAGGCCGTAACGTGTGGCGATCACGAACAGCCGTGCACTGTCGGTCATCCGGCCTTCTCCTGTCCGCCCTGGAGGACGCCGTCGCGCAATCGCCATACCTGATCGAGCTTCTCGGTGTCGTGAGCCAGATGTGAGACGACCAGAACCGAGCGACCGGTGTCACGGAACTCCGCGACCAGATCCCAGAAACGCAGATACGTCTCCCAGTCGAAACCCTGGTACGGCTCGTCGAGCAGCAGAACCTGCGGGTCGTGCATCACCGCCAGTGTGAGGTTGAGTTTCTGCCGCGTGCCGCCGCTGAGCGTCCCGACCCGTTCACCGGCGTACTCGGAGAAACGGAGAATCGCCATGGTCTCCTCGGCCCGCCGCAAGTCCGGAATCGCATAAGCCGCAGCGAAGAAGTCCAGGTGCTGGCGAACCGTGAACGCGTCGTTCAAGATCACCTGCTGCGGGCAGTAGCCGAATCGCCCACGGTGTCGGACCACTCCTCGGTCCGGCCGCAGCCCGCCGGACAAGACCTTCAGCAACGTCGATTTACCGACCCCGTTTTCACCGACGATGCCCACCAGCGCCCCCGCGGGCAACACGAAGTCGATGCCACGCAGCACCGACCGTCTGCCATATGAGTGGTGAACGTCCTCCACTTCCATCAACGCCCCTTACCTGTCGCCGATGTTATGGCCCGACGGCCGGTCGAATGCTACCAATTAACCGACGGAACGAAAAGCCTTGTCAGGAGCGTTGATTCGTGGTTCTGTCCCTGGCGGGATCCAGGGTCTACCGGCAGACCGGATCGTTCCCGGGGATCCCGGGGATTCCGGGTCGGCATCGTGCGGCCCCGCGAAGCCGCTGTCGAGGTCGAGTCGCGAAGGTTGCCGTTCGAGGTCGAACTGTCGTGCCGACCGGCTGCCAGCCGGTCGAAGATCGCCGGTCACCTCGACGCACTCCTGATCTGGGACCCCACCGGTGAGGCGACGAAGGCGTTGCCGCCGGATGGCCGGGATGGTTAGGTATGGGCACGTACCAGCACCTGAGAACACCGATGGGAAGAACCGTGCACAGTCCTCATCAACAATATCCCGGCTTCCAGCCGGGGCCGCCGGGGCGGTCCTACCCACCGGCGCCGCCGGTCCCGACTCGGAAGCCGAAGGGCGGCAAGATCAGCGGGATCATCTTGATCGTTCTCGGCGTCTTTCCGCTGTTGCTCAGCTGCGCGATATTGGTCAACGGGAGTATCAATGCCCGGCAGGTGACAACCAACGACGCCTTCGCCGCGGTTGCTTGGCACAACTTGACCAGTGATGAAATCTTCCCCGACTACCTCACCGATAGATACACCCACGACACCCTGCAAGGCTGGTCCCGGCAGGGCATCGCGACGGAAACCAGTTGCGCGGAGGCCTTCCGTCAGGACTTCTCCGATGTGCTGGATGATGCCGGGTGCAAAACCGCGCTGCGTGCGACCTATGTGGACATCAGCGGGACGGTGGCGCTGACGCTCGGTGTGGCCGTAGTGAGTTCCTATGACGAGGCCTACGCCGTGAACCAGGAGTTCAACTGGTCCGCGGGTCCCGGGCCGCTGGTGAACCCGGTCGCCGTGGCGAATACACCGGCCGCGTCCTGGAACAAGAACCTGGCCATGGTCGGTGGCGCGGAACTCGTCGGGCTGTCGACAACCTCGCCGCCCTACCTCGCGGCGATCAGTGTCGGCCCGGTCGACGACTCGCGCACCTGGACTTCCCTGCCCGACCAGTGGTCGTATGCCGCCAAGTCGCAGCAGGGCATCTTCCGGAATGTCTCGAGCCAGGTCCTCGGCGCCTACTGCCGGTCAACGTTGTTGAGGGGAGATGTGAAATGAAGTGCCACCTCGCGATAGGAACGTTGGTGGCGGCGTCGTCACTGGCTATCGGTTGCCCCGTCGCCGCCGCCGCGGAGAACGGCTGGGAGTTGCCTGTCCTGTCGGTGCCCGCGGCGCAGGCGATCAGCAAGGGCGACGGAATCACGGTCGCGGTGATAGACACCGGGATTCGGACCGAACACCCCGCATTGGCGGGTCGCGCGACCGAGGGCCCGGACTTCCTGGGCGCCACCGGGCAGAACTCCCAGCCGTGGTACGGCGCCCATGGCACGTCGATGGCCTCCAGCGTGCTCGACGTCGCGCCCGGCGCGAAGGTGCTCGGACTGCGCGCGCTCCGGGACTCCGACGATCCGAGTTTCCAGACCTGGGAGCAGTCGATGGAGCACGGAAGTCTGTCCGGTCAGGGCGATCCGATCGGCAAAGCCATCCGATATGCCACC
This sequence comes from Nocardia sp. NPDC049190, assembly GCF_040648115.1. NCBI lineage: Bacteria > Bacillati > Actinomycetota > Actinomycetes > Mycobacteriales > Nocardiaceae > Nocardia > Nocardia sp. NPDC049190. The sequence goes on from NZ_JBEZDE010000001.1 coordinate 368,042, forward strand.
GACCACGGCGCGCGAGTGGTCTCCTTGTCTCTGGGCTCGCAGGTCAGCCTCGGTGCGTACAGTGACGAAACCATGCAAGCCGTGCAGTACGCGCTGGGCAAAGGCGTGGTGGTGATCGCCTCCGGCGGTAACGACGGTGACGGGGACAACCACTTGGCCTACCCGGTCGGATACCCAGGGGTCATCGGGGTGGCCGCCACGAATCCGGACGGGTCGCGGGCCGAGTTCTCTTCCGTGCACGACTACGTGGACGTGGCCGCGCCCGGTGTCGGCATCAACGAAGCCGACACCAGCACGAACGGGCGGACTCCGGCCGACGGCACCTCGTGCTCGGGAGCGCTCACCGCCGGGGTCGCGGCGCTGATCCTGGCCGAGTACCCCGAACTCGCGCCCCGACAGGTGGAGCAACTCCTGCAAAGCACGGCCTCCACCTACGGTCAGGGTCACAACCCGTTGACCGGTTACGGCGTGATCAACGCGGAGGCGGCACTGCGGGCCGCCGCGAGTCTGCGACCGGAAAGCCCCGCGCTCGCGGTCGGAAAAGAAGGGGCCGGTGTCCATTTCGGACCGGGAGACGACGGTACGCCTCGGATCATCAACTACGGGATGAATTCTGAAGATCTCGTAATCGGCGGGGTGGCTGGTGCGCTGGGACTGCTGTTGGTGGGTGTGGGATGGTTGCTCTTCCGACGCGGGCGGCGTGCACAACGGCAGTGGATGGCCAATGTTCGTTGACCGTCTGCTGTTCCACCACAGCGGATGCTGAGTTTCATCCCGGAGAATTCTGGTCGTGCCGTGGGCTGCAGTGTCCTCGCAGTGCCGCCGCAGGTCAGCGGTGTGTAGACCACCGGCCTTCTCCGGGGTGAGCGGGCGCGATCTCGATCGGCGCGTCGAAAGACGAACCGTGCGATAGCGGCGCAACGCAGCGAGTCGGGCGTCGCCGCCTACCCGACACGGCGACCGAGAACCCTCTCCGGCCGGGACCACAGTGCGAAGCGAGGACTGCGAAGCGAGGACAAGGCGCCGCCCCGAAATCACCGTGGCGGACAACAGGTAGTTCGCCCTCAGCGAACCACCTGAGCACGGCGGAACAAACCCGATGGACCCGGGGTTGAGTAGGCATCGCTCAACTTTTGGAAGGGTCGAACACGTGACTACACCACAGAACCTGCCGGTGCTGTTCTTGACCGATCCGATCGTGCTGCCGGGCATGGTCGTGCCCATCGAACTGGACGAATCGGCGCAGGCCGCGATCGATGCCGCCCGCGCGGCCGAGACGGAGGCTGTGCTGCTCGCGCCCCGGCTGACCGCAGGCTATGCCTCCTACGGCGTGGTCGCGACGATCGAGCAGGTCGGCCGGATGCGCGGTGGCGCGCCCGCGGCCGTGCTGAAGGCCGAGCGGCGCGCCAAAATCGGACATGGGGTGACCGGCCCCGGCGCCGCACTATGGGTCGAGGCCGAGCTGGTCGAGGTGCCTACCCCGGACGGCCGGACGAAGGAATTGGCAGCCGAGTACAAGAAGCTGGTCGTCTCGGTACTGCAGCGGCGCGAGGCCTGGCAGATCATCGACGCGGTCAACCAACTGACCGACCCGTCCGCGATCGCCGACACCGCGGGCTACGCGCCATACCTGACCGCCGAGCAGAAGTGCGAATTGCTCGAAACCCCTGACGTGGCGAAGCGGCTCACCACCCTGATCGAATGGACCAAGGAGCACATCGCCGAATCCGAGATCAGTGAGAAGATCAGCGAAGACGTCCGCGAGGGCATGGAGAAGAGCCAGCGCGAGTTCCTGTTGCGCCAGCAGCTCAACGCCATCCGCAAGGAACTCGGTGAAGACGAGCCCGACGGCGCCGACGACTACCGCACCCGGGTGGAGCAGGCCGACCTGCCGGACACTGTCCGCGAGGCGGCCATGCGCGAGGTCGGCAGGCTGGAGCGGGCCAGTGATCAAAGCCCGGAATCGGGCTGGATCCGGACCTGGCTGGATACCGTGCTGGAGCTGCCGTGGACGGCGAAGACCACCGACAGCACCGACGTCTCGGCCGCTCGCGCCGTCCTGGACGCCGATCACCACGGCCTGGACGAGGTCAAGGACCGCATGGTCGAGTACCTGGCCGTCCGGTCTCGCCGGGCCGCCCGAGGCTTGGAGGTCGTTGGCGGACGTGGTTCGGGTGCGGTGCTCGTGCTGGTCGGCCCGCCCGGCGTCGGCAAGACCTCGTTGGGTGAGTCGGTGGCGCGGGCGCTCGGGCGCAAGTTCGTCCGTGTCGCCCTCGGCGGCGTACGCGACGAGGCGGAGATTCGTGGTCACCGGCGTACCTACGTCGGGGCGCTGCCCGGCCGTATCGTGCGCGCTATGAAGGAGGCCGGGTCGATGAACCCGGTCGTGCTGCTGGACGAGATCGACAAGGTCGGCTCGGACTTCCGCGGCGACCCGGCCGCCGCCCTGCTCGAGGTGCTGGACCCGGCGCAGAACCACACCTTCCGCGACCACTACCTGGACCTGGACCTGGACCTGTCCGACGTGCTGTTCATCGCCACGGCGAACGTGATGGAGACCATCCCGGGCCCGCTGCTGGACCGAATGGAGTTGATCACGGTCGACGGTTACACCGAGGACGACAAGGTGGCCATCGCCCGGGACTTCCTGATGCCCCGACAGCTGGAGCGCAACGCGCTGACCGCCGAGGAGGTGGCCATCACCGAGGAGGCACTGCGAGAAATCGCCGCGAACTACACCAGGGAAGCCGGTGTCCGGCAGATGGAGCGGCTGATCGCCAAGGCGCTGCGTAAGGCCGCGACCCGACTCTCCGAGGATGGAACCGTCCCGGTGGGATCGGGTGCCGACCCCGACCTGGGTGAGCAGGCGCTGACGAAATCCCCGAGTGGTGCGGATGACGCGCAGTCCCTCACCATCGGTCTCGGTGATCTGAAGGACTACCTGGGTCGTCCGCGCTTCACCCCGGATTCAGCGGAACGCACTGCGGTTGCTGGCGTGGCGACCGGCCTCGCCGTGACCGGCGCGGGCGGCGACGTCCTCTACATCGAGGCCAATGCCGCCGAAGGCGAGCGCTCGTTGACGCTGACCGGCCAGTTGGGTGAGGTCATGAAGGAATCCGCGCAGATCGCGCTGACCTACGTCCGCTCGCACCTGGAGGAGATCGGCATCGAACCGGCGGTACTGGATCGCAATATCCACATCCACTTCCCCGCCGGCGCGGTGCCGAAGGACGGTCCGTCCGCGGGCGTCACCATGGTCACCGCCCTGGTGTCGCTGGCGCTCGGCCGTCAGGTCCGCTCGGATGTCGGTATGACCGGTGAAGTCACTCTGAACGGACGGGTGCTGCCGATCGGCGGCGTCAAGCAGAAATTGCTCGCCGCCCAGCGAGCCGGTTTGCAGACAGTGTTCATCCCAGCACGCAACGAGCCGGACCTGGACGACGTCCCCGCCGAAGTGCTTGCCGCACTGGACGTCCGTCCAGTTGCCGACGTCGCCGACATCCTGGGCTACGCCATCGAGCCGGTCGCCGAACCTGCCCTGGATCAGGCCTTCGCGGCTACGGCCTGACAGACGAACGTGCAGGGCGCGGATATCTGCCCGTTCGCCGTGTATCGAGCCGAACCGCTGTCCGCGCCGCCATACCCGCCCAACAGCGCTCGGACAGGCGGGATCTCGCCTGGCAGGTGCGAGAATGAGATTTGCGAAGCCGAATCCGGTCACGGATGCGCGATCGAAGTCGGCAAGGGATCCCCGCCCGTAGCGTCGGTGAGAAAGGGTGGCGTGGAACCGGACAGGCTGAGGTGCCCGTCGACACTTTGCTGAATGGTCAGTCCGTAGTGGTCGGGTGTGCGGCAGAACGCGGCCCGGGGCCGAGCCGCGCGATCGGTTCCCGTCGGCCATCGCATACTGGCCCATGCGGTGACCACAAGGTCGAAATGGGCGTCAGACGTCGCGGGTGTGACACCGATCAGCCAGTATCTGATATCGAAGTACTTCGGTCCGGCATCGCCGTCGTCGCAGGGCAGAGTGATTCCTGTAGTGAAGTCCGCTCGCGGCACCGCCGGATTGCTTCGGGAAAGAGACAGCTCCCGCGGAAGCCTGCGCAGAGTCTCGACGAAGTACTGATGTAGCTGTTGCCGCGCGATGGCTTCCGAGATTGCTGTGGGCATGTCCGTTGTCCTCCTCGCACCCGGTGCGGTCACGTGACGAGGTGACCGTTGCCGGTGACTATGAGACCGATATTGCGCATGGATCGGCTGTTGCTGTCGAAGTAGGACGTGTGGATATCCGGATTCCAGCCCAACGAAGTCCATGGGCCGCGGGCGGTGTCGGAGCTGAATACGGTGCCGCCGAACTCGGCAGCAGTTGGGGGTGGGCCATGCACCTTGGGCATCAGCAGAATGGAGTCGTGCCGGGCGACGGTGGCGAAGACATGCCGCCCGATGTCCTCGGCGTCGACGCCCACGAGGCGCAGGTCGGCGGCGCGTTCGACGCCGGTGCCGAAACCCCCGGCGAAGATGAGATTGTTGGCATGCAAGGGTTGCATGGCGGCGTGGCCGATGTTGACCGCGCCAGAAGAATAGCCGAGGGCAGTGTGTTGCGCGGGTGGTCCCTCGTGGGTTGCGCGCAGTCCCTCGTGGTAGCTGCGCAGCGGTTGCGCGTCGTTCTGCGCGGGCACAGTGTCGCCGGCTCTGCTGGGCAGCGGTGGCCGGTCACCGAACCACGTGGTCACGGCAGTTTCCACGTTCGGGTCGATCGCCAGAGCCGCTTGGCGGATCTTCTCCGACCTGTCCGTCGCATTCATGATTCCGAACGGATTAGTGCCGGTGCCGGGGGCCTGTGTGACCACATACGCGGCCTTATCCGGGTTTCCGACCGAGATGGCCACTCGAAAATCCTCGTCCAGCCGTGTGAGGTAGCGCCGCGGTGATCCCTCCGGGGATTCGAGCGAGCGATCGATCAGGCCGCAACGATTGATGGCCTGCGCGCGTTTCAGCGGCTCGTAGGGCATCATCAGCGCTTGCTGGTACCAGGCGGCGAGATTCTTGCGGTTGTAATGATCGCGATCGACATGCGGAATACCGTCGCGATTTCCGATGAACGGGTCGGCGCGATACAGCGCATCCTTGTCGGCAGACGAAAGTTGTGACCACAGGCCATGAAGGTGCCTGGGGTCCTCCGGCAATACGCCCCGCGGCTTATCCAGTGCCGGGAAGACGTTCGATCCGTGGCTGAGTTGTTTGATCGCGTAATCGATGTCGGTGAGACCTATTGCGCTCCTATTCAATTCCCGTCCGCACGCAAGTAATGTTTCGCCTTGGTGGCGACCGACCTTCTGAAAGCTGTTTACAAGGAGATCCCTGAGGCGAAACATATGGGCCTGCAGGATCCACGAGTGGAAAGTGCGCATCCTGCCTCCTGTCCGGCGTCCGGTTGCGCAATGGACGAATGTGAGCGGGAAGCTTCAGGCCACCGGTCGGGGGCGGCGCAGCAGCAACGCCAAGAAGGAGCGTCGCGGCGGGTGCGGATAGCGGGCGGTGATCACGCCGGTTCCCACTTCTCCATCGATGCGTAGCAGCGGCGAACCAACCGCGACCAACCGCCTGTCCGGTTCCATCAGGTCCAGCCGACCTTCCTCAACCACGAGTTGTAGTTGGCGCGCCGCGCTCTCGCGATCGGCATCGCCGATTCGAATCGCGGGCAGTGCCTTCGAAGCATCGTCTCGGGCGTGGGCCATCTCGGGACTCCCTTGTCGTTCTTCTCGCGATCGTACGGCCCGCGCCGCGGTAGGAACGGCTACGATCCGGCGGCAATTCCGACAATATGTCGGAGTCGTGCGGTAAGAACGGCATATGTCCAGGTGGCTGCTGCATGTCGATCTCGACCAGTTCCAAGCAGCGGTGGAGTTTCGTCGTCATCCGGAACTGCGCGGTCTGCCGGTGATCGTCGGCGGGAACGGCGACCCCGCCGAACCGCGCAAAGTGGTGACCTGCGCGTCCTATCCGGCGCGTGCGTTCGGAGTACGCGCCGGAATGGCGCTGCGCAGCGCGCAGCGCAAGTGCCCGGAAGCCGTGTTCCTTCCGCTCGACATGGCCGCTTACGAAAAGGCATCCGACGAGGTCATGTCGCTCTTGCGCAGTTTCCCCGGGCGGGTCGAGGTGTGGGGTTGGGACGAGGCGTTTCTCGCCGCCGACACCGAAGACCCGGAAGGCCTGGCCCAGGAGATCCGCGCCGCCATCGACCGACTGGACTTGACCTGCTCGGTCGGCATCGGTGATAACAAGCTCACGGCCAAACTGGCTACCGGATTCGCCAAATCGACGGGTAAGTCATCTGGTGAACCGGGCGCCGGTCCGGGCGCCGCCGCGGGCGTCTTCCGGCTCACCGCCGCGAACTGGACCGCGGTGATGGCGCATCGCCCGACGAACGCGCTGTGGGGTATCGGCAGCCGGATCGCCGCCCGGATGGCCGAGCTCGGGATCGTCACCGTCGGCGACCTGATGGCGTCCGATCGGCAGCGCCTCGCCGCCGAGTTCGGGCCTAAGACCGGTCCTTATCTCTGGGTACTCGGCCGCGGTAAGGGCGACACCGACGTCACCACCGTGCCGCGAACTCCAGTCGGTCGCAGCAGATCCGAGACGTTTCCAACGGACCTCACCGATCCCAGCGAGATTCGCGCCCAGGTGGCGCGGCTGGCTACCGAAGTGGCCGAGGAGATGGCGGCCGCCGGCCGGGTCGCCACCCGCGTTTCGGTGACGGTGCGCACCAACACCTTCTACACCCGCAGCAAGCAGGAGAAGTTGCCGGAACCGAGTATCGATGTCGCACGAATTGCCGGGACGGCCCTGCACATCATCGATCGGTTCGAACTCGAGCGTCCGGTGCGCCTCCTCGGTGTGCGGCTGGAGCTCGTCCCGGAGTAGTCGCGCCTCCTCCTCGGACCGGGTGGACACTCGTATGCTCGTCGACATGGAGCTCTGGGCGATGGTGGCACACGAATCGGAGAGCGGGATCGTCCTGACCCGGCAGCAGGTCGACGAGGATTTCCTCGGACCGGGCGACGTGACGATCAAAGTCCAGTACACGAGCGCGAACTACAAGGATGCCCTAGCGATCACCAAGGGGGGCGGAGTAGTTCGCAACTACCCGATCGTGCCCGGCATCGACATCATCGGCGAGGTGGTGTCCTCGTCCGACGACGACTTCGCCCGCGGTGATCAGGTGATCGCGCATGGTTACGACATCGGGATGTCGCACAATGGCGGTTTCGCCGAATACGCGAGGGTGCCCGCCGAGTGGGTGGTCCAGCTGGCGGGCCTGAGCCCGCGTGATGCTGCCGCGCTGGGCACCGCGGGTTTCACCGCGGCCCTGAGCGTGCAGGCCCTGCTCGACCGCGGTTTCACCCCGGACGACGGCCCGGTGCTGGTCACGGGCGCGACGGGCGGTGTAGGCAGCGTGAGCGTGGATATCCTCTCCAAGCTCGGTTTCGAGGTCGTCGCGTCCACCGGCAAGGCCGACGCGGACGACCTGCTCAGCGAGATCGGCGCGAACGAGGTGATCGGCCGGCTACCGGAGGATCCCAGCGCGGCGCGTAGGCCGCTGACCTCGGCGCGGTGGGCCGCCGCGGTGGACAGTGTCGGTGGCGCCTCGCTCGCCTACATCCTCAGCGCCATCGGTTATGGCGGCGCGGTCGCGGTCAGCGGGCTCACCGGCGGGGCCGACCTGCCTACCACCGTGCTGCCGTTCATCCTGCGCGGGGTCGCGCTGCTGGGCATCGATTCCGCCAATGTCCCGATCGAGAAGCGCCGCGAGGTGTGGACCGCGCTCGGCAAAGAGCTGCGCCCGCAGCACCTTTCCACCGTGACGAATTCCGCGCCGATCACCGAGGCCGAGCATGTTCTGCGGTCCATGCAGCGCGGAACCCACTCCGGTCGAACGGTATTCGGCGTCGCGGGCGAGTTCTGATCCTTCCTGGGCGAAACCCGCGGTCGTCATGCTCACGGCGGGTCGCGCAGCGGTGTCGCGTCCGGAGCGGTCGCGCTGCTCGCGCCCAAGGGATGGAGGCGCTGAGCATGCCGGCGCACAGCGGACATACCAGCTGATCGTCGGTCTACGGCCCGCCGCGGAGCGGGCGGCGCGGGAGTTCGCGCGGGTTCGGCAGAGCAAGTGGGACGGCGATCCGGCGCACGCGCGCGAGCGGAAGTCCGTTACGGAGTGAACCGCGTGCTGGGCGGACTCGACGCGCGCGCAACGCCCGATTCTCCCGGACGCCGACACCACCTGCTATCCGGATCACCAGACCGCTAGACGGATCGGTCAGGCCGCGACCGTGGCGCTGTCGTCGGCGAACTGGGTGCGGTACAGCTCCGCGTAGCGTCCGTCGGCGGCCAATAGCTGAGTGTGGTTGCCGCGCTCCACGATTCGACCGTCTTCCAGCACCAGAATCTGGTCTGCCGCTCGGATCGTGGACAAGCGGTGTGCGATCACCAGGGCGGTCCGGCCGTCCAGCGCTTCGGCGAGCGCTTCCTGTACCGCAGCTTCGGAAGTCGAGTCCAGCGACGCCGTCGCCTCGTCCAGGATCACCACCTTAGGCTGCTTGAGCAGCAGTCGCGCGATGGTCAGGCGCTGGCGCTCACCGCCGGAAAGCCGGTAGCCGCGCTCCCCGACCATCGTGTCCAGCCCGTCTGGCAGCGCTGTGACCAGGGCACGCAGGCGTGCCCGCTGCAGCGAGTCCCACAGTTCGTCCTCGGTGGCATCCGGACGGGCGAGCAACAGGTTGGCGCGAATGGTGTCGTGGAACAGGTGCCCGTCCTGGGTGACGAGTCCGACCGACTCCTGGATCGAGCGGGTACTCAACTCACGGACGTCCACCCCGTTCAGCCGCACCGCGCCGCCGTCGACGTCGTAGAGCCGGGAAACCAGTTGGGCGATGGTCGATTTCCCCGCGCCGGACGACCCGACCAGGGCGATCAACTGGCCTGGCTCGGCGCGCAACGACACGTTGTGCAACACCTCGACCCCGCCGCGGGTGTCCAAGGTGGCCACGTCCTCCAGCGAGGCCAGCGACACTTTGTCGGCCGCGGGGTAACCGAAGCTCACCTCGTCCAGTTCCACCGCGACCGGCCCTTCCGGTACCGGCTGTGCGCCGGGCACGTCCTCGATCAGAGGTTTCAGATCGAGCACCTCGAAGACCCGCTCGAAGCTCACCAACGCGGCCATGATCTCCATCCGAGCGCTGGCCAGCGCGGTCAGCGGCGTGTAGAGCCTGGTCAGCAGCAATGACAGCGCGACAACCGCGCCCGCGTCCAATTGCCCGCGCAACGCGTACCAGCCGCCGAGCCCGTACACCAGGGCGATCGCGAGCGCCGACACCAGCGTGAGTGAAGTGACGAACACGGTCTGCAGCATCGCGGTTCGTACGCCGATGTCGCGCACCCGACGTGCTCGCAGCGCGAACTCGTCGGACTCCTGTTCCGGACGACCGAACAACTTCACCAGCGTCGCGCCCGGCGCGGAGAACCGCTCCGTCATCTGGGTGCTCATCGCCGCGTTCAACCGGGCCGCCTCGCGCTGCATGTCCGCCAAGCGGTTGCCCATGCTGCGCGCGGGGATCACGAATACCGGGAGCAGTACCAGCGCGAGCAGCGTGATCTGCCAGGAGATGCCGACCATCACGCCGAGCGTGAGTGCCAGCGTCACCAGGTTGGCCACCACCCCGGACAAGGTGTCGCTGAACGCGCGCTGCGCGCCGATGACGTCGCTGTTCAAGCGGCTGACCAGCGCACCGGTCCTGGTCCGCGTGAAAAAGGCGACCGGCATCCGTTGCACGTGGTCGAACACAGCGGTGCGCAGGTCGAGGATCAAACCTTCGCCGATTCGGGACGACAGCCACCGGATCATCAGGCCGAGCCCGGCGTCGAACACCGCGAGCGCACCGATCAGCAGCGCGAGGGTGATCACCACCCGGGGCGCCGCGCCGCCGACGATGTTGTCGACCACCCGGCCCGCCAGCACCGGCGATGCCACCGTCAGCACCGCCGACAACACACTGAACAGCAAGAACGCGCCGATCCGCCGCCGATGCGGTGCGGCGAACCGGATGATCCGTTCGGCGGTGGCGCGACGGAACGGCCGCTGCTCCACTGGCGCGTTCGCCCGTCGGTACATCTGGCTCCACGCCACGGATTCGATGCTCACGTCGTTTCCCTCTCGTTCCGCACCCATCAAAGACCAGGCCACCGACACTAAGACCTCAACAAAGGTTGATAGCAAGTCGTTCCTGGCGCGGTATCGTTCCGCCGACAGCGAAATCGGTGGCCGCGCCGATCAGACCTGGTTGTTGCGGTCGGTCAGCAGCCCGCGCCGCGCCGAGCGAAGTCCGGGCAGCGGCCTAGGCTGGCGAGGTGACCGGGAACCGGATGGCGGCACTGAACGGCAGGATCGCGGGTGAGGTCGACACCTCCGCGCGTCGCCGCGCGGAGTACTCCTCGGATGCCTCGAACTATCGTGTTCGTCCGGCCGCGGTCGTCTTTCCGCGTACCGACGAGGACGTCGCGGCCACCCTGGAATTCGCCTGCGACCACGGCATGCCGGTGACCGCGCGCGGTGCGGGAACCTCGGTGGCGGGCAACGCGATCGGTCCCGGGCTGGTGCTCGATTTCAGTCGGCACATGAACCGGATCCTGGCGCTGGATCCCGCGGAGCGCCTCGCGAGGGTGCAGCCGGGCGTAGTGCTTTCGCAGTTGCAGGCCGCGGCCGGCCCACACGGCCTGCGGTTCGGGCCGGACCCCTCCACCCAGGACCGCTGCACTCTCGGCGGCATGATCGGCAACAACGCCTGCGGACCGCGGGCCGTCGCCTGGGGCCGCACCTCCGACACCGTGCGCGCGCTCCGGATTCTGGACGGCACCGGCACCGAGCGCATCCTGACCGACCGCTTGACGGACGTGCCGGGTTTGGCGGAGCTCACCGCGGCGCACCTGGCCGTGCTCCGCACCGAGCTGGGGAGTTTCGACCGCCAGGCCTCCGGCTACGGTCTGGAACATCTCCTCCCCGAGCGGGGCGGGTCGGCGGCGAAAGCGTTCGTCGGCAGCGAAGGAACCTGCGGCCTCCTGCTGGACGCCACCGTCGAGTTGGTCGCGCTCCCCACGGCAACCGTGCTCACCGTGCTCGGCTACCCCGACATCGCCACCGCGGCCGATGACGTCGCCGCGGTCATCGCCTGCGCGCCGATCGCGGTCGAGGGAATCGACGCGCGGCTGGTCGACGTGGTGCGCGCGCAATGGGGACGGGTCCCCGACCTACCGCGCGGCGGCGGATGGCTGTTCGTGGAGACCGCGGGTGCGACGCAGGACGAGGCGATGGCAGTCGCCCGGCGGCTGGTCCGGACCGTGGACGCGCTCGACTCCAGGATCGTCACCGACCCTCGTGCCGCCGCGGTACTCTGGCGCATCCGCGCCGACGGCGCGGGGCTCGCCGGCCGCACGCCGGACGGACGCCCGGCCTGGCCGGGGTGGGAGGACGCGGCCGTTCCGCCCGCCCGGCTCGGTGCCTATTTGCGGGATTTCGCCGCGCTGACCCAGGACCACGGCGTGGATGGTGTGCTCTACGGGCACATCGGTGACGGCTGTATCCACGTCCGGCTCGATCTGCCGATCATCGACGCGCCGCAGCGTTTCCGCGCCTTCCTGGTCGACGCGGCCGAACTGGTTGTGCGCTACGGCGGTTCGCTCTCCGGTGAGCACGGCGACGGCCGCGCCCGCTCCGAGCTGCTTTCGATCATGTACTCCCGCACTGTGCTCGACGTCTTCGCCGGATACAAGGCGCTTTTCGATCCTGGCGACCTGCTGAATCCGGGAGTGCTCATCGCTGCGCGTCCGCTCGACGCCGATCTGCGGCTGGTCGGGCTGCCGCAGGTCGGGTCGCGGAAAGGCTTCACGTTCCCAGACGACGAAGGCGACTTGGGCACGGCCGTTCATCGCTGCGTCGGTGTCGGCAAGTGCCGTGCCGACACCAGGGCCACTGGTGGGTTCATGTGCCCGTCCTATCTGGCCACCAGGGACGAGAAGGACAGCACGCGTGGCCGGGCCAGGGTGCTGCAGGAAGTGGTTCGCGGTGCGCTGCCGTGGTCGTCGGATGCCGTGGCCGAATCACTCGATCTGTGCTTGTCCTGCCGGGCGTGCCGCTCGGACTGCCCGGCGGGCGTCGACCTGGCCACCTACAAGTCGGAGGCGCTGCACCGCCGCTACCGTCACCGTCCGCGCCCGATCGATCACTACTCGTTGGGCTGGCTGCCGCGGTGGCTCGCCCTCGCGAGTCGGATGCCGCGGGTCGTCAACGCGCTGGCCGGTCGCGCCGCGCTACGCCGAAGCGGACTGCGCGCGGCAGGCATCGACGCACGTCGTGCTGTGCCGCGCCTCGCCGAGCCCAGCTTTCGGCGGATGTGGCGTCAGCTGGAGGATGGCGCTCGGCTCCCCGAGTCGGCGTACCCGCCGAGGGCGGGTAGCACCGAGAGCGGATCCGGCGAAGTGATGCTGTGGATCGACACCTTTACCAATGCCTTCGACCCCGAGATCGCACTTGCTGCGGCGCGTCTGGTGAGTGCGCTCGGCTACCGTGTCCGCATTCCCGAGCGCCGGGTGTGTTGTGGGCTCACCTGGATCAGCACGGGACAGTTGGACGGCGCTCGCGCGCGGCTGCGCGCCACTCTGGCCGCGCTGGACGCGCACGTGCGCGCGGGCGGCATCGTGGTCGGGTTGGAACCGTCCTGCACCGCGGTACTGCGCGCGGACCTCCCGGAGCTGCTGCCGGACGACCCGAGATCGGCCGCGACCGCCGCGGCGATACGGACGTTGGCCGAGTTTCTCGCCGATCAGCCGAACTGGCGTCCGCCGGTACGATCCGGACAGCGAGTGGTGGTTCAGCCGCATTGTCATCAGCATGCGGTGTTGGGATTCGACAAAGATCGCCAATTGTTGGCCAGCATGGGAGTTGAGGTGACGGAAATCACCGGATGCTGCGGTCTGGCGGGAAATTTCGGAATGCAGATCGGCCATTACGACATTTCGGTCGCGGTGGCCGAGAATGGCATGCTGCCCACGTTGCGCACCGCTGGCGACGAGGCGATCATCCTCGCCGACGGGTTCTCCTGTCGCACCCAGGCAGCCGCGTTGGCAGGGCGCCGATGTCGACATCTTGCGCAGTTCCTGGTAGGTCCATAGAACTTTCGCGCACTCATCGCGACCGGTCCCGACGAGTGCGCGCGCGGTTCAGCTGCCGAAGGGCAGGGTGCCTGGCGGAATCTGGTAACCCGAGCTGCCCGCGGAAACGCCGCCCCAGGCATTGAGCAACCAGTTGAGTACAGTGGTGATCATCAGAACCTCCATCATGGCGACTGCCAGTTGTTTGCGGATCCGAAGCCGATATCGCAATGCCTTTTCGGGTTGTTACAAAATAAAGCACAGCCCGGATCATTCGGAATGAATATTTGATCGCGTCGTCGTCCGTGGTGCGCCGAGGTAATCGCCGGCCCATCCTGGCGTGCGAACGAACGCCGGGCAGAATGGTCGGGTGCGCAATGCGATGGCCGAGCCGGGAGCGGGCCGGACCGGTTCGGCCAGGATCGTGACGGCGGATCGGCCGATCGATCTGGCGTGCACCATAGCCCCGCTCGGTCGCGGCGCCGGCGATCCGTGCCACCAGGTCACCAGCGACGGTGCGCAGTGGCACGCCTCCCGGCTGCCGACCGGCGCGGTCACCTACCGACTGACTCAATCCGGTCCATGCGCGGTCGAGGCCCGTGCCTGGGGTCCCGGTGCGGCGGAATTCCTCGACCGCTTGGAGTACATGCTGTGCCTGGACGAGGACGTCTCCGCGTTCGCTCCCGAGCACCCGAAACTCCTCGACGCGCACCGCCGTTTCCCTGGTCTGCGCATGCTGCGCACCGGTCTGGTCTTCGAGGCGCTGGTGCCCGCCGTGCTGGAGCAGAAGGTGCACACCGTCTCAGCACATGCCTCGTGGCGCACCCTGGTGCGGAGGTTCGGCGACCCCGCGCCCGGCCCAGCGCCGAAGGGCATGCGGCTGCCACCGGCTGCCGCCACTTGGCGCCGGATTCCGTCCTGGACCTACCACCGCGCCAACGTCGGCCCGCAGCGCGCGCAGACCATCGTGAGCGCGGCCCGGGTGGCGGATTCGCTGGAGCGGGCGGCGCAGGTCGGCCCGGCCGATGCTGCGCGGATGCTGCGGACCATACCCGGCATCGGCGTGTGGACTGCCGCGGAGATCGCGCAGCGGGCATTCGGTGACCCGGACGCGTTGTCGGTCGGCGACTACCACCTCGCCGCGACCGTCGGTTGGACCCTGGTGGGTCACCCGCTCGACGACGACGGGATGATCGAATATCTCGAACCGCTACGCCCACATCGCTATCGGGCGATTCGGCTTCTCGAGATCAGCGGGCACTTCCACCGACCGAAGTTCGGTCCGCGTACGCCGCTCACCGATCACACCTGGCACTGAGTGAGCCGGAGGTGCCGGGTGCGATCGTCGACCATGAAGATCCCACCTCGTCAGCAGGGCAGCGCACGTGCGTCGAGCACACATTTACCGGCTTGGACCAGTGTCGTGCGCGCGCGGCGGCGCACCTGGCACCGATCCACGGTGCAGTCGATGTGTAATTGCATTGCGGCGTGCGCCTGTTCGACGGTCAGGACACCGGGGTCGGCTTCGCAGGCGAGCAGCGCGACCACGGGCTGGTGCCGCTTCGTCCATGGCATCAGGCGATTCCCACTCTGTGCGTAGCGCCGATCCCGCGCTGCCGGGTCGGGGCGCGACTGCCACCCCACGTCGACCGGTGCGCGGCGACGGCCGCCATCGGACCCGCGTCGTTCAGCGCGCCGACCGAATCCGGCGGGGTGGGTGCGACTTCGGCGGCCGGTGGCGCCGCGAGGGCCTTGGCGCGAGTCACGGTGCGACCGGGCAGGTATGACACCATCCAGCTATCCCGACCGACGTTACGCGCCCGCGGCGGGGTGAGATCGCCGGTCCTCGACGACATGCGGCTGTGTGCTGTCATGGCTCCCCGTTCCTCCGTGCGACTCCTTGTGAATGCCAGAGGGATTCGTAGCGGAGCGGCGATTCGACTGGAAAGCTTCGGGGCGTATTGCGGACACGCCGTCAGCCGGAGGACGAGACAACGCCCGTTATGGCCATCCCCAACTCTTGCGTGTTTCTCAACACGAAAACCAGCTGGTAGAAGAGGATTTTGCGGAGTTGGGGCCGAATAGGTCCCTGCCACGCGAAGCGTGCGGAACCGAGCGGGAAGGTCACCTCCGATGGCCCTTGGACGAGCAACGGGAGCGCAGAACGGAGCGTACGGTGGCACCACGGTCGGCACGAGGATCAGCGAAATCCGGGAAACACCCAGATCATCCGACAGGCCAGCCATTTCCCACACCGCCTGCTCGATTCTACTCCGCCGGCAACGCGGCAGATACCGCCAGGGATCGGCGCACGGAGCAGGGGTCACCGTCGCGGTAACGGTCCGCCATCCCACTGTCGGTCAACCCCAGCTCAGCCTCGGGTTGTCTGCCGACCGCCGATTACCCGAGGACGCTGAATCACTCGATTATCCGAGGGATTGCGCGGCGGAACCAGAGGCGAGTTCAGCCGCGTCCTGTTGCGCCACCGAGAAAGCTATCGCCGGCCACCGTCGATGTGGTGGCACTGTGTTTCACCGGAGATCTCTACCTGGAAAGACACGCCGAGGTACGGCGGTACGATCGGGCTCACGAGTGCCTGCAGCGCTGCGTGCTGGGATATTCGGTCGAGTAGAGGTCTGCTACAGCAGGGCCCGAGGGTGTGCGGCATGAGTTTCGATCCGGTTGGGGCGCAGCGCTGAGGACGACGCAGAGAGCAAAGGAGTCCATGTCGTGAGCATCCAAGGCAACACGAACGTCGACCTGACGAACGCAACTTGGCGGAGTTCGGGCGAAAGTGCGGGTGACAGCGTGCAGGTTGCGTTGCTGGCCGACGGACACGTCGGCCTTCGCAACGGCAAGGATCCCGACGGACCCGTGTTGGTCTTCACGCCGGCGGAGTGGGCCGCCTTCACCGCGGGCGTCCACGACGGTGAGTTCGACCGGCCGAAATAGGCCGGACGCCGCCCGGCAGCGAGTGGCAGTCTGCCGGGCGAGTCGGCGCGACAGAGCGAACGTTCCCGTTGGATGCCTGAGGTGATCGAATCTGCGCGAAGATCACGAAACGACACAGATTCAGCAACAGAATCATGTTTGCCACGGCATGTCGCGGGTAAATATCTTTTTGTGGACCGTGGGCTCAAGAGTTCCCATCCCGGGTACAAGAAACTGTGGCCCGGCGATTGGGTGGAATGGCTGATCGTCGCACTGCTGTTCGCAGTGTCGGCGATCGGTGTCTTCATTCTGACCAGCTCTGTGCTGTCGGCATTGTTCGTCGGCCTGCTCGTATGGATCGTCGCCATCGGTGTGGTGGCGATGCTCTAACGGTGCACCGACCGGCCGGGCGTGCCCCCGGCCGGTCGGCCTTGCAGCGCTAGCGGCGAAACAGCTTGTTGCCCAGCCAGACCAGCGGATCGTATTTCCGGTCGGCCACCCGTTCCTTCAGTGGAATCAACGCGTTGTCAGTGATCTTGATGTGCTCCGGGCAGACCTCGGTGCAGCATTTGGTGATATTGCAGAACCCGAGCCCCTGCTCGTCCTGCGCCAGTTCGGTGCGGTCGGCGACATCGAGCGGATGCATCTCCAGTTCCGCGATCCGCATCAGGAAGCGCGGCCCCGCGAACGACTGCTTGTTCTCCTCGTGGTCCCGCACCACATGACAGGTGTTCTGGCACAGGAAGCATTCGATGCACTTGCGGAACTCCTGCGAGCGCGCCACATCGACCTGCTGCATCCGGTATTCGCCGGGTTTCAGGTCGTCCGGCGGGGTGAACGACGGTATCTCTCTCGCCTTCTCGTAGTTATAGGACACGTCGGTCACCAGGTCCTTGACCACCGGGAAGGTGCGCATCGGCGTCACCGTGATCACCTCGTCCTGGGTGAAGGTAGACATGCGCGTCATGCACAGCAGCCCCGGGCGCCCATTCACCTCGGCTGAACAGGAACCGCACTTGCCCGCCTTGCAGTTCCAGCGCACTGCGAGGTCGGGCGCCTGGGTTGCCTGCAGGCGGTGGATGATGTCGAGCACCACCTCACCCTCGTTCACCAGCACGGTGAAGTCCTGCAGTGCACCGCCCTCGAGGTCGCCGCGCCACACGCGGAATTTGGCGTCGTAACCCATCGCTACGCCTCTCGCTCCGTCGAAGTCCCGCTCGCGGTCGGGTGTCCCGCGAGCTCGGCCGGGGTGTAGTACTTTTCGAGCTCGCCGAGATCGAAGAGGGCGAGCAACTCCGGACGCATCGGGACTTGATCCTTCGGCGTCACTGTGACGGTGGGAATCGGGTCGTCGGCTGTCTCCGACTGCACCGCGCAGACCAGCAGTTTATTGCGCCAGTCGGGATTCATCGACGGATGGTCGTCGCGGGTGTGTCCGCCGCGACTCTCGGTGCGCTGCAATGCGGCCTGCGCGACGCACTCGCTGACCAGCAGCATGTTCTGCAGGTCGAGCGCGAGGTGCCAGCCCGGGTTGAACTGGCGGTGTCCCTCCACGGTGACCTGTCGGAATCGGGCGCGCAGCTCGGCGAGTTTGTCGATTGCCGCGCGCACCTCGTCTTCTTTGCGGATGATGCCGACCAGGTCGTTCATCGACTGCTGCAGATCGGTGTGCAGAGTGTAGGGATTTTCACCGCTGCCTTCGGTCGGCGGATCGAACGGCGCCAAGGCGGCTTTCGCGGCTTTGGTGATGTCGTTCTCGGAGACCGACGGGCGCTCGGTGAGGCCCTCGACATAGGCGGAGGCGCCGAGCCCGGCCCGACGGCCGAATACCAGCAGGTCCGAGAGGGAGTTGCCGCCGAGCCGGTTCGATCCATGCATCCCGCCGGAACACTCACCCGCGGCGAACAGACCGGGGACCGTGGCGGCGCCGGTATCCGGATCGACCTCGACTCCGCCCATTACGTAGTGACAGGTCGGCCCGACCTCCATGGGCTCCTTCGTGATATCCACGTCCGCGAGCTCTTTGAACTGGTGGTGCATCGACGGCAGCCGCCGAATGATCTCCTCGGCCGGCATTCGGGAGGCGATATCGAGGTAGACACCGCCGTGTTCGGTTCCTCGACCTGCTTTGACCTCTTCGTTGATCGCCCGCGCGACCTCGTCCCTCGGCAGCAGGTCCGGCGTGCGGCGCGCGGAATCATTGTCGCGCAACCATTGGTCGGCCTCTTCCTCGGTCTCGGCATACTGTCCCTTGAAGACCGGCGGAATGTATTCGAACATGAACCGCTTGCCCTCGGTGTTCACCAGCACGCCGCCGTCGCCGCGCACCCCCTCGGTGACCAGGATGCCCTTCACGCTGGGCGGCCAGACCATTCCGGTCGGGTGGAACTGCAGGAACTCCATATTGATCAGCGTCGCGCCCGAGCGAAGCGCGAGGGCGTGCCCATCGCCGGTGTACTCCCAGGAATTCGAGGTCACCTTGTACGACTTGCCGATGCCGCCGGTCGCCAACACCACCGCGGGCGTCTCGAACAGAATGAAGCGGCCGGATTCCCGCCAGTATCCGAACGCGCCGGAAATTCGTTCACCGTCCTTGAGCAGTTCGGTGATGGTGCATTCGGAGAAGACCTTGATGCGCGCCTCGTAGTCGCCGGTCTCCGCGAAGTCCTCCTGTTGCAGCGAGACGATTTTCTGCTGCATGGTGCGGATGATCTCCAGGCCGGTGCGGTCACCGACGTGTGCGAGCCGGGGGTAGGTGTGACCGCCGAAGTTGCGCTGGCTGATGCGGCCGTCCGCGGTCCGATCGAACAGCGCTCCATAGGTTTCCAGCTCCCAGACCCGGTCGGGCGCCTCCTGAGCATGCAATTCGGCCATGCGCCAGTTGTTCAGGAACTTGCCACCGCGCATCGTGTCTTTGAAATGGGTTTGCCAGTTGTCCTTTTCGTTGGCGTTGCCCATGGACGCCGCGCAGCCGCCCTCGGCCATCACAGTGTGCGCTTTGCCGAAAAGCGACTTGCACACCACGGCGACGGACAGTCCGTGTTCTCTGGCCTCGATCACCGCCCGCAATCCGGCGCCGCCCGCGCCGATCACGACGACGTCGTAGTTGTGCCGTTCCACTTCTGCCATGCAGAGAAACTCCTCGATGAGGCGGTCAGTTGATGAACCGCAGGTCCGAAATCGTCTTGCTGGCAACCAACATGACGTAGAAGTCGGTCAGCACAAGCGTGCCGAGGGTGGTCCAGGCCAGCGCCATGTGCCGAGTGTTCAGCGTGGAGACCTGAGTCCAGAACCAGTAGCGCACCGGATGCGCGGAGAAGTGCTTGAGCCGACCACCCGCGATATGCCGGCACGAATGGCACGACAGTGTGTAGGCCCACAGCAGGATCACGTTGACCAGCAGCACGATATTGCCGAGGCCGAACCCGAAGCCGCCGGTCTTGCCGTGGAAGGCGACGATCGCGTCGTAGGTGTTGATCACCGAAACCAACAGGGCTACATAGAAGAAGTAGCGGTGCGCGTTCTGGATGATCAGCGGAAGTTTGGTCTCGCCGGTGTATTTGGCATGCGGCTCGGCCACGGCGCAGGCCGGCGGAGAGAACCACACCGACCGGTAGTAGGCCTTGCGGTAGTAGTAGCAGGTCAACCGGAAGCCGAGCAGAAAGGGCAGTACGACGAAGCCGAGCGGCAGAATTGCGGGTAGCTCACCGAACGGCGTGCCGAAATGGGACGAACCCTCGACACACGAAGTGCTCAGACACGGCGAGTAGAACGGCGTCAGGTAATGGTAATCCGCTACCCAATATGCCGTGCGCACATAGGATCTGGTCGTCGCATAGATAACGAACGCGGCTAGCCCGAGCACTGTGAACAGTGGCGGAATCCACCACCGGTCGGTGCGCAGCGTGCGCTGCGAGATTCGGGCCCTTGTTCTGTTGAATACGCCGGTGCCCGTCTCCGGGGCGGCGGTCGGTGCGGCACTCACAGGTGGATGCCTCGCTGATCTGCTGTGCGGGTGGTCATCGTTACCTCCGCAGTCGAATGTGATGCTGAGCACCATACGACACCCGTGCTATGGAGCGAACAGGGTCTTGGCAATCCCAACCCGCCTGAATGCCCGTGATTTGCGCCACATCGGCGCCGGATGGCTCGGCTGCCGGAGGTCGGTGAACCAACCGCAAACACTTCGAACTCGACTAAAGCGGAACGCGTTTGACGTTTGGGCGCGCCCAAGAAAACTCGCGGTCGAATTTTCGCGTCGATACCGTCGCACATGGGCAACAAATGTGTGGCTATCGCTCCTGGAGATATAGGCGCTGAGGTGGCGCCGCACCAGCACCCCGAGAAAAGGAGCACCGAACGATGAACCGGGCGCCCGGCCTAGCTGACGGCCGCGATAGGGCCGCCGGTCGGCGCGCCGGGACCGTGCTGTCGGGGATGACGCCACGTTGCTGGAACCTTCTGTCCGGCCGCACCACCCCACCATCCCGGACTTCCCGTCGAAGAGGCCTCAGCCGAGCGCGGTCCGATGGCGGCCGACTAAGGTCGTCCGACCGCCATGTCACTACGCTCGAGTGATCGCGGTGGGTGGGTATTGTGCAGTGGGGCGGGCGGGGGTAGCTGTCGGATGCTGTGGCGTAGTAGGCGATCCCGTTTTCGGCGGTCCGTCGGTTGTCGCGGCCGGCGGCGCGACTGGGATCGAAGGCCGTTCGGCGCTGTCGTATTCGAGGCCGCTTCGCCAACCGCGCCAACCCGGATCGGTGCGGAACCGAGCGCCGCGTGGTGACCAGGGATCGCGGGGATCGGTCTATACGCGCTGTGTCTGGTGCTGGGCATGGTCAGGTGTGGCGATGTACTGCGGCGACACCTCGCGGGTTTGGTCCGATCAAGGGGCCGCGAGGTCCCGCGTCGCGTGCCTACTTGGTTCGTGGCCGGGAGTGGAAGCCGAGTCCCTCGTCCTGGGCGCCCATCCAGGCGGCCTCATCGGATTTGCTGTCCGGAACGTAGATCGTGTCCTGTGCCTGACGCGGTATCGCCGGGGGCGGTGACTGCTCGAGTTCGTCAGCATCGATGACGAGCCGTTCGAGATCGTTCTCCAGCCGGCGCACGGTGTTGGCGTCGCCGTAATGAGCGCGCAGCGCGCCGATGGATTGCCGGAGCTGGCCGACCGTGTAGCGGAGTTCCGCGAATTCGCTGCGTGTCATCGATGCCTCCTCTGTACTTTGATGGACAGCACAACTCGGTTCGGCGCGTGTTGCCTGCTACCTGCGGCCGCACTTCACCAAGCTGTGTGACCCACCACACAACGTGATCTACAACACAGTACAGAAAGAATTCGATTCTGGCGCGCCGGATGTCGGACCCGGTGATACCCCGGTTGCCGCCGGTTGCCTGCGATCAGCCCGCGACGGCGAACTCGGTCCCCTCGCCCGCCGCGCCGACAGCGCGCTCGACGAGTGCGACGATGGACAGCGCGACCTCTTCGGCGCGTTCGAGGATCACGCTGTGCCCGGCTCCTTCCAGGCGTACCAGTTGCGAACCAGCCAGCTGGGAGGCCAGCACGATGGAGTGCGCGAACGGAACGACGATGTCCGCTGTGCCGGCCAGCACCAGCGCGGGGATCGTGCCGAGGCGATGCAGTGTCGCCGACTCGTCGAAGGTGATCAACGAGTGCAGGAAGCTGGACATGGTCAGCAGGGGGGTGTCGTTCAGCATCGCGGTGGCGACCGCGGCCACCCGCGGATTCGTCTTCCTGGTGCCGAAGTTGGCTTCGCGGATGAGCGGCTCGAAGAACCGTCGCGTCATCCGTTTGGACGCCTGCATCATGCGCGGCGCGCGGGTGACGGCGACCTGCAGCGAGCGCACCGCGCGCTGGTTCAGCAGACGGCCGAGCCCGGCCTCGGTGAGGCCATTGGCCGCTCCCGCGAGCAGTCCGACACCGACCACGCGCGTGCCGATCGCCTCCGGGAACAGTCGGGCGTAGGCGAGCAGGACCATTGCGCCCATCGAGTGTCCGACCAGGATCACCGGACCGGTCGGCGCGACCGTCCGCAACACGGCATTAAGGTCGTGTCCGAGCTGGTCGATGGTGTACGTCGAGGGATGCGCCACGCCGGATGCGCCGTGGCCCCGGTGGTCGTAGAACACCATCCGGACGCCGCTGCCCAACTGCTGGAGCAACTGGTCGCGCAGGAAGGACCAGGATTCGGTGCGCAAGCAGTGGCCGTGGACGAAGACGACGGTCGCGGGGGCGTCGTCGGCGCCGAAGATACGGACCGAGAGGGGCACGCCGTCTTCGGCCGACACGGTGACACGGTGGCCGCCGTAATCGGCGGCGTGGCGGGCGATCGTCGTGCGCATGACACTCTCCTGTGGGCGAGGCTCCCTGACCTTCGGAGCTTCTTGCCCAGTTGTCGATCTGGATTTCCGCGTCGTTAACGGCGCATACCTGCTGTTATGGACACGTTGTCCAACCGACGCCGGTGATCGACAGCGTGGGGCCATTGTTCGTACCGGACGAATCCGGAAAACACAAGGTCAGTTACTGTATCGTTAGTAAATTTACTATATCGTTAGAAAGTTGGGGTTGTCCATCATTCGCGTCGACGGATTCAGATCCTGTTGTCCAGGAGATTCGGTGCATCATCGCCGATATGTCGACAGAATCTGCGCCTTTCTACGAATATTCCGATACTCCCGAATATCAGGCAAGGCGCCCTCGGTTCGTCACGTTCGGGCGCCGCGCTCCCGAACGTGACGAACCTGGCCGTCGTGACTAAGCGTCCGCGTGGCTGCGGGTGGACGGCAGGAATGGGCGCAGCAGGTTCGCTTCGGCGGACGGGCCGACCTGCCACTCGGCGATCCACGGCCCGGTTCCCTCGCTCGGATCGAGCACACCCTGCTCCAGCCATTGGTAGCGGCCGTCGAGCACCCCGCGGGTGAGGGTGCGGTCGTCGTCGTCGGTGTTGTCCCACAGTGCGTCGAACAGTGTGCGTACCCGCACCCTGGACTGCCGGCAGAAGCTGTCGGCCAGTTCCTCGGCGGCCTCGGCCTGCGGTGCGCCCGCGCTGCGCAACGCCTGCGCGCGCACGCAGGCCGCCGACATGGCGAATAGTTCGGCGCCGATGTCGACGATCCGGCCGAGGAAGTTCTGCCGGTACTCGAGTCCCGCCTGCCAGCGGCCCATCGCGTACATCAGCGACCTGGCTTGCTTGCGTGAACCGCGCTCGACGAACCGCAGATGGCGGGCCAGCGTGCCGAACTCGGTATACGCGGCCGGCACCGTGCCCGCCCCGACAGCCAATTGTGGGAACCATTTGGCATAGAAGCCGGTCGCACCGACCGCTGCTTTCGCCTTGTCCTTGAACTCGGCCTTGCGGTCGACCAGCGCGCCCGCGGCGGCCATGTGCGCGTCGGCCATCTCTCGGGCGATCAGCAGCCGCATGATCTCGCTCGATCCTTCGAAGATCCGGTTGATCCGCAGGTCGCGCAGCAATTGCTCGGCTCCGACGGCACGCTCGCCACGCGCGGCGAGCGATGCCGCCGTCTCGTATCCGCGACCGCCGCGGATCTGTACGAGCTCGTCGGCGATCCGGCAACTCATCTCGCTTGCCCACAGTTTGGCGAGCGCCGCTTCGATCCGGATGTCGTTTCGTGCCTCGTCGCACATCGCCGCCGACAGGTCCAGTGTCGCCTCCAGCGCGAAGGTGGTGGCCGCGATGAACGAGATCTTTTCGCCGACGGCGGCGTGCTCACCGACCGGCTTGCCCCATTGCACCCGCTGCGCGCTCCACTCTCGAGCGATCTTCAGCGACCACTTCGAGGCCGCGGTGCACAGCGCGGGAATCGCGAGCCTGCCGGCGTTCAGGGTGGTGAGTGCGATCTTGAGGCCGTCGCCCTCGCGGCCGACCAGATTGCGCTTGGGAACACGGACGTTGTACATCCGGGTGAGACCGTTCTCGATGCCGCGCAGCCCCATGAAAGCGTTGCGCCGCTCCACGGTGATACCCGGTGAATCGGCTTCGACCACGAAGGCCGAAATGCCGCCTCGATGTCCCTCGCTCTTCGGTACCCGCGCCATCACGACGAGCAGTTCGGCGACGACGCCGTTGGTCGTCCACAGTTTGACACCGTTGAGTTCGTAGAACTCGCCGTCCTCGATCGGCGTCGCGGTGCTGGCCATTCGGGCCGGATCGGAGCCGACGTCGGGTTCGGTGAGTAGGAAGGCGCTGATCGCGCCCGCTGCGCAGCGGGGAAGGAACTCGGCCTTCTGCTCGGGGGTACCGGCCAGTTTGAGTGGTTCGGGCACTCCGATGGACTGGTGCGCCGAGAGCAGGACGCCGAGACTCGGGTGCGCTGAACCGATCAGCATCAGCGCCCGGTTGTAGCCGAACTGTGAAAGGCCCTGGCCGCCATATTCTTCTGGAATCTTCAAGCCGAAGCAGCCGAGTTCGGCAAGGCCCCGCACATACTCGTCCGGAATCCGGCCTTCGGATTCGATCACCGATCCGTCGATCGTCTCGCAGTACGACCGTAGTCGCGCCAGGTACGCCTCGGTGCGCGCCGCGTCCTCGGGGCTGGGCTGCGGGTAAGGGTGAATCAGATCGAGCCGGAACCGCCCCAGAAACATCTCCTTGGCGAACGACGGCTTGGCCCAGCCCGTTTCACGGGACTCCTCGACCAGTGCACGGGCCTGTTCTTCGGTGGCGTCGACTTTCGCTGGTGTCGCCATGATGTCCTCCTCGGACGTGATCGGGATCACATTCGAGTGTAGGAGGGTTTGTTACCCGCCGGTAGATCTCGCGGTCGAGATAAGTCTACGAATCTCTACTGATCTCGTAAGAGAGGTGGATACGCGGCAATCGTCAGACCCCGTCGTCCATCCGTCGACGAGGGAACGCCACGGCCGCGCAGCCGCATCAGACCGAGCGCAGGTAGCGACCGAAGTGTGGCACGGTGAAACCGATCGTCCCGCGCTCGGCCGAGTAGATGAGGCCCTTCTTGATCAGCCCGTCGCGCGCCGGCGACAACGAGGCCGGTTTGCGGCCGAGTTCGTTGGCCACGGCGGCGGTCGCCACCGGGCCGTCGTCGCCGGACAGGTCGGCCATGGCGCGCATGTACTCCCGCTCCGCAGGCGTTGCTCGCTCATAGCGAGAGCCGAAGAAGCCGACGGCCAACTCTTCCTCCGCGGTCGGCGAGGCCACCTCGACATCCTCGGCGGTGATCGGACTCTCCGGCGCCTGGTCCCAGACGGCCTTGCCGTAGGCCTGCACAAAATAGGGGTACCCATCGGCCCTGTCGTACAGTGCGTCGAGGGCTTCGTCGGCGAACTTCACGTCTTCACGCTGGGCGGGCGCGATCAGGGCCTGGTCTGCGGACTCCCGGTCCAATCGGTCTATTCGGTGATAGCTGAATAGTCGCTCCGAGTAACTCTTCGAGGCGGACAGCACGGCGGGCAGATGCGGAAGTCCGGCGCCGACCACGATCAGCGGCGAAGTGTCCTGGCTCAGTTCGTGGCATGCGCCGCAGATCGCGGAGATATCGGCGGCGCCGAGATCTTGCATCTCGTCGATGAAGATCGCGATGCCGACGCCGATGTCGCCGGCCAGTGCGGCCGCCTCCATCAGCAACTCCACCAGATCGATCTCGATGTCGCCGGAATCGGCCCGACCGGTGACCGCGGGTACGTCGATGCCCGGCTGCCAGCGTTCTCGCATGCCCTTGTCCGCGGTGACCCGCAACGCGAAAGCTTTCAAGATGCCGAGGAAGTCGTCGACCCGCTCCGGATTGGGGTGCGTCGTGGCGATCGCGCGGACGGCCATGTGCAGCGCCGAGGACAGTGGGCGGCGCAGTTCCTGTTCTGGCCGCGCCTCGATCTTGCCGGTGCCCCAGCCGCGGGACACCGCCGCTGAGCGAAGCTGATTGAGCAGTACCGTCTTTCCGACGCCGCGCAGGCCGGTGAGCATGACACTGCGTTCCGGACGGCCGCGCGCGATGCGTTCGAGCACGATATCGAAGGCGGTGAGTTGTTTGTCGCGTCCGGCGAGTTCGGGTGGGCGTTGTCCCGCACCGGGGGCATACGGATTCCGCACGGGGTCCATGCCCAGACACCGTAGCGCGTTTCGTCCGGATAATCTGCGCTCATCTACGGCGTGTCCTAGAGAGGCTTAGCGTTCCGTATCGCACTATTGCTCGATTGCGCTATTGCTCGCACTATGCTGGCGGCGGTTCGCCAGAACGGTCGCGCGACATTCCGTGCGAGAACGGAGAGGCATGTCCGACGAGCCCACCCCCGAATCCACCGCCGAGGTGGTGGAGTCGTGGAACGTACCCGCGGGCGCCACGGTGGCGCAGCGCATCAGGTCCAACATCCTCGTCGCGATCGAGCGCGGCTTCGACGACCCCCAGTTGGTCGCGGACCTCGCGGTCGGCCCGCTGGTCATGGCATTCGGCCGGCTCGAGGTGGAACTCGCCGACGCCCGGCGCCGAATCGACGAACTCGAGCGCGCGATGGGTGGCGCCGAATCCTGATCGGCCCGCCGCGATTCGGGCGAACGTTGTCCAGTGGTGACCGAGCGCGGGCTGGCCGAGATCGCATCGTGACCGATCACAGGTTGCAGTTTTGGACCGCCCATGCAGGGAGTTCGGCAGGAAAAGGGAAGTCGCCACGCTGTGCGCTGGACAACATTGCGTCGGCGTCGTAATCTCTTCGTGACTTAGTGGAGTCAGTCGCTTCGTAAGAGAAACGGCGCCACTGGGTACCGCCTCAACGGCCGTCGGAATCAACCGGTTTCGGCTGTCGTACCGGGGGACCACAGGTTTGTCTGGGGTGAATCCGCGCGGCCGAATTCGGTCGCAAGGTAGGGCCGTTCTCCCGGCCCGAACTCGTCAGTTGACCCGGTCGGCGGGAGAGCAGCAAGATCGGAGACGTAGCCGGTGGGTAAACACAGCTTGCAGCGGGATTCTCGGGTTCCGAATTCCGTCAAAGGTGCCATAGTCATGGGAGCGGTTGCCGCGACTGGCGCGATGCCGGCGATCCCAGCCATGGCCGCGACTATCAACGTTCCCGGTGTCGGCAACATCGACGTTCCGCTCCCCCAAGAGTATGAGCAGCCGGCCCAGCAACTCAGCCAGCAGATCCAGCAGGCGCTCGCGGCCGTTCCGTCCGCCCCCGCCCCCTCGGCTCCGCAGGCGGCTCCGCAGCCTCCCGGTTTGGCACCGCTGCTGCCTGGTCTGTTCGCGCAGCCGAGCACCCCGGGTGACATCGCCCTCGACGCCGCCAAGACCAAGGTCGGCGCCCAGTACTCGTGGGGTGCCGCCGGCCCCCAGTCCTTCGACTGCTCCGGCCTCGTCCAGTGGGCCTTCCGCCAGGCAGGAGTTCAACTGCCTCGCACCAGCTTCGAGCAGTCACACGTCGGTGCGCCGGTCGCGTTCCAGAACCTGCAGCCGGGCGACATCGTCGTCACCAACGGCGGCGGCCACGTCGGCATCTACGCGGGCGACGGCAAGCTGCTGAATGCGGTGCAGTCGGGTCAGCCGGTGTCATTCACCCCGCTGCGGCCTGACATGGTGGTTACCGCACGCCGTATCGTCTAACGAGTGGCCCGCGCCGAACACGGCATCCAGCACATCGCGACACAGGCCCGCGTCGATTCGTGGACTTGGGCGGTGCGCCTGTTCAAAACCAGGTCAGCAGCTGCTGAGGCGTGTCGAGGCGGACATGTTCGGGTGAACGGCGCGACCGCAAAGCCCGCGCAGCCGGTGCGGCCCGGCGACGAGGTACGTATCCGGGTGGCGGGTCTCGAACGCATCGTCATCGTGGAACGCCTCGTCACCAAGCGAGTCGGCGCTCCCATTGCGACGCAGTGCTTCATCGATCACAGCCCGCCGCCGCCTCCGCGGGAGATCTTGGCGACCATGCCCCGTCGAGATCGGGGATCGGGGCGACCGACCAAGCGTGAACGTCGCGAGACCGATCGGCTCCTCGGCCGGGCCGAGTCCTGATTGCCCGCTCGGCATCCGCCGTACCGCATCAACGCACAGCCCGGGCCGCCCGTTCGGCTAGATCATCGCAACCGGCTGCAGTTGGCCCGCCAGATAGCGCGCCCTGCATTCGCCGCGGCGCAGCTTTCCGCTTGTGGTCTTAGGTATCCGGCCCGGCTCCACCAGCATCACCGAGCCCGGCATCACCTCGTGCGTGGACGCGATGGCGGTGCGGATTCGGCGGGCCAGCACAGAGAGTTCGGCAGGCTCGGCGACAACCACGGTGGTGAGTTCGGCGACTACGACCAGATCTTCCCGCCGACCGTCATCGTGCCCGAACACCACCACATGGCCAGGTCGGATCTCCGGGGTACACGCCTGCACAGTCGTCTCGATATCGGCGGGATAGTGGTTGCGTCCGTCGACGACGATGACGTCCTTGCGGCGTCCGGCGAGGTAGAGTTGGCCCTCGTGCTGGAAGCCCAGATCGCCGGTGCGTAGCCAGCGTCCGTCATCGCCGACCAAGGTCGCGCCGAAGGTCTCCTCGGTGGCGTCGGGCCTGCCGAAATAGCCGTCGCACACATTGTCTCCCGACACCCAGACCTCGCCGACACTTCCCGGCGGCAGCGCTGTCCTGCCGACCGGGTCGACCACCCGCACTACCTGTCCCACGGGTGTACCGCAGCCGACGAGCGATATGCCGTCCGGGGGCGTGGCCTCGGCGGTATCCCTGGGCAGCGGGACCACGCGTCCCTCGGCGAGTGCGCCACGGTCGAAATGGCGCCACATCGGTTCTTCCCGCTGATCGCACATGGTGACGGCGAGGGTGGCCTCGGCGAGACCGAAGCCGGGGGTGTGCGCGTGGTTGCGGAAGCCGTGCGGGTCGAAGATCTCGGTGAACTCGTCCAGCACGTCGGCGCGGACCGGCTCGGAGCCGTTGATCAGGACCTCCAGCCCGGACAGGTCGAGGCCGACCCGCTCCTCCGGCGTCGTTCCTGAAATGGTCAGTGCCAGACCGAAATTAGGGCAACCTGTGACGCCGGCGCGGTAGTCGCTGATCGCACGCAGCCAGCGGATCGGACGTTTGACGAACTCCGCGGGCGCCAGGGTAACGGCGTGGACGCCGAGGGACAGGGGCAGTGAAAGGCCCAGGATCAGGCCCATATCGTGGAAGAACGGCAGCCAGGTCACGATCGGCCGATCGCCAGCCGCGGACAGGGCGTGTCGCAGCTGAGCCAACGCCGTCGTCAGATTCGCATGGGTGACCCGGACCCCAGCGGGCGACTTGGTAGATCCGGAGGTGTACTGCAGGTAGGCGAGTTCGCCACATGTCGGGTCGATCACCACGGCCGAATCCGCCGGCGGAACGGTACCGTCTCTCGGCAACACCAGCACCTGCCCCAACGCCTGTCCGAGCGTCGGCGCGCTGACGTCGTCGTGCGCCGATACGAGGGTGAGCGCGGGCCGGGCGTCGGCGAGCACCGCGTGCAGACGTTCTCGATGGCGCGCTCCCGCCGCGGGAAACAGCGGCACCGCGACCCGATTGCTGTACAGACAGGCGAGAAAGGCGATCGCGTAATCGACTCCGTGCGCGCAGAGAATGGCCACCCGGTCGCCGGGCGCGCTGTCTTGCCGCAGTCGCCCGGCGAGCGCGCCCGCCGCGGCGTGCAGGCTTGCGTACGTCATCGTGCGGGGCACACGTTCCTGCATGCGGAAGCACAGCTCGGTGAAGGCGTTCTCGTCCGGCCTGGTCGCGGCCCATTCGGCGACGCGCACCGCGAGGATGTTGCCGGGGGCCGGGTCGGTCGCTGTCACGGTGGCGCCTCGCTGGTGTTCGCGGCGATCCGATCCAGCAGGGCGGCGCCGAGGGTGGTGATGGTCGGGTGCTTGAACAACTCGGCGGTGGAGATCCGAATTCGCAGCCGGGCTTCCAGAGTGCGCCGCATCTCGATCGCGAGCAGCGAACTGAGTCCTAGGTCGTTGAAGTCGTCGGTGACATTGATCTGCTCGGCGGGCAGATCGAGCGTACTCGCGAGGACGCGGCGGATGGTGGTGGTCAGTGGTTCGACCGTGTCCGGCGGCGTCGGCGTGCGCGCGGGCCCGCGCACACCGTCGGCAGGGCTCGGCATCCTGATCGAAGTTCCCCGTGGACCGAGGAGATTCACCAGCCGGACCGCGACCGGGGACGGATCAGTGGTTGGGGCATAGTCCAGTGCGAGCAGATGTCCGCCGTCATAGCGCAGGGCCTGGGGCAGCACGGCCATCCCGCGGCGCAGGTCGTAGGCCGTGATGCCCGCTCGACGCAGGTGGCTCGCGCCGCCGGCCGCCGCGGCGAGACCGGAATCCCAGACGCCCCAGCCGATGCTGAGAACGCGCCGGCCCGGAGTGCTCGACGCCAAGGAGTCCATTGCCGCGTTCGCGGCGGCATAGGCGGCCTGACCCGGCGCACCGAGCGCGCCCGTCGCCGAGGAGAAAAGCAGGACGAAATCGGTCGGATCGGTCGCGGTGAGTTCGATCAGATTGGACGCCGCGGTCGACTTCGGCGAGAACATCCTGGCCAGCTGGCCCACCGTGACCGCGTCGAATCCAGCGCCTTCCAACGCGCCCGCGGCGTGCACGATGCCACGGATGGTCGAGCCGCATTCGCGAATATCGTGCAACGCGTTGGCCAGATCGTCGCGGTCGGCGGCGTCGCAGCGAACCACGACGATGCGATCCTCCAGACCGTCCAGCAGCGCGGGCACCGGGCGGGGCGCTCGCGTCAGCACCACGACGTCGTGCGCACCCGCGTCGAGTAGCCAGCGCACGGCGACCGAGCCGAGTGACCCGAGCCCGCCCGTGACGACGTAGGTTCCGCCCGCGTCGATGGTGGCGACGGGCAGCGCGCGCGGCCGTGCGGGCGCGAAGCGCCGAACGGCGACATCGCCGGCGGACAGGCGCAGTTCGTCGGGGATCTCGGTGTCGGCGGATGGCACCAGGCGGCACAGCAGGGGGATATTCCTCGGGTCGGTATCCGCCCAGATCAGCCGGACCGTTCTGCTCGATTCGAGCTGCAACGAACGCGCCAAGCCCGCGATCGCCGCTCGCTCGATCGCTGCCCATGAGCGGGACTCGTCGGGCACGGGTGGCGTTGCGGCGCCACCGCGTTCCGGCAGCACGATCGTCACGGACGTGGTGCTCTCGTCGGCGTGCAGGCGTTGCAGCAGATCGACTACCCGACCGATCGACGCGGTGGGATTCTTCGTGTCGGACGCTGTGTCCGTGGGCCAGACCAGCACCACGGCGGTGGGCAGCGCGCGGCCGGCGAGGACCGAGGTGACGATCCCGCTCGCGGCGTCGGGTTCGCGCGCGACCCGCTCGGTCGGCACTTCGGTGTCCAGCGCTCTGGCCAGCCGGACTGCGAGGTCGGAGGCGCCGATCACCAACACCCGCTGCGCGGCCGTCTCCAGTGCGCCGAACCGAAGTGTCTCGAGTTCGCGTGGCTCCCACGTCTCCTGGCGGAACGGCGCGGGCGGGTCGAGTTCGGCCGGCGGATGCGTGCCGAGATCGCCCAGTACGCCGTTTTCCGCATAGCGGATCCGCACACCGGAGAAGACCAGGCAGGGAACGCCGTGCTGGTCGGTGCCGATGACGTCGCCGACCAGTCCGGCGCCGGTACGCTCCCGGATGAGCGCGTGCACCTCGAGCACCACCCTGTTCGGTTCGGCCGAGAGCCAGGCCGAGTCCACGCCGATCGGCAGCGGGACCGCCGAGGCGGGCAGGTCGTCGATGACCGCGGCGGCGAGTAGTTGCAGGCCGCCGTCCAGCGTTGTCGTGCGGTGCAATTCGGCGGCGTCGAACAGGCCGAGGGCCACCTCGGTGCCTGTCGCGATGCCGCGCAACGCACGAAAACGTGGACCGTACTGTAGACCTCGACGGCGCAGTTCTTCGTAGAAAGCGCCGGTGGCGATGATCCGCATCCGGTGTCGGGCCGCCCGATTTGCGTCGACCACCCGCATCCATGCGACGATATCCGCGGGTGTGGGGTCACCGGCGGGCCGGGCCGAAGCCAGCGTTCCGGTGCCCGTGACCTCCGCCTGTACATTTGCGTCGGTTCCATCGCCACGATAGGTGACTTCGGGTAGCGCGCCCAGATCGGTGCGCTGGTGAACGGCGAAGTCGACGAGCGTGGCCGCCGCGGTCGTGTCGCGGGCCACCCGAAGCAGCCTGTGCAGCCAAAATGCCGCGGGCACCGTGGCCGCGCCCTGCACGACGTGATCGGTGAGATCGTCTGCCGGGAACGTGGTTTCGGCGATGCTCGTGGGGGTGCTCGCCGAGAACAGCAAAGGGAACCGCCGCTTGCGCCACTGCCGCGGTGGCGGTGTGTCGAAGGGCCCGAGCGCTGACCAGTTGACCGGTCGCCCCTCCAAGTACAGCCGCGCCAGACATGTGAGGAATCCACTGGCCTCGTCCTCGCGCAATGCCACCGGGTGCGCACCCGCGCGGAAGTCCGGATACTCCCGTACCGATGAGATCAGCACCGGATGCGGCGCGATCTCCAGTACGGTCGCGATCCCGTCCTCGGCCGCGCGTTCCATCGCGGCGGCGAGTTGCACCGTGCCCGCGGTGTTTTCGGCCCAGTATTCGGCGTTCATGGCCGCGGTGGTGATCTTCGCGCCGCGTCGGGCAGTCGAGTACACCGGGACGCGCGGCGTCCGCGCGGTGACCTCGGCCAGTGCCGCGACGAAAGTCGGGAGCACGGCGGCGATTTGGGGACTGTGCGCGGCGAAGTCGACCGCGAGCCGGTGCGCGAACATGTCGCGGCGGTTGGCCCTGCGCACCAGGGTGTCGATATAGCGTGGCGTGCCGGACACGACCACCGATCGGGGGCCGTTGACGGCGGCGATGCCCACCTCGGTGTGCATCGGCTCGACGAGTTTCGCCGCCTCTTCGGGGGCCGCCTCGAGCACCGCCATCGCGCCGTGCCCGTCCAGGTGGGCGAGGGTGGCGCTGCGCAGCACTACCACGCGCGCCGCGTCGGCGAGGGGCAGTGCGCCACTGACGACGGCGGCGGCGATTTCGCCCATGCTGTGTCCAGCGACGGCGTCCGGCTCGATCCCCCACGCTGCCAACAGTTTCGCCAGCGCTACCTGGAAGGCGAACAGCGCGGGCTGCACCAGTTCGGTGGCGTGTGTGTCGCCGCTGCCGGGCGGTGTGAGGGCGAAGCCGTGCCGCGGAGTCCAGATCCGCGGCCCACCTGCCGCGACGACAGCGTCGGCCGCCTCGGCGAGTGCCTGGGCGAAGACCGGATACCGTGCCGCCAGCGCCCGGCCCATTTTCGGATGCTGACCACCCTGCCCGGAGAACAGGAACAACACGCCGCCGCGCCGGCGGTTCGTCACCGGGCCGAGCGCTACCTCGGTGTCGCCGCGGCCGAGGGCGCGTAGCCGATCTACCGCGTCACCACGGTCGCGTACCAGGACCGCGGCGCGTGCGTGCTCGGGAAGCAATCGGGCGGTGGCCGAGGCGAAGTCGCGTAGCGACCGCCGCGTGGCGTTGTCCGCGCCGCGCAGCTCGTCGGCCAGCCGCAGTGCGTGCTCGCGCAACTCGGCGTGGTCACGAGCGGTCAGCGGGATCAGCATCGGTGCCTGTTCGCCTCGGTCGTGCCGCGCCGCCTCGATCCCGCGCAGCACCACGTGCGCGTTGGTGCCGCCGAATCCGAACGAACTGACGCCCGCCGTTCGTTGTGACGCGGGCACGTCGCTCCAGTCGACCTGTTCGGTCGGCACCCGCAGTCCACGTTCGGCAAGCTTCAGTAGCGGGTTCTCGGATCGGAAGTGGATCGTCGGTGCGATCACACCGTGGTAGATGGACAGCGCGGTCTTCACCATTCCGGTGACCCCGGCGGCTGCCTCGAGATGCCCGATGTTGGATTTCACCGACCCGATCCACCGAGGATCCCCGGCGTTGTCGCCGAGCGCCGCGGCGAGTGCGCCGACCTCCACGGCGTCACCCAAAGTCGTCCCGGTGCCGTGACATTCGATGTAGCGGGCGTCGCCCGGCGCAAGTCCGGCGCGCGTCCACGCGGTGCGCAGCGTCTCTTGCTGCGCGCGGCCGTTCGGTGCGTACAGGCCGTTCGAGCGTCCGTCCGATCCGATGGCGGTGCCGACGATCTCCGCGTATATCCGGTTTCCCTCGCTCAGCGCGTCCGCGGTGCGCTGCAGGATCACCACCGCGCACCCGTCGCCGCGGGTGTAGCCGTCCGCGGTGGCGTCGAATGGCGTCGCCCGCCCGCCAGGGGACAGGAAACCGCTCTCGGCCAGATAGTTCGTCGTGTGTTCCAGCAGCATCAGGTTGACCCCGCCGACGATCGCGAACGGCACCGTGCCGTCGGCGAGCAGCCGGACCGCGAGGTCTACCGCGGTCAGCGACGACGAGCAGGCACTGTCGAGCACCAGGCTCGGCCCGTGCAGATCCAGGACATAGGACAACCGGTTGGCGATGATGCTCAGTGCGGAACCGGTGACCGCGTAAGGCGCGTCGTGGCCCGGTTGGCCGAGCACCGTGATGCCGTGATCGTAGCCCGACGCGCCGAACACGACCGCGGCGCCGGAACCGCGTGCGCGATAACCGATCCCGGCGTCGTCGAGCGCCTCCACCGCCACCTCCATGGCGAGCCGCTGTTGCGGGTCCATGACCGCGCTCTCCCGATCGGAGATGGCGAACCAGGTGTTGTCGAACGATTCGACATCGTCGAGGTAGCCACCGCGCCGCACGCCGAGCCGTCCGGCCGGCGGTGTGGCGGTGGCATCGCGGCCGTCGAGCAGCAGCTGCCAGAAGTCGGCGACGCGCGCCGCGCCAGGCAGTCGGCAGCCGATACCGACGATGGAGACCGGGGGTCGGGGGCCGACGGAGTCAGAGGACGCGGTGCTCATCGCATCGCGAGATACTCGACAAGCTGTTCGATGTCTGGATGGTCGTAGATCGCGGTCAGCGGAACCTCGACTCCCATGGCGTCTTCGAGATGGGCGGTCAGCCTGGCCAACTGGCTGGAGCTCAGGCCGAGATCGGTGAAGGGCGAACTCGTCGACACGACTGCGGTGTCGACGCCGAGTAGATCTGCGACGGCCATGACGGCGGCACAGGTCAGTACGGCACGTCGGCGATCGCCGAGCGAACCGTCAGTTTCCTGCGCACCACCATGCCCATCCGGAAAACTGGGCCGCATCGCGTCCTCCCTACCCGTCTCCCGGTTGCAGTTACTCACTGAGAACGGTACCCACGCGATTATGCCGGAGAAATCCGCCGGAGCGAAGGGCGCATATCCGCTGCCTGCCCACCTCTTTCGGGAAGCTCGGTGATCACTTACGGTGGCATGGTGACCGAACCGGACAGCGGTACCGTGGCCCGTGCGGAGCGCACCCCGACCCTGCCCACCGTGTTGCGCTGCTGCGCCGCGCTGGCCGTCACGCCAGGCCGGTTGCTACGCCCGCGCCGCCCCGATACCGCATTGCTGGCGAACCTCGAGGTGGCACCGCTACCGTCGGCGAGTGCCACTGTCCGCCTCACCGTTCTGACACAGGCGACGATGTCCGCGCCGACCACCCTTGTGGCCGAGGGTGTGCGCAGCCTGCGCGCGATGCCGTTGTCGATGGCGGCATTCCTGGTCGAGCATCCCAAGGCGCGCTTCCTGGTCGATCCCGCGCTGTGCGCCGGGGTACACGACCGGGTGCTTCCGGAACTTCCGTTCCCGATCCCGTTGCTCGTTGCGCCGGACAAGCCGGTGCTCGGCCTGTCCGACGCGCTCGCGGCCCGCGACATCGCGGGCTCCGACATCGACTTCGTGGTGCCGACCCACTTGCACTGGGACCATGTCTCCGGACTGCTGGAACTGCCGTCGTCGGTCGAGGTCCGGTTGCCCGCGGTCGAACACGAGTGGGCGATGAGCGGTTCACACGCTCCGGTCGGCGTCGCGCGTGGTCCGCTGCGGGATCGGGTATTCGACCGCTTCGAGTTGGACGGCCCGCCGGTGCTGAGTTTTCCGCGTAGCAAAGACCTGTTCGGCGACGGTTCGGTGCTGCTGGTGGATCTCGCGGGCCACACACCGGGCAGCATCGGTGTGCTGCTCGCGGTGGACGACGGCAGCCGGGTGCTGTTCGCGGGCGATGCCGTCTGGAGCAAGGTGCAGGTCGATCTGCTGCGCGAGAAAGCCCCGATGCCCGGTCAGTTGTTCGACGCCGACCGGGACGCGGCGTTCACGACGATCCACCGTCTACACGCGCTGCCCGACGGCATCGAACTCATCGCTGGCCACGATTACGCGGCGATCACCGCACGCGCGGCCGTGTAACCGACCCCTCGGCCGACGACGGTGTCGGTGAGGCGAACTGCTGTCGGTGACCATTCAAGTGATCTGGGCGCGCTGGTCCGCCCGCCGGGGGCGATGACGGCACTGAAATGCGCATCGCAATCAACTCATAAGTGAGTCCGGGTTCGCATACGATAGAAAGTGGTCCGGCAAGTTCTCTTGTTCGTTATTGTCCCCCTGACCGGCCATAAGTTCACGATAGTGTTGCTGACCGCTGGTGCCATAGCGCGACTTTGCATTAACGCCGAATCGCCTCCTGATCTCTTGCTGCCCAAATAAGTTAGTTGCTATTCTGCATCAATCCAGTCCGCCGCCGCCGTCGGATGTCCCGGCGGCCTCGGGGGCGGTCCGAGAGGAGTTCGTGGCATGCCCACCGGTGCAGAAGCGCTCGACGAGCCGATCAGGTCGCGGCGAAACCACTGGAACAACCAGATCGCCGTCCATGCGCAGATGCGCCCGAACGCGGTCGCGGTGCGGTTCCGCGGCGTCGACACGACCTGGCGGGAGCTGCGTGACCGGTCGCTGAAATTCGCGGACGGGCTCGCCCGTCGCGGCATCGGATTCGGCGATCGCGTGCTGATCCTCGCGCTGAACTACCCCGAGTACCTCGAGGCGGTGGTCGGCATCAACGCGCTCGGCGCCATCGCGGTCCCGGTCAACTTCCGGCTGACGCCACCCGAGGTCGCCTACATCGTGAGCGACAGCGGCGCCACGGCGGTCGTCACTGACACCGTGTTGCGGCCGCTGGCCACCGCCGTGCAAGCACAGGCGCCCGCTCTGGCCACCTGCGTGGTGATCGGCGGCAAGTCCGGCGACGGCGTGACCGGCTTCGATGACCTGCTCGCGGAGGCGGGCGAGCCACACACCCCGCTGGATATCCCCGAGGACACTCCGAGCCTGATCATGTACACCTCGGGCACCACAGGCAACCCGAAGGGCGCGGTGCTGACCCACGCGAATATGAACGCCCAGGCGTTGACGGCCATCCGGGCCCTCACGATCACGCCGGATTCGGTCGGACTCTGCACTTCGCCGCTGTTTCACATCGCCGGAATCGGCAGTTTCGCACCAGCTTTCCAGCTCGGCGCGAAGACTGTGCTGCACCCGCTCGGCGCCTTCGACGCCGGTGAGTTCCTGGACGTGCTCGAGCGCGAGCGCGCCACCTCGGCGTTCTGTGTGCCCGCGCAGTGGCAGCTGGTCTGCGACCACCCGACCGTGCGCGACCGCGCGCTCGCGCTCGAGGTGCTGAGCTGGGGAGCCGCGCCTGCGTCGGACACTGTGCTGCGCGCCATGGCCGACTGTTTCCCGAACGCGCGCAACGTGGCGCTGTTCGGCCAGACCGAGATGTCGCCGGTCACCTGCGTGCTGGAGGGCAAGGACGCGATCCGCAAGATCGGCTCGGTCGGCGCACCCATCCCGACGATCCAGGTACGCATCGTCGACGAGGAGATGAACGACGTCGCGCCCGGCGAGGTGGGCGAAATCGTCTACCGGGGGCCGACTCTCATGCAGTGCTACTGGAACAAGCCGGAGGAGACCGCGGAGGCCTTCGCGGGCGGCTGGTTCCACTCCGGCGACTTGGTTCGCCAGGACGAGGAGGGCTTCGTCTATGTAGTGGATCGAAAGAAGGACATGATCATCTCGGGCGGCGAGAACGTCTACTGTGCCGAGGTGGAGAATGTTCTGTTCGCGCACCCGAAGATCCGGGAGGCCGCCGTGGTGGGGCGCTCGCACCAGAAGTGGGGCGAGGTGCCGGTCGCGGTGGTGGCGCTACACAACCCGGATGACGAGTTGACGCTCGCCGAGTTGGAGCCTTTCCTGAACGAGAACCTGGCCCGCTATAAACACCCCAAAGGCCTGGTGCTGGTGCCCGCGCTGCCCCGCAACGCGAGCGGCAAGGTGGTGAAAGTGCAACTGCGCAAGAAGTATTCGTCCTGAACGTCAACGCGGTCGGTTTCACGTGAATCGAGCGGCGGGAGTTGGCCCGGATGCGTATCGTCGTCCCATGGCGATTCGACGTGTCCGCGCCGCGGTGCTCGCCCTGCACTGGCAGGTGAATGTCATTCGGCCGGACGGCTTTTTCGGCCCCATGCTGGCCGCGCCCGTGGCGGCCAGCGGCGTGGTGACGCGCGCGGTGGAGTTCCATGCCGCGCGGCAGGCGCACAGGCGCACGAAGCCGCCTTGGCCACCCTCGAACTCGTCACCGCGGGCGGTGTTATCGCGGAGCGTGCGTTGGAACTCGTCGGGCCAGGCTGACGCATCGGGGCGAAGATCGCATCAGTCGAGCCGACATGCTCTTTTGCCGTGGCGCGACTCGACCAATTTTTCGGCGACTGGATTGTTCGACAAACGTCACCTACGGCTCGGACTCAGTCGTCTGGTCGAACCCGGCTGGCCAACCCGGGGCCGACCAGGCGGGCAAAACGCTCGTACGCCTCTTCGGCCGACAGTGGCAGGTCGGGCTCCGCGATGGCGCCGAGCAGACCGATCACCCCCCAGGACAGGAAGGTGATGGTCGTGGCGAACTCGGCCTCCGGCATGTCGAGCCGGTCGCGCATCCGCTCGGCGAGGATCTCGGCGACCATCGCCTTGGTGGTGCGCAGCAGTAGGGTGCCGCTCTTGCGGCCGATCAGTGCCCGGTACACCTCGGGATTGTCGGCGGCCAGTCCGAACAGGACGCGCATCGGCGCCAACGGTTCGGTGGCGGGTGTGTCCGCAGCCGCGGCGGTCATCGCTGCGCGCAGGTAGTCGGTGCTGCTCAGTAGAAGCAGGTCATCCTTATCGCGATAGTGCGTGTAGAACGTCGACCGTCCGACATCGGCGCGGGTGAGGATGTCGCGGACGGTAACCCTGTCGTAGCCGCGTTCGAGAACGAGTTCGATCAGCGCCCGGTGTAACACATTCCTCGTGCGCCGGACCCGGCGGTCGGTGCTGCGCCCTTCCGATGACACGGTGCCTCCCGAACAAAGATCGCGAATCCGTCCGTTTACGGACGATATCCGCCGCATTGTCTCTGGTCGACGTGGTGACCTCACCCGAACATGAACACATGGCCGAAAACGAACCTCTCTCTCCCATTCGTCCCCAGGATAACGACACCGAAGTCGGCGTCCTGCTCACCCAGCCGCGGCGTTACCTGGCGTTCAAGACAGTGTTCCTACTCGGTCGCGGCGGTCGTCTGAATCGGCGGATTGCCCGGCTGGCCTGCCTTGTACCAAGTTCCGATGTCGTCGATATCGGATGCGGCCCAGGTGATCTCGCGCGAGTCCTGGCGAGCCGAGCCGGGCGGGTCACCAGAGTCGACCCGTCTGCACCGATGATCGACTATGCCACCGCACGCTCTCGTAGGCTGACGAACTGCCGATTCGAACTCGGTGCGGCGCAATCACTTCCGCTGCCCGATGCGTCGGCGGACCTCG
Organism: Nocardia sp. NPDC049190; assembly: GCF_040648115.1. Lineage (NCBI taxonomy): Bacteria > Bacillati > Actinomycetota > Actinomycetes > Mycobacteriales > Nocardiaceae > Nocardia > Nocardia sp. NPDC049190. The sequence goes on from NZ_JBEZDE010000001.1 coordinate 407,921, forward strand.
TGACCTCGACTTTCGCAATGCATCATATCCCTGCGGCGTATCGACCCACTGCCGTCGCGCAAATGTTCCGAGTGCTGAGGCCAGGCGGCAGGCTGCTGCTCGCCGACACATATCCGACCGGCTTGATCCTTCCCTCGGTCGTGCGCGTCATGGCGCGCATCGCCAGGCGCCGGGCGCACGACATCGCGCATGACCTTGGTGATCCGGTGGCTGCCAGCGATATCCGTCGCTACCGAGACATGCTCGACGCGGCCGGATTCGACGCGGTGAAGTTCGTCGCGGTACGGCCCGCGACCGGTGTACTGCTGGCTACCAAGCCTTAGATCAGGTCTTTCGCGGCCAGCCAGCGCATGGTCGGCCATCCGCAGAAGACCGGAAGCCAGCACGTGAGTACCCGATACAGCAGTACGGACGGTACCGCGACACCCGCTGCCAGGCCGAACGCGGCCAACCCGCCGATCAGCGCGGCCTCGACCGCGCCGACCCCGCCGGGGGTCGGTGCGGCCGAGGCCAGCGTGCCGCCGATCATGGTGACGATGGTGACGGTGATGAACGTGGTGCCACCGCCGAACGCCGCTACGCTGGCCCACAGCGCGCCCGCCAGCCCCAGGGTGATCGCGGCGCAGCCGAGAATGATCACCGAGAATCTCTTCGGGTCACGCGCGAGGTCGACGAGTTCAGCGAGCACCTCCTGCAACTGCGGACGAACCGAGGTGTTCAGCCAGCGGCGCAGTTTCGGTACAAACATGAATGTGCCCACGATCCCCACGCCGACACCGGCCAGCAGATACAGCACCGTCGCGTCCGGGACGAAGTGCGAAAGATCCGTCGAGGTGCCTGCCGCGATGCTGAATACGACGAGCAGGCTGATGTGTGTGATCACCTGCACCGCCTGCTGCAGGGCCACCGCGGCGGTGGCCCGTACCGCGCCGATGCCGCCCTTCTGCAGGAAGCGCACGCTCAACGCGAGGCCGCCGACCCGCGCCGGCGTGGTCGTCGCGGCGAAGGTGTTGGCGATCTGCATGATCAGCAGATTGCGGAAACTGACGGCACGGGAGGCACAGGCCCACAGGGCAGCCGCCGCACCGACATAGGTCAATGCCGAGACCGCCAGCCCCAACACCGCCCACCACCAGTTGGCCGTCTTCAGTTGGGTGAAGAAGGTCGGCACCGCGCTGATGAACGGGTACGCGACGTACACCAGTCCGATCAGCAGCACCAGCTGAATGATCTGGTTACGGGAGAACCGAGTGATCTGCTCGGCCTCGATCCGGTCCTGCCCGGTCTGTTTGCGTACCTCCTCGCGGGCACTGGCGAGTGCCGCCTTCCATTCCGGTATCGCCTTGCGGATCCCGGTCGGTATGGCGGATTTGGTCAGTCGGCTCGCCGCGGTGAGTACCCGTTGTTCGCCGAGGACATCGATCGCCGCCCGGACGGCGGATTCCTTGCCGAAGACCGCAGTGGTCGAGACGAGTAACTGTGCGATGTCCGACTGCAGCTGGGCCTCCGACGCGCCGAACTCGGCGCTGCCGAAGCCGCTGAAGATGGTGGCGCCGTTCTCGATTCGGATATCGGTTGGGCGCAGGTCGCCGTGTGCGATCTGGCCCCGGTGCAGGGCGTCCACGGCCCGCCACACTTCCGGCAGCACGTCGCTGGGCAGTTCGGTGATCGATGTTCCCCGCGGCTTGGTGTGGGCGAAGAGCACCCAGCCGCGCGAGAGCGCCGCGACCCCGACCGGGGTGCAGCTGGCCAGTCCGAGGTCACCGACCGCGATCGCCATCAGCGCGCGGTGCTCGACCACTCGGTGCATGGAACCGTGCAGCGCGGCGGTCTCGCTCGTGCGGAAGGTGAGCCAGCGCCACAGCTGGCGCAGCGCACCGAAACTGCGCTGGTTCTTTCCATACAACTCGATGATCAACTCGCGCTCCGGGCCAGCGATGGCCGCGGCCAGTACCAGCGGCCCACGGCCCGCCGGATGCACCACCGTGAACCCGGTAACCGTATGCCCGCGCTTGGCGAGCACCCGCACGGCGGCCTCCAGTGGCACCTCCAGCGCGGGCGTGCCGACCGCGAGCACGATCACCGCGCCGACCAGCCAGCCGACCGCGAGGCCGAACATCGCCCGGGCGGGCACCACGGTACTGACTACCAGGTGGATCGGCGCGAACGCGAGCAACAGCACCCACAGCCAGCGTCGTGGCCGAGTGGGTAGCCACGGACTGGAGACGGTGAGCATCGCCGCGAGCATCGCGATCCAGCGCGGGTCGTCCAGAAACTGGGAGAGAAAGGTGTCCAACCGGTCCGGCACCTGCAGGTGCCACTTCGGCGCGGACAGCCCCGTACCGGTGATGGACAGCAGCAGCAGGGCCCCCACCCCGGCCGCGGCGTAGCCCGCCAGCAGCTTCCACTGCCTGGTGATGATCAGTTCGATCAGGATGGCGAACGGCAGGGCCAGGATCGCGGTGCCGTAGACCAGATACACCAGGTTCGATTGGTCGGGGTTGAGGAACCCGACGATATTGGAAACCGAGCGCTCCAGCGCCAGCCATTCCGGCCGGGTGATCAGCGACGCCGCGATGACGACCGCGACCCACAGCGCCGCGAGGACGACGCGGACGATGTCACTCGTCCGCCGGATCAGCGGCTGTAGCAGGTTGCCGGTGACCGGGATCTCCCGCCCGTCGACTCGCATGTCTCCTCCGCCTCTCCGCGCCTATCGCCGGTCGTGGGTGCGCCTAACCTACCGTTGCGAGCCGACGGTTCATGGCGCGGCGGAGTTCTGGGCATACCTGCGAGTGGTATCGGGTTCCACCATGACTGGCCGCGTAGTACGCGTGTGGTCTTGCCGAATCCGGGCGATCCGATGACGATCGGGTCGGGTAGCCGATGCTCTGGAGGCAAAAATGGCACTGCAGGAACCGGATCTGACCGGGAAGACCGTGGTGGTGACCGGTGCGAGCTCCGGCATCGGCGCCGCGGCGGCGGCCCGGTTCGCCGACCGTGGCGCCACTGTCGCTGTGGTCGGGCGAGCGCCGCAGCGCACGGCCGAGGTCGCCGCACGGGTCGCGGCCGTCCCGTTCATCGCCGATTACGCCTGCTTCGACGAGGTGCGCGAACTGGCCGCTGCGCTGCTCGACCGCTACCCGCGGATCGACGTGCTCGCCAACAACGCGGGCGGCGCTTGGCCCGAGCGCACCGTCACCGTCGACGGCAACGAGTTGACGTTCCAGGTGAACCATCTGTCGCCGTTCCTGCTGACCAACCTGCTGCTGGAACGCTTGCTGCAGTCGCGGGCCAGAGTGGTGAACACCGCGAGCACGACCTACCGGATGGCCAGGCTGGACCTGAACACGATCAACGCGCCTACCGGGTCGTTCAACCAACTCGGCGCGTACGCGGCGACGAAGCTGGCCAACATCCTGTTCACCAGGCAGTTGGCCCGTCGCACCGCGGACACCGGCCTCACTGCCGTGGCGTTCCATCCCGGCGCGGTCGCCACCCATGTGTACGACAACGCCCCATTCGGGCTCGGCAGGCTCATCCGGTCACCGCTGTCGCGCCCGTTCGTGCTGCGCGCCGACAAGGGCGCCGAGCCGTTGGTGCACCTGGCCACCACCGCGAACGACGCGGCGATCAACGGGCAGTACTTCCACCGTTTCGACCTGGAGCCGCCGCGCAACAAACAGGCGATCGACGCCGATCTCGCGCAGCGTCTGTGGACGCTGTCCGAACAGGTCACCGGCATCGGTTCGACCGGATAGCAGGCGTTGCGCTCAGGTGGGCGAGGTGTCGGGCAGTCGGACGCTGCGGCTCCCCGTCGCGGCGTCCGGCTCTACGCCGACCCCGTACACGCCACCGGACGCGGTGCTCGCGTCCAATTCGATGATTGCCTGTGCGACCCGCTCAGTGGACACCAGGGTGGGAAAACTGTTGGGTGCGATGGCATTGGCTCGGACGCCGAATTCGGCGAACTCCGCGGCGACGCTGCGCGTCACCTGGTTGAGTGCGGCTTTCGACGCCGAGTACACGGTCTGTCCGGGATAGACTTCCGAACCGGAAATACTGGAGACGTTGACGATATTGCGGTTGCGTGCGCGGTTCTCCGGGCCGCGGTGCAGCCAACACCGCTGTGCCAGGCGGGCTGAAAAACGCAGCGGTACGCCGACATTGAGCGTGAAATGCGGATCGAACTGTTCCAGTGCGGCGTCCCCGTCGACGATGCCGCGCGGGTGCAGCCGAACCTGCGCGGCGTTGTTCACCAGCAGATCGACGTGGCCGAACCGGGCGAGCGCGAGGTCGACCACGCGCTCCACCTCGCCGGGCTGAGTCAGGTCGGCACGCACTACGAACAAGCGCGAATCATTCTCCGGTAGCGCTGTTTCCGGCGCGAGCGGATCGACGAACCATTCCAGCTGCGACGGCGCGGCAGGCGTGCGTGTGCGGCACACGGCGACGATGTCGTAATCCCGGTAGTAGGCGCGGCAGAAGGCGTCGCCCAAGGTGCCGCTTGCCCCGGTGAGCAGGCAGACACGACGGTCACCAGTGGACAATCAGGTCTCCCCCCCAGCGTCGCTCGGCATCGGCCTTGGCGCGATGGACCCACATCACCACGCTGTTGCGGTCCCTGACGTTGTTTCCTGCGAAGGTGTGCCATGTGCGTGGCGTCACCTCGAACAGGATGAGCGAATTGTCCAGCGGCGGTACCAAAGTCACCGAAGGAACTGCTCTGGCGTCCGCGACGTGATCGTAGAGGGCGGTCTCGCCGCCGTCACCCGGCGCCCACCCCGGATTGCCGAAATAGAACAGCACCGCGACAGCGCGCACGGTCTCGCGTGCGACCACGCCCGGGGCTCGATCCCCGGTTTTGGTATCCACGGTGTCGTCCGGTAGCCGCACCTCGTCGGCGCCCGGTGCTGCTCCGGGGAACCAGGCTGGATTAAGATCGTTGTGCGGCCAGCCGAACGGGCTACCCGGGGGGTGGTGGTGCACCGATCCCTCGACATCGCCGGTCGCGTCGACTCCGCCGACCCTGGCGATCAGGTCGTGCCACTCCCGTGAGGTGAATACTGCGAGGGGGCCGTCGCGCATTTCGGCCAGCCGGACCCCGTCCGCGCTGTATCCCTCGGCGATCGACCCGAATAATGCGGGATGGTCGCGGCGCACCCGGTCCAGTTCGTCGGTCAGCCGTTGATAGAACTCGGGGACGAAGACATCGCGTGCGTATACATGCGGAAACGGTTGGGTGCGGCGGACCCAGCGCCGATGGGCGAGCAATTCCGCGAACCACTGCGGAATCGCTGGTGTCGCGAACGCCGGCTCGGCTGTCATGGTCACTCCCCTCCCGGTCGAACTCTCGGCGATCATATTGCCCGGCCCCGGATAGGCCGTAATCCGTGCCACGATCACAGGATGAATGTGGACGTCCGTGTGTGTTTCGTCGGAGATTCGTTCGTCGCCGGTGTCGGCGACCCTCGATGCCTCGGCTGGGCGGGTCGTCTCGCGGCCATGTCGCACGCGGAGGGAATGCCGCTCACCACCTACAACCTGGGGGTTCGTCGGCAGACCTCGACCGAGGTCCGTGGCCGGTGGCTCGCCGAGTGCGGCCCCCGGCTTCCCGAGGGCGTGGATGCGCGAATCGTGCTGTCGTTCGGCGTGAATGACGCGATGCACGAGAACGGCCGTCCGCGGGTAGGCCCCGATGAGTCGGTGGCCACCGTGGCGAAGTTGCTCGAACAGGCCGCCGAGCGTGGTTGGCGGGTGCTGATGGTCGCCCCGCCGCCGATCGACGACGCCGACCACAATATCCGCACCGCCGCGCTCGATGAGCGGTTCGCCCGGACCTGCGCGCTGGCCGATGTTCCGTACGTGCGCGTACACCAGCAGTTGCGCGAGAACGGACGGTGGATGGCCGAGGTGCACGCCGGTGGCGGGGCGCATCCTGGCGCGGCGGGCTACGACGAGATCACCGCACTGATCGCCCCGCGGTGGCGGGATTGGTTGTCGCACTGATTGTTTCGGTAACAATGGGGCGGGTGTGTGGCTACGCCGCGATGCGCAGGTGCGCGATGTGGCGCCCGATGGCAGAGGTGCAGTACCCCCAGGTAGGCCTTAGACTGTCTGGGACGTGTTCGAAAGTAGTCGAAAGGTGACTTCGATGGGATCCCAGACGGTGGTCGCCGACGTTGCCGATGAGCTGGCGCGCCGGGTTGCCGCGGGAGAGTATCAGCCGGGAGATCTCACGCCGTCGGTGCGTCAGGTCGCCGAGGAATTCGACATGAATCGTGCTACCGCACAGCTGACTTTGGGTCGGCTGGAGTCGTACGGCTTCGCCGAGGCCCAGCGCGGCAAGGGATTTACGATTCGTGATGTCCGTCGGGCGGGCGGCGTCGAGGTGTACCGCCAGTTGTTCCGGTTCTCGATTCCGATGCCGGACCTCGCGATCGAGATGTTCCGCGACATCGTCGACGTCGAGCGCAGCCTGGTGCTCGAGACGCTACTCGCGTATACCGGCAGCGCGCACGAGGCCGATGCGGCCGAGCTGAAGGCATTGATCGACGAGCTCGAAACTTCGGCCCGCCAGGATGATCCGGACTTTTCGCAGATTCTCGCCATCGAGGTCGCGCTGGTGCGTAGGCTGCTCACCGCGCTCGGCCGCACCATGCAGCGGGCGATCCTGAACTCGATCGGCGAGATGGTGCTCGAGGTGCCGGAGGCGGTCGAGGCGTACTTCGCCGGCGCCCCGGATCTGCACGTGCTGGTTTGGCGGGCGCTCGCGGCGGTGTGGGACTCCGGCTCCGGACCGTCCGATGCGCAGATCGCTCTGTTCGAAGACCTGCTCGGCACGTACCACGAGAAGGTCGTCTTGCGGTTCGAGGAGATCGTCGGCGCCCTAGCGGAGCGGTCCGGCGCGGTGCACGCCGCCACGGCGTAGCGGGATTTCGTACACCGCACGACCCGTCTGAGTCGCGAATGGCCGAAGTGCTGAGGTCTGCTCGCCGGTTCAGGCCTTGTTTCGGCTGCCGGTGCGAATGTGCGAGTTTATTGTCTCAGACAAATATGGTTCTCGCGGCGTCTGCCCTGCCGTCTTACCGACCTCGTCGGCGGCGAAGTGAATACGATCTGGTCACCGCCGGACTCTGTCACCCCTTCGGTCCGCCATGCGTGTCCGAGACGGCAGGCGGACCGACCGCGATGCGCGAGTTCTATTGGGGCGCACCGTGATCGACCCGAGGTCGTGGCCGAGAGTTTCCGGGTGGTCAGAGCCCGCCGTTGAGCTTGTCGAGGCGGTCGCAGGCCTCGACATATTCCTGCACCAGCCGGTTCACCACGTCGGCGGAGCGTTCCACCCGATTCATCATGCCGACGATCTGGCCGACCGGATTGAAATTGACGTCCTTGGCGGCCTCCGGGTAGCTGTGTCCGCGCTTGACGCCATCCAGCGCAACCATCATCTGTAGCGGCATCGGCAGCGGGTCGGGGGTGTCCGCCCGCTCCCAGGCGTCGGTCCAGTCGTTGCGCAGCATGCGGGCGGGCTTGCCGGTCCACGCGCGCGAACGCACGGTGTCGTGGCTGCTTGCTTCGATATAGGTCTGCATCTGTGCGGGCGGCACATTCGCCTCCTCGACGGTCAGCCACAGTGATCCGGTCCATGCGCCCGCGGCGCCCATCGCCATCGCCGCGGCTACCTGCCGACCGTTGCCGATGCCACCCGCCGCGAGCACCGGGAGATCGCCGACGGCATCGATCACCTGCGGCCACAACACGAGTGACGAGATCTCGCCGCAGTGTCCGCCGCCTTCGGTGCCCTGGCAGACCACGAAGTCCAAACCCGCGTTCTTGTGGTCGAGCGCGTGCTTGACCGAGCCGCACAGCGCGCCGATCAGCCTGCCGGAGTCCTGCACTTGTCTGATCACGTCCTCGGGCGGGGTGCCGAGCGCGTTGGCCACCAGCTTCGCCTTCGGATGCCGCAGGATCACTTCCACCTGCGGGCCCGCGGTGGTCGCGGTCCAGCCGAGGAGTTGGCTGTGCCGTTCGCCCTTGGGCAAATGCGGAACACCGTGATCAGCGAGGATCTTCTCGGCGAAGTCGCGGTGTCCCTGTGGAACCATCTCGGCCAGCTTGGCCTCCAACTGCTCAGGGGTCAGGCCGTCGATGCCCTTGCCCTCGTACTTGGACGGAATCACCAGGTCCACGCCGTAGACGCCCGGAACGTGCTTGTCGAGCCAGGCCAGCTCGACTTCGAGGTCGTCGGCGGTGAAGCCGACTGCGCCGAGCACGCCTAGCCCGCCGGCGTTGCTGACCGCGGCCGCCACGTCGCGGCAATGGGTGAACGCGAAGAGCGGAAATTCGATCCCGAGCCGTTCGCAGATTTCGGTTCGCATGGCGTGCTGGTCTCCCTCGCTGCTCCGCCGCGAACGGCGCGGCGCAGATGTCATAGAACGAGTTGCATAAATATTGCCTGATCCGCGGTGGTCACTGCACGTCGAATCGGCCGCAAGCCGCAGATATCGCCATAAAGCGGCCCCGGCCTCTTCGACTGGTTGCGACACCGTGCATTGACGGTAACACGTTCTAGTTTATCCGGGGGAATCCGCGTGCCATACCGGCCGGTCGGCCGCGACGCGGTCAGGTGGTACGCCGGGCGCAGTCGGCCCCAGCCTCGTGCGACGGCTCGAAGCGTTGCGGCGATCCGACGTGCATCGGGTGTTCACGGGATTCGGCAGAAGACAGGCGGCACCGACCGGTGCAATGGATTCCATGATGAGTGGCCCTGACGACAGGTGGTGAGACGCGTCGCGATTTCAGATCGACCACGATGCCGGTGGGCCATGTGCACCAGCGCGACACACTACCTGGGACCGGACCCAGTGTGTTCGGTGGATCACCGGACCTTCGACGCCAGCAGGAATGCCTGGCCGAACCGTTCGTCGGGACGCGGCTCGCGGACCATGCGGGCGATCACGGTGAACCCGGCATCGGTGAGCAGCCGCGCGAGCCGTTTGGGCGCCCACCGATAGGCGCGAGCCACCTTGTGGTCGAAGGCCTCCACCGTGTCGGGCAGTTCGGCGGTTTGGAATGCCAGCAGCACGTGACCTTGGTCGGCGAGCGCTCGATGGAACTCGCGCAACACCATCGGCACGCGATCGGGCGGCAGGTGGATCAGGGAATACCACGCGACGATCCCGCCGAGGGCGCCATCGCCGATCGATAGGTGCTCCATCGAGCCCTGGTCGAAGGAAAGGTGCGGAAATTCCGCCCGAGCGATCGCGACCATTCGTGCCGAGAGATCGATACCGAAGACCTCCACACCCAGCGCCGCGAGGTGCGCGGTTACCTCTCCAGGGCCGCAACCGAGATCGGCCACCGGGCCGGAACGCAGATCGGCCACCGATTCCGCGAATGCGGCGAGCATCGCCCGGTCGAGAGCCCGACCTTCGAGCTGGTGCTTGAAAAGATCGGCATACAGTTGAGCGATGCCGTCATAGGCGGCGCGGGTGGTCGCTACGTCCGCGAACTCTGTCGCTGCGGAATGATCGGTGGAATCCTGCACCCTGGCAGGGTACGTGCAGTCCGGCACCCTTTGCCCGTACCCCATCATCCTGCCGGATCGAATGCCTGGGCGACGGACAAGCTGTCCTCGTACACGTGATGGCGGGTGATCAGGCCGTCGCGAACCGTGAGATGCAGGGCGAAGCGTGCGCGGTACGCGCGTCGGGTGCGGCGTGCGGTCTGCCGGATCTCCCCGAGCACTACCGCATCGTCGCCGTCGACCAGGATGCGCTCGATGTGGGTCGCGGCCTCCTCCGGCACGTGGTGCTCGGCGATCGCGCGGAAGTGCGCTGCCGCGTCGGTTCTGGTCGAGCGGTGCCGAATCCACGGCGTTGCCGCGCGACCGTGTTCGGCGTGCGGCCAGTCCAGCTTCCAGTCCGTGTGTTCGGCGTACAACTGCGCGATTGCCTCCGGATCACCGGAATCGATCCGGCGCAACAGATCCTCGACCACTACGCGGGTGGGCGGTACCGGGGTTACGGTCATTCGCGGGTCCTTCCTGGCGAGAGCGCCACGGCGATCAGGCATCACGTTCTCATTCTCAGGACGGATACGCCGCAACGCGATTACCTCTCGGGTAATCCGGCAATGGCTTCCGGCGCGGCGGGGACCGCGTGCGATGCGGTCGTGTCGCGGCTGCGGGCGGTGCCGAGAATCGAGCCGAGGATGACCAACGGGAAGCCGATCGCCATACCCGCGGTCATCGGCTCGTGGAGTGCCGCGACGCCGAGCAGGATCGCCACCGCCGGATTGATATAGGCGACGACGGTGGCGCGCGCCGGGCCCACCTCGGAGATCAGCGCGAAGAAGAACAGAAAGGCGACCGCCGTGCACAGTATGGCCAGGCCGAGCACCGACCAACCCGAGTCGGCGGTGACGTGCCTCGGCCACCGCCAGCTCGCGAACGGAGCGTAGATCGCCGCGGCGAGCAGCAGCGAGGCGGTCACCACACCCATCGGTGGGAGGTCGGCCAGCGCGCGATTGATGACGATCGGGCCCACCGCGTATCCGATCGTCGTCAACCCGATCGCGCCGATGGCCGCGGGATTGGACAGGTCGATGTCCATCCCGATGAGCGTCGCGACGCCGCCGAACCCGATCATCAGGCCGACTATTCGGCGCGCGTCGAATCTGTCGTGGCCCAGCACGGTCACGATCACCACCGCGATCAACGGGACGGCGGCGACCAGCAGCCCGACCGTCGAGCTGTTCAGTGTGGTTTCCGCGTACCCGATGAGGACCCACGGGCCGGTGATCTCCGTCACGGTGTAGAGCAGTAGCGGTCGCCAGCGGCGGAATACCGGTACCAGCGTTTTGGTATACAGCGCGATCGGCAACAAGATCAGCCCGCCGATCAGGGTCCGTCCGAACGCGACGACGATCGGGTCCAGATCCGCTACCGCGATCCGGATCATCGCGTAGGGAAGACCCCAGATCACACCCATCGCGAAGAACAGCGCCCACCCGCGTCGCGTCATCGCGCGACCGCCGATCGGCGCGCAAGGACGGGGACGATCTTGCTCTCTGACATGCTCCACTCGCTTTCGACGTCCGGAGCTTAGCCAGATGATCGGATGATCCGACAGATCCAGTTCCCGGCAACAAGGAGGCCACTTGTGCGCCCCGAACCGCCACGGGTCATTTGCCCGGTTCGCCCGAATATCCCACGGGGTGCAGAGATTCGGGGCATTCGCCGGAGCGAAGAGAGATTCCCCGAAGTCGAGGCGATACACCGAGATCCTCGAGCTCCCGTTCGGCGTCCCCGGCCGTGGACAAGCGACAGCGCCGCGCGTCGGTCGCGGTTCAGCCTGTAGGCACCCATCCAACGCACGATCGCTCGAGCGTAGTGACATGGCGGTCGTACGACCTCATTCAGTCGCCATAGATCTGTGCTCGGTCGGAGGGCATGTTGCCGAACTTGGTGACATCGACGTGGATCAGGGAGCCGGGGTGGTCGTGTTCGTAGCGGCGCAGTGGCTCATCGGTGACGCGGTCGAGGCGCCAGAGCTGGTTGATCCGGCAGAGCGGCAGCACCGCGTGGACCGTCGATGCCGGCAAGCCGAGCCGCCCGGCGATCTGGACCGGGCCGATCCGATGCCGCCACCGCAACCTGACCACGTGCCGGACAACGGATTCGGGCGTCCTGGCCGGGCTGTGGTGTGGCCGTGGGCTGCGGTCGGCCATCCCCGCCGGGCCCTCGCTGCGGTAGTGGTCACTTGCGGGTGGTCTTGGGAGCGACCATGTCGCCGCTGCCGAGCAGCTCCAGCCTTGTTCGGCAATCAAACGAGGCAGGCTTGAACGGGCACGCGGGGTCGAAGTGGCATTAGCGTGGATGACGAAGGCCTCCTGGGTGTGAAGCGGTTCGACATCTCCACTTCACAACCGGAGGCCTTCCCCAGTCACCAACCAGGGCCGTGTCGCCACGAACCCGAGACAACCTCCCTGGACATCACTGCGAGGACACGGAATTTCGACGGTGGGCAACTGGGAGGTTGCTGATCGTTAGGAGTTCCGGGAAACGTCGGCATCAGTTCACGCCGCCGGCAATTGAGCGTCGCGGCTACTCGCACAGGTCGACGGTTCGCCGTGGCGGTCGTTGTGACGTCCACATCTTGCGCTGGTGGTGGTCGGCGTCGTGGATTCCGTTGTCGTGGCGGTCGGCCGGGTGGTCTCGGCGGGTGTCGCGACCGGCGCGGGAGCCGGTGGAGTTGCCACTGGTGGTGTGACAGTCACGAGGTTCTCGGAAGTCGGGGCCGATGTCGTCGATGCCGAAGTCGGCGGCGCTGTGGTCGTCGGCGTTGCGGTTGTCGGCGTTGCGGTTGTCGACGTCGTGGTTGTCGGCGATGCGGTGATCGGCTTCGCGGTCGTCGTCGTGGTGGTAGGCGCTGGGGTCGTCGAACTGGCTACACCGGTCTTCGCGGCGGCAGCACGGGTGGTCGTCGGTGACGCGCCCGCGGCCTTGGTCGGTTGGCTCGTCGGGGCCGCCGACGTGGCGGCCACTACCTTGTACGCGTCGGCGAGGTCCGCCGCTTGCGGCTTGGCGTTCGTATCGACCGGCGTACCCGCTTGCGCTTGTTTCGCCAGGTGGGTGAGCCAGGCAGCCGCGTACTCGGCGGAAGTCAATGGCTTGCCGTCGGCAGCATCGGCGTCGCGCCAGTAGTCGAAGTGGTGACCTGTTCCGTTCGGCCCCAGCGTGAGCTGGTACGGGTCGCTCATGATCACGGGGATCGTGTTCTGGTTCGTCACGATCAGCCCGATGATCTCGTTCAGCACCTTCTGCGGCAGGTAAGCCAGCGGTGACATGTCGTTGGTCGAGATCGACGCCGCGTTCGCCGGGGTCTTCGGCGTCTGGCCCGGCCTGTATGCCGGATCCGACACCCTGAGCAGCACCTGGAGGAACGTCTCGTCGCTCTGCATCCAATTCGGTTGCGACTGAATATCCGCGAATGCGGCAAGTGCGATATTGCTCAGGACAACCGCGACGTCCTGCCCGGTCGCCGGGGTGAGGCCATCTCGTTCCAGTGCGTCGACGTTCAACTGTCGGCCGACATTGACCGCCAATTGCAGCAAGGAGATGTTCTCCGGCGCCGCGCAGGTGAGATCGCCGTCGGAGCAGAACGATGCGATCTTGCCGTTCAGCGCACCGAAGTCACCGCTGGTGCCCGGCAGCGCACCCTGACCCGGCGCCGGTTTCGTTCCGTTCTGATATTGCTGATCGAAGCCATCGGGATTGCCGAACGGGTCCTTCGCGCCGGGGAACGGGCCGTCCCCCGCGGAGCGACCGGCGTCGGCGAGGATGACGACACCGACGACATCGGTCGGATCGACGATCCCGTAGCCGCCGTCCCGGTCGGCCTCCTGATGGCCGATGTTCATCGCGACCCGGCGGACGACATCAGCGCCCTCGCTGTATCCGACGATCGAGAACTTGGTGTCGGGGCATGCCGCGCTGATCTGCCGCATCACCTGTTCGGTATTCGCGACACCGGTGGTGACGGCGTCTTCATAACTGGCCATATTCGCGGGGTAGGCGATGTAGACCGCGGCGTACGACCCGGGATCGACCGCATCGGCCGGTGCGTTGACGACCGGATCGACCCAATTGCTGCTGTGGTCGCCGGACAGCGCGGCGGGCAATTCTTCACCGTTCGCCCCGATGAGCATCTTGGTGGTCCCGGCGACGGGAGTGTCGCCGCGGCCGGCCACCGAGATGGTCACCATGTCGTGGCACTCCGTGACGGACGCCGTGAGTTGCGTATCCCCGGTCTGCGGCGGCTGCGCTGTCAGTGCCCACGAGGCGGCGACAATCGCCGTTATCCCCAACACTGCCGGCGCAACGACCGCCGACGCCATGCGATGCCGCGCGAAGAACTCGCGTAAAGCCATTCCCTGATCCCATTCCATTAGTGACAACTGGACGGACAGGCCCCCCCGAGGGCCAGCGTCACCAAGGAAGTCGTGGTTTGCGAGGTCGGCGTTACTGGGTGCGGTTTGTCGCCGATATCGCCGTCGGGTTAGGTGACGACACCGGACAAGTCGATGCTGCCGGTTCACGGAGCGATAACTGGTGAGGTCTCCGCCGAGCTGCGCACACCGGTGACACACTACGAAGCAGACGCACCAGGAGGCAGTCGCACCGCAAAGAAGAGGCGGGGCGCATAGTGTCGGCGCCCCGCCTTGTTGTCAGCGGACTCGGATCGGGTCGTCGCCGGCCATTCCGCTGCGGCTTTCGACGGTGACGTCGATAGCGGCCGGCTTGGCGTTCGGATCGTAGGGCGTGTACTTCTCCAGTGAGCCCCAGTCCCGTGACCAGTCGTGGTCGAGATAGCTGGGCACGGTCTGCGACTTCAGCAGCAGACCGGTCCAGCCGAGCGGGCCACCGCCGATATCGTCCTGCCAGGCATTGGACGCGTCGGAGCCGACCCGATCGGGCAGGATGCGCCAGCGGGGCACTTCGGCCACGCCGTCGCGATGGTCGAACGGACGCTGACACGGGAAGGCCAGTCCGACGTGCCAGTCCAGCAGCGCCGGGTCGTGTGCGCCGACCACCGAATTCAGCGTGGCCAGCTTGGGCAGCCGGGGCGGGGTGACCGCCAGCCACTGCTTCGGCGTGATGTCGTTGTCCACCGCGACCAGGCGCACCGCGTTCACCTCGGCGGGCAGCCGGTCCAACGGCACCCGCAGGTTGCGCCAAGACGGCGCGGGGCCGATGTCCAGCGGATCGATCGAGCCGAGCGCGCGGACCTCGCCGTCCGCGCCGCGGACGCCGTATTCGAGATGCAGTTCCTGGCCGTAGGTGAGCACCCCGTCGGCGTCGACCGACCGGATGCGGCCCGCCGCGGTGATCGCCAGCACCTGGTAGGCGGGATCATGGCGCATGCTGTCGGTCAGGTCCAGGCGGTACCACTGCGTGGTCAGCTGGGTCTGCCGCTGCTCGCCGTCCTGGTAGCTGCCGAGCACCGGTGTCTTGGCGGGGTCGAGGCCGAACGGCAATGCGACGGTGCTGCCGTTGATGCCCTGCTGCTCGGTGGTGCCGCCGCCGGTGCCGGCGCCGGTGGTCTTGGTCGTCTTGTTCTCGGAGTCGGATGCCACCGAGTTCGCACCGCCGCTGACCGTCTCTTCGGCGTCGGCGGTGAGGTCGCGGGCGACCCCGTTCGGCGTGAATCCCTTGTTTTTCGCGGCCAATCCGTCGGCGGGGGAACCGGTGTAGGGCAACAGCAGCGAGTTCGCGGTGTCGGTCTCCACCAGCACCTCTGTTGCCAGCCCGCACGAATCACCGTGCAGCGATTGCAGATTCGATTTGGTGATCGAATACGCGGGATACTGCGTGATCGCGGCCTTGGCCAGCGAGGCGACCTCGAACAGCACGAGCAGCGCGGCGGCGATGGTCAGCGGCGCCGAGGCCCAACGATCGAAACGCCCTGGGGCCGAGACATTCTCGCGCCGGTACGGTTCGCGGTAGTGCTGCCAGATCGCCACCAGCAACGCCACGCCGCTGAGCCCGAGGAACAGCGTGGACAGCCCCTTGCCCGCGATCAGCGGGGCTTTGTCCCACCACGGCACACCGTAGCTGGACACGTACCACCAGCCGTTGGATCCGGTGAACGTTACCGCGAGCAGGAAGAGCACCGCGGCCGCGAACAACGAGCGGTTGCGGGGCGAGCGAATGCCGGTGGTGCCCACCGCGACCGCCGCGAGTGCGGCGAGCGACCCGGCCAGCCCGGCATACACGCCGAAATGGTGGGTCCACTTGGTGGGCGTGAACATCATCAGCAACAGCGATGCGAACACGATGCCGAGAATGCGCACCGACGGCCCACGCGAGGTGCCGGGGATGCGTCCCTTGCGCAACACCTGCAGTACACAGACCAGCAGACACAGCAGCATGACCAAGACGCCGAACCGCCGGGCCAGCGAACCGTCCGGGGAGAGCATCAGTAGCGAGTCCCACCGAGTGCGTTCGTCGAACCAGGCCACATTCGGGCCGACGATGGTGCGCACCCGCGTCGCCTCCAGCACCGTCGACAGCGTCTGGTCGGCGAAGATCACCACGAGGACCAGCGTGCCCGCGGCCAACCCCGGCGCGAGCAGTGCGGCGAAACGGAATACCGTGTCCGCGACGGACGGCCGGCGCGCGGCCGCGGCGGCGTTCACCGCGGCGTCGGCGGTGGTGGAGCCGGAGGCTGCCGCGTCGGCGTCCGGGCCGGTCCGCGTCGGGACGGCGCCGCGGGCCCGTTTGATGATGATCAGCAGTACCGGCCGCGAGCCCGCGATCAGGGCCGCGATGCAGATCAGACCGGTGGGGCCCGCCGCGAGTGAGAAGGCGGCGATCAGCACGGCGACCGCGGCCGGCAGCAGCCGCCCGGTCGCGATGGCGCGTTCGATCGAGCACCAGGTGAGTAGCGCGCCCGCCGCGATCAGCGGCTCGGGCCGCAGACCGTTGTCATAGGGCAGCCAGAACGCCAGGAACACCAGGCCCGCGGTCCACAGCGCCACCTTGTTCCGCCGCACCCGGGCGCCGAGCCTGGGCAGCACCTCCCTGCTGATCACCAGCCAGCACACGACGCCAGCGACAAGCGTCGGCAGCCGCATCCACGGGCTGGCGTCGGAGATCCGGGTCAGCCAGGCGAGCACCTCGTAGGACCAGCCGAACGGCGCCTCGGGTACCGCGAACCACCGGTAGTAGTTCGCCATATAGCCCGCGTGCCCGGAGGCGCGGGCCATATTGAGGATGTATCCGTCGTCGGAGGTGTTGGCTCCGATGAAGTGCCACAGCGCCAGCATGCCGAGCACGACGGTGTCCGCGACCGTGGCCCGCCACCAGTGCGCGGGCAGGAATCGGCGCGGCGTGCGACCGTCGCTGGTGTCGAGCAGGTGCAGTGCGATCAGTGCGATCAGGGTGAACACGGCGGCGGCGATCATCGCGGCCAACTTCAGCGTGGTCGGCGTCGAGGAAAAACGCGAGTCGATGTCCGCGTGCAGTTGTGCGCCGCCGAGGCGGCCGGCGTCCAGATCGGTGAACACCCCGACCACCTGCGGCCGGATGTCTCGAGTGACCGTCGACCGGAACGGTGTGCCGTCCTGCCGAGACACCCCGGTGATGTGCACGGTCGTCGCGGCCGCGCTCGATTCGACGGTGAGCGTCGCGCAGGAGCCGACTTCGGCGAGCGGGGCCGACAGCAGCGGGATATCGCGCAACACCGCCGACACCTCCCCGTCGGCGACCGAGACGACCAACCCCTTGGTGGCCGCCTGACCGGACGATGTGGGCACCGTGGACAGCACGGTGCCGGCCGCCCCCACTTCCCGCAGCGACGAGCAAGGCAGCGTCGCGGTCAACCGCAGGGGCTCGTAGGACACCAGGGGCGCCGCGACGCTCGCGGTGCCTGGCTGGGGCCAATCCAGCGTGGCCCGATCCTGACGCACGGGCAGCAGCGGGGTCGACAGCGCCAGCACGAATCCGAGAAATCCGGAGACGAGGGCGATCAGGCGGATACGGGTGAACGCTCGAGAAGATCGGTCCGGTCGCACGGGGGTTGATGGTATAGACCGCGTGCTGTGATCGGCGACTACCGCAGTGGGCGAACGTCCCACAGCCAGACATCTGCCACCCGGGTCGGCGCGAATCCGAGCAACTGCGTGACGGTCTCGCGCAGCACGTCATGGTTCTTGGTCATGGGCAGCACCAGCACGTCCGCCTGCCAGAACCACAGATCCGACACCGCGCGAACGCGGGTATCGGCGTCGATCGGCGGCACCACCCCGGTGTCCTGTGCCCGCACCAGCAGGGTGGTCGTCGGCCGGGCCTCCGGGCCGTAGATCCCCTTCTTGGTGGTGCCGGTCGGCCCGACGAAATAGCCGCCGGCGAGTGGGAAATCGAAGCCGGCGTCGGCCTGCCAGCGCAGTGCCCGCGCGTCGGGCGGACGCGGCGGCGGCACCATGACCACCGAACCGCCGGTGACGTACCGCTGGACCGCCCCGTCCGCGAAGAAGTCCGGCGTCGGAGCCCGTTGGGTCACCGGAAGGATGGTCGGGGTCAACGGCAGCAGTGCGCCGACGAGGGCCGCGAACCAGGCCAGCGGCTTCCAGTCCACCACCGACTGCTTCCAGGTCGCCACCGCCTGGTCGGTGGCCAGCGCGAGCACCACCGCGATCGCCGGGATCGCGGCCATCGCCAGTCTGGACTCCAGCACCGTGCTGAGCAGCGGCACCTGTTCGGCCCAGTGCCATGGCAGTTCGATACCGGTGGATTTCTTGCCGATCATGGCGACCGAGCCGAGCGAGAGCACGCCGAAAACGGTGATCACCACGGCCGCGGCCCGCACCACCCGGTCGCGCCACAGCAGCGCCACCGTGCTCGCGACCAACAGCAGCAGCGGCCATCCGAAGTACGCGTTCTGCTCGGTCGGGTTGATCGCCACGTTCTGGCCGGGCGAGAAGATGCCGCCCAGCGATTCGGACGGGAACTGCACCAGGGCCCGCAGGTCGTTGCCCATCGGGCCGTGGTCGATCGAGCGATAACTCTGCGGCCCGAAGAACTGCCACCACAGCGGGATTTCGGTGAGCACCAACGTGATCACCGCGGCCAAGGTCAGGGTGGGTGTGATTCCGTGCAGAATGCGACCGATAATGCGCGGCGCGTGCAGGTGATAGACGAGCGCGAACAGGGCGAAGGCCAGCGCGAAGATGAGCAGCGGTTCCTCCCCCAGCGCGATCTGCAGCGCGACCAGCAGTCCCAGCGCTACGGCATCGCGGACCCGTCGGCGCGGCCGCTCCGGTCCGGTCGCGCTCGCCCGTCGCGTCATCCGGATCAGCTGTCCGGCGATGATCGGAAGCAGCATCAGCACAACGAAATTCGGGTGCGCGCTGGCGTGCGAGATCATCGCGGGAGCGAAACCGCAGAACAGCCCGCCGAGGCAGGCCGCCGACCTCGATGCGACGAGTTCGCGGCACAATAGCCGATACCAGGCGAATGCCGTCCCGGCCAGCCCGAGGGTGAGCACGAGTACGAAGGTGACGGTGGGCCCGAACAGCAGGGTGACCGGGGTCAGCGGTACGCCGACGCCGAACATGGCCGTGTTGGCCATCATGTTCACCCCGGCGGGGAAGTTCTGCAGGTCGGTGCCGAGCGGGCTGTGCAGGGCGGTCACCGAGTGCGCGGTCACCGCGAAGAACCACTCCCACATCGTCTGGTCCTGACCGCTTTTGATCAGGTAGCCGCTGTCGGTATCGCGCCACTGCCCCGACAGCACCGTGGCTGCCAGCGCCAAGTAGCCGGTCGCGGCGAGCAGGTCGGTGCGGTGGACCCGGATGCGCGGGAATCGACGCGTGCGCGGATGCGGTGGGTTGCGGAGCACTTCGGTCGGTGTCGGCTCGCTTGGTGCGACACCTACCGCAGTCGTCCCCGCGAGCTCGGGTTCGACCTCTTGTGCCCGTTCCACCCGCGCATCACTCCTCGACAGCGCTGAACCAGCCGCCCTCCGTAACCGACCACGCTGTGCGTGGACTGACAATCGGAGGGGTTATCCACTGTCGACGAGTTCAACCCTGGACACCGTGCAGAGGGGCGCCCTCGGACATTCTCAGCGTCCGCTCAACGGCGAACGGTGACGAGGGTGAACGGGCCGATATCGGTGGTGGTGAATCGGGGGTCGGCGAACAGCTTCTTGGGAAAAGACACCGAGTATCGCGCCACGTTCGGGTCGTTCGGGTAGACGTCCTTGGCGAGTCGCAGCGTGTAGGCGTCGCCACTGTGCCGGAACAGGAACGCGTCCGGTGCGCGCCACGGGCTCGCGGCCAGTGCGTCGAGCAGTGCGTCCGGCGTCTTCAGCTTGCTCCAGCGCTCGATGGCCGCCGCCCGGCCCGCGAAGTCGGCGAGCGGGTTGGCGTAGTGCGAGGTGAGCGCCTGGAAGCCGAAGTAGGGATAGAAGGAAAGGAAACTGGTGTCGGCGGTGAGGACCACGGTGTCCGAGCGCGGCCGCCCGGTCTGCGCGGTGAGCGCCGCGTCCACTTGGCGGTAGTACGACACCGCGGAGGCCGGTCGCTGGTCGGCGCGCTGACCGTCGCCGTCGGTGTCGGTGTAGGCGGTGGTGATCTCCGCCGCGAGGATGTGCGGAATGTTCTGGGTGAACGCCAGCGCCCCGACCACCGCGACAACGACCACCGCGAACCGGAACCGGCCCGGTTCGTTCAACGCCTGGTAGATCCCCCGCGCGCCTTCCACGAACCCGAACGCGCCCGCGGCGGCGAGCAATACGAGCAGGATCGGCTCCAGCCGGAACGACAGGAGCGTGGTGCCCGCCGCGGTCGCCGCCATGGACAGCAGCGTCCACAGGTAGATCGCCAACACACCGATCGCGAGTGCCTGTGCCCGCCTCGACGAGGCGGCGCGCACGACCAGCCACACGGTTCCGACCATGCACAGGGCGCCGAGCAGGGAGAACTCGAACATCGGCAGCGGCAGTCGCGCACCCGACTCGGGCAGGTAGTGCAGCGCGGTACCGGTACTCGCGGTCGTGCCGCGCAGCGCCTTCAGCAGATACGGCGTCCACACGATCAACGCGACCAGCCCGGCGATCGCCCCGATCGCCACCAGCCGCAG
Organism: Nocardia sp. NPDC049190; assembly: GCF_040648115.1. Lineage (NCBI taxonomy): Bacteria > Bacillati > Actinomycetota > Actinomycetes > Mycobacteriales > Nocardiaceae > Nocardia > Nocardia sp. NPDC049190. The sequence continues at coordinate 428,571 of NZ_JBEZDE010000001.1, forward strand.
CAGCGGCGGCACCGCGGCGCGCCAGGCCGGGCGAACGGACGCCGCCGCGCCGTGGTCGCGGGCTGTGCGCTGCTCTCGCACGGCGAGAACGGCCGCGATCAGGCCCATCAACCCGATCGCGAACGCGGCGACGCCGAAGTAGAGGGTGTAGAACGTGGCTGCCACGCCGAGGAACAATCCGGACCCGACAACCGCGCCCCAGCCACCGGCCGTGCGGCGTTCGGTGCCACCGTCCGCCGGGACCGTCGCGCCCGCCCGGCCGTGTTCCAGCGGTCGATGCAGCGCACCCCAGGCGAGGACGAGCGCGGGCGGCAGCACAATCACGATGACGGCGCCATAGGCTTCCGGCGCCGCGTACGCCACCGTGACCGCGGTGATCGCCGCGCCGACGCCGATCGCCCAGTCCGCGCGAATCAATCTGGACCACAACACGAGTGCGACCACCGCGGCCACCGCGAGGAAACAGATCGCGTACGGTTTGAACACCTCCCAGCCGGCCATCCCCAGCAGGTTCGCGATGCGACCGCCGATCCAGAACCAGCCCGCGGGGTAGTACGGCGGCAGCTCCGCGTAGGTCATGTCGCGTAGTGCGGCCGAGTCGGTGAGCCGAGTGAGGAACTCGGTGCGAAACTCCTGGTCCACCGACACGCCGAACAGATACAACTTGGTCGCGGCGAGCGGCATGCCGAGCGTGACCGTGACGAATGTCGAAATGCCCACCCAGGACAGCAGTTTCGCGAACCATGGCCACGTGCGCCTGCGCAGCAGCGCGATCGCCGTTGCCAACAGAGCGGCCGCGACCACCTGTCCGAGCGTGGTCAGCGCCCGGGTCACGTTGGAGGAGTTGAAGGCGGGCCAGTGCACCATCGAGAACGCGATCAGCCCGACCGCGGCGACGACCGCGGCGACGACCGCGGCCAGCGCCGCCTCCCCGAGGCCGGAGGCGATCTGCCGCACCAGCGGAGCTATCCGTCCCGGCCTCGGCGCCGGATCAACCGGGCGCGGGTGAACTTCGTCCGTCGCGGTCGCCGTGCTCAACGGACCGCTCCGCACTCGATTACTCGCATAGCGCCTCCGGATTCACTGGGGGTCGACTCCCTCGAACGATAGGTGCCCGCGTGATCGAGGATCACGCGGGCACTGGGTCCGAGCCCGATAGCTGGATCAGATCGGCAGTCTGCGGAAGACCGGCCGCGGGATGTGCCGCAGGATCATCATCACGAAGCGGAAAGGCCCCGGCGCCCAGACGAGCTCCTTGCCTTTCTGCGACGCCGAGACCGCCAGCACCGCGATGTCTTCCTTGTCGACGGTCAGCGGAGCCTCTTTGACATGCGCCGAGAATCGGGTCCGCACCATGCCGGGCCGGATCACCAGCACGCGCGGGCCGTGCTTGCGCAGCGCCTCGCCGAGCCCCAGGTAGAAACCGTCCAGGCCGGCCTTGGTCGAGCCGTAGACGAAGTTCGAGCGCCGCACCCGCTCACCGGCGACGGAGGACATGGCGATGATCCGCCCGAAGCCCTGCGCCTTCATCTTCTCGCCGAGCAGCACGCCGACGGAAACCGCCGCGGTGTAGTTGATCGCGGCGACCTGTACGGCCTTGCGTTGGTTCTGCCACAGCTCTTCCGGATCACCGTCGAGGGCGAACGCGACGATCGCGACGTCCACATCGCCGGTGTCCCAGGCAGCGTCGATCACCTTCGGGTGGCTGCCGGTGTCGAGTGCGTCGAAATCGATGATCTCGACCTCGCTCGCGCCCGCCGCCTTCATCTGGGCGACCGCGTCCTCACGCAGCGGATCACCGGGCAGCGCCGCGAGGATGACTCGCGCGGGCCCCTTCTTCAGGTACTCCGCGCAGATTGCCAAGCCGATCTCCGAGGTTCCACCCAGCAGCAGAATCGACTGCGGGTTGCCAACGGCATTGATCATTTCGCCGATCCTACTGTCACTGCAGCTCCAGCCTTCTCGCCATATCGGACATGAAAACGCCTGTGGGATCGACACTGCGGCGGATCTTGATCCACTCGTCGATCCGCGGGTACATCTGATGGAACGTCTCGGCGGTGGTCCGCGAGTCCTTCGCGGTGTACAGCCGCCCGCCGAACTCCAGCACCCGCCGGTCCAACTCGCCGACCAGCTGGTTCAGGCCCGGCTTGATCGGGAAATCGACGCAGATGTTCCAGCCCGGCATCGGGAAGCTCAGCGGAGCGTGGTTGCCCGGGCCGAACAGCTTGAACACGTTCAGCGCCGAATAGTGCCCCGACGCCTGGATGTCGATGATGATCCGCTTGAACTCCTCGACCGCCTCGGTCGGCACCACGAACTGATACTGCAGGAAGCCGTTGGAGCCGTAGCCGCGGTTCCACTCCGAGATCATGTCCAGCGGGTGGTAGAACTGCGTCAGGTTCTGCACCTTGCCGGTGTAGTTGCCGCCCATCCGGTAGTACGCCTCGCCGATGGACATCAACGTCAGCTTGTTCATCGTCCAGTTCGGGAAGATGTCCGGAACCGTCATCAGCTGCGGGGCGTCGAACTTCAGCGGCTTGCTCTGCAGCCGCTTGGGAAGCTCGTCGACCTTGGCCAGCCGGCCGCGGGTGATGGTGGCCCTGCCCAGTTTGGGCAGCGGACTGATCACGTCGAACCACGCGCTCGAGTAGGTGTAGTCGGCCTCGCTGCCGTCGCTGTGCGCGGCAATGGTCTCGTCGAGGGTCGCGGTCTTCACGCCGTCGTTGAGGAAGTAGGCCGTCTCGGTCGGCGCCATCTCGATGGTCGCGCGCAGGATGATGCCGGTGAGGCCGTTGCCGCCGACGGTCGCCCAGAACAGTTTGGCGTTGCGCTTCGGTGTGAGGTGCTGCACCTGCCCGTCAGCGGTGAGCAGATCGATCGAGCGGACGTGGTTGCCGAAGCTTCCCTCGCTGTGGTGGTTCTTGCCGTGGATATCGGAGGCGATGGCCCCGCCGATGGTCACCTGGCGGGTGCCGGGGAGCACCGGCACCCAGAGGCCGAACGGTAGCGCGGCCTTCATGAGCTGGTCGAGGCTGACGCCGCCATCGACATCGACGATCCTGGTGTCGCGGTCGATCCGATGGATGTTGTGTAGCGCGGTCATGTCGACGACCAGGCCGCCCGCGTTCTGCGCGTGGTCGCCGTAGGAGCGCCCGAGGCCGCGCGCGATCACACCGCGGCGTAGGTGGGCGGGCTTGCTGTCATTGTCCTCGGCGACCATGGCGACAGCCTTGGCGATCAGTTCGGGATCGCTGGTCGAGAGCACTTCGGAGGAGGTCGGTGCGGTGCGACCCCACCCGGTCAACGTTCGGGTGCGCGTCGGAAGTGCGAACGCGTTCACCGCGGCGGGGCCGTCCTTTGTGACGACGGCGCCGCTGTCGTTCCCGGTTGTCGTGGTGGCGGTCGGAGCTTTCGTGGACATCGGCATAGAGGCTACAGGTATAACGCGGCATCCGGTCGTCGTCGGCGGGCGCGGAGGTAGGGACGTACGCGTCGGTTCAGCACCGGATCTACGTGTCGGCCCCGGTCGGCGCTACGCTCGTCGGCGTGCAAGCCGAACCCCACCTGCCGCTTCCGGCCGAACTGCCGTTGGTCGACGAGCCCGGTGGCACCGATGTCGATCTCAAGACGCAGATCGTCCGGTTCACTGTCACCGGTGGGTTGTCTGCCGTCGTCGACTACGGGCTCTACAGTCTGCTGTTGAACCTGGTCGGCCTTCCGGTCAGCATCGCGAAGTCGATCAGCTTCGTCGCGGGCACCACCACCGCCTACCTGATCAACCGCCGCTGGACCTTCCAAGCCCCGCCCAGCCGGATCCGTTTCTTCGCGGTGGTCGCGCTCTACGCGCTCACCTTCGCGGTGCAGGTCGGCATCAACTCCGCGCTCTACCACGCCTTCGACGAGGTCTGGTGGCGTCAACCGCTGGCCTTCGTCGTCGCCCAGGGCACCGCGACGGTGATCAACTTCATCGTCCAGCGCGCTGTGATCTTCAAGATCGGCGTCTCCCCAGCGATCCCCTGACGCCTACCCCGTCGCTTACCTAGAGTTCGCCGTAGCCACCGTCCGGTCACTCGCGGGAACCCGCAGATGCTGCCCATAACCGTCGAGAGCCGTCGACGACAGTCAAATGGTGGTTGACCGGTGCTGGGGTTGCCGGCATTTTGACTACGCTCGCCGACAGTTGGCGGGAGATGGTTCGGCGGTTGGTGAAGGATGTCGCGGCTGATGTGTCATCCTCTTCTGCGAATACTGTCGGTTCGGAGTTCGGAAATCGAGGCGACAATTTGTTTGGTGGTCACCATGGCAGTGGCGTAGTTCGGGATATTTACTTCCAGTGCGGCGTGCATCTCGGTTTCCGAGTAGTCGGCGGTCGCGTCTGTCACCATCGTGAGCTGGTAGCCCAGTTCAGCGGCATATCGAACAGTCGCCTCCACACAGGTGTGTGCGATGAGTCCTGTCACTATGAGCTGATGGATGCCGTGCCTCTTGAGCTGCAAATCCAGATCCGTATTGGCGAAACCACTGGAGCCCCAGTGTTCCAGGGCCACGATATCGCCTGGTCGGGGTTCGAACTCGCGGCGGATCTCGCCGCCCCAGGTGCCGTATTCAAAAGTCTTGTTCGACCACGCTGCCTTCTGAATCGGCGCGATGTACTTCCAGGTCTCGTAGTCGCCGGGGCGATATCGATGATGCAGCGCATAAAAAACACGGATGTCTGCATGTCGGGCAGCTTCGAGGACTTGCAGCATATGCGGGATACACTGGTTGGCCTCGGCAACGCCTTTCAGACGATTCCATAGCTTGCCGCCCTCGGAAATGAAATCGTTGTAAGGGTCGATCACCACAAGGCCGGTGATCTCCTTGTCATACGTCAAGTGGGGCACCGTGCTCTCCGATCCTTGCGGTCACAACGGCTGATAGTCGGGCCTATTCCCGTAGCGGAGCCTACTTCGCGGCCCGGGGTACGGGCCTCAGTTCGGGGCCATGATCAGGTGAACCATTGCGCCGACACCAACCACGACGATCACCCCGCGCAGCACGGCGGGCTTCAACTCGAGTCCGATCTTCGCGCCGATCTGCCCGCCGAGGGTCGAGCCGACCGCGAGAATGGCGACAACAGGCCAACTGATCGGCGCGACGACAGCGTAAATCGTGCCCGCGACGACGTTCACGATGGCGGACAGGACGTTTCGCGCACCGTTGAGCCGTTGCAACGGCTCGGACAGCGTCATACCCATCACCGCCATGAGCAACACGCCCTGCGCGGCGGTGAAATACCCGCCGTAGATACCGATCAGGAACGTGAAGAACAGCAGCAGCGCGGGGATCCCGTCGTGGTCTGGGTCCGCTACGCCCGCGACCTCGCGGCGTTTCGCGATCCAACGGGAGACCTTGGGTTGGATGATCACCAGCACGACAGCGAGGCCGACGAGTGCCGGAACTATCGACTCGAACGCGTCCTTCGGCAGTGACAGCAGCAGGATCGCGCCGCAGATCGCACCCAGGAACGAGGCTACCGAGAGCCGGGCCACCTGCGGCCAGAACCCCGTCAGTACCTTGCGGTACCCGATCGCGCCGCTGATCGAGCCCGGCGCCACCCCGATCGCGTTCGAAGTGGTCGCGGTCAGCGGCGAATAGCCGAGCGCCACCAGCACCGGGAACGTCACCAGCGTGCCGGAACCGACCACCGAGTTGATGGCGCCGGCCCAGATCCCGGCGATCAGAATGATCGCCGCATGCCCCCATGTCATCGGATCAGAGCCGGCATCGGGCCGGCCGCTCCGGCGCCGACCGGGCCCGAGGCGGCTACCGGGTACTCGGCGGTGATGTGCCGCAGTCTGGTGACGCCGAGTTCGTTCGTCGGTATCGAATGCTCGCGACCGCATCGCGCATTGATGAACACAGCTGCGAGCATGTCAGCGTCCGACTGATGCGTCCAATGCGATTTGGCGAGCTATCGATGCGAATGCGCATAATGAGCAGATGACTGGCCCCCGCCGCACCAAGCCCCACCTCGCGGACGTTTTCGCCGCGCCGCTGGTTCAATTCCTCGCGATCGCCCGTCACGAAAACCTGACACACGCCGCAGCGGAACTGGGAGTCGCTCAGTCCAGCCTCAGCCGTGCGCTGGTCCGATGGGAACGCCAGCTCGGGCTGCCCTTGATCACCCGCGCCGGCCGGTCTGTCCGATTGACCCGCCACGGGCGATCTCTCCACCATGCGCTGCAACGATGCTCGGAGGGGCTCGAGCGGGCCAGCGCAGATATCGCCGAGAACCTGGATACCGACGGGGGCGTGGTAGCCCTCGGATTCCTCAATAACCTGGGGTCTCGCATGGTGCCGGAAATTCTGCGCGCTTACCGTGGCAGCCACTCTGATGTAAAGATCACCCTCCATCAAGGAGGATCCGAGTTCCTGATCGATGCATTGCGCGAGGGCACCATCGATCTATGCCTGACCTCGCCCGCGCCGGATGCCCCGGAGTTCGCCACTGCGCAGTTGGGCACCGAGCCGCTTGTGCTCGTCGTTCCGCCCGAGCACCCGCTGGCCACGCGTAGCCAGGTAGCGCTTACCGAGGTCGCTTCGGACAACTTCCTCGCCCTGCCGCGCGGATACGGCCTACGGGCCATGACCGAACAGCTCTGCGCTCTCGCCGGGTTCAACCCGCACATCGTGTTCGAAAGTACGGACGCCGCCACGTTACGCGGCCTCGCCGCCGCCGGATTCGGGGTGTGCATCCTAGCCGCCGCGCCGGACGCGACCGACTCGATCGAAATCCCGATCGGCAATCCGCCCGCATCCCGCCCTATCGTGTTGGCCTGGTCCACCGCCCGCACCGAGAGCAGGGCCACCGCCTCGTTGCGGCGCTACATCCTCGATCATCTGCGTTAGCCGCAGCCACTCGTCTGACCTGCGGTAATTTAGTTGACTGAGCGCAGGATCGGCGCGCACCTCCCGGCGGCGAAGGACGACTCGCCGGACCAACGGGCGCCGTGGACGGAGCTGATTCGGGTGACGGAGCGGGTTCGGATGTAGAGGTAGCCGGCCGGGCTGGAACTGTTTTCCGGTCGGTCGAGCCACTCGAGCGGGGAACGACCGGTCTCAGACCCGGATCAGGGTGACCGGTACCCCGTTGAACACGGCGTTTCCCGAGGGTACGTCGACCACTGAGTCGTCGGTGAGCACGTTGGCGTTGACTCCGGCGTGCGCGCGGGCGACGTTCTGCGCGCTGTCGGTGTGACCCCAGCCATGCGGCAGGCTGACCACGCCGGGCATGATCGTCTCGGTCGGCTCCAGCGGAACCGTCAGCGTTCCCGCCGCGGACTTCACCACCGCCTGGTCGCCCAGTCCGAGCCGTGCCACATCGGCCGGGTTGATGTGCAGAGTGCAGCGATTGGAACCGCCGACCAGCGATGCGATGTTGTGCATCCAACTGTTGTTGGACCGCAACTGGCGCCGCCCGATCAACACGATCTCCGGCGCCGCGTCGGCGAGCCTCGCCCGCATCCGCGCGACGTCCGCCAGGAGCGGCTCCGGTGCCAGGTCCACCTGTTCGGTCGCCGTCCGTAAGACGCCGGGCAGGCGCGGCTGTAACGGACCGAGGTCGATGCCGTGCGGGTTGTCCAGCAGTACTTGCAGATTCAGCGTCCCGCCGTTCCACTCGCCGTACGGGCCGAGCCGCAGCATCAGATCGATGCGCCGCTCGGTGCTGTTCTCGCCGTTGAGCTCAGCGCGCCGATTCGCGAACCCGGCTTTGTGTAGGGTGCCCGCGATGACGAGTTCATCTGCCGCGGTGAGCGGGTCGACGCCGTCGGAGCCGTCGTGCGCTCTGCCGGTCAGCGCCGCGGCGAGCCGGGTGAGGATCGCGGATTCCGATGGCCGGTCGCCCAAGGGCACCAGCGGGCGCGAATAGCGCGTGTAGTTGCGCACCGCGAAGTGCAGCAGCGCGAAGTCGTAGTGCGGTGACTGGGTCGGGCGCGGCGGCGGCAGGATCACGTCGGCGTGCCTGGTGGTTTCGTTCAGATACCGGTCAACGCTGACCATGAAGTCGAGCTGAGCGAACGCGGTGTCCAAACGCGGCCCGCTCGGTGCGGACAGCACCGGGTTCCCGGCTATTGTCACCAGCGCGCGGATCTGTCCAGCGCCTGGCGTGGTGATCTCCTCGGCCAGCGTGGCCACCGGCAGTTCACCCATGGCCTCCGGCAGTTCACGGACCCTGCTGGTCCAGCGCCCGGTGCGGAACGGCTTGCTGCGTGCGATACCACCCGCCGCCGCGGTGGCGAACATGGCGCCGCCGGGGGTGTCGAGATTTCCGGTCAGCGTGTTGATCGCCTCGACGAGCCACTGGGTGATCGTCCCGAATTCCACCGTGCAGGTGCCGATCCGGGCGTAGACGGCCGCGGTCGGCGCGGCGGCCAGCTCACGGGCGAGTCGGATGATCGTCGGTGCGGGCACTCCGGTGCGGGTCGCCACCGTGACCGGATCGAATGCCGCTGCGGCCGTTCGTAGTTCGTCGACTCCCGTGGCCTCGACCCGGACGTCGGCCAAGTTTTCGGCGAACAGCGTATGCACGATGCCGAACAGCAGGTACGCGTCGCTGCCCGGCCGGATGAACAGGTGCTCGTCGGCCAGCTTCGCGGTGCGCGTTACCCGTGGATCGACCACGACGAAGCGGCCGCCCCTGCGCCGCAGTGCCTTCAGCCGGCCGGGAAAGTCGGGTGCGGTGCACAGTGAGCCATTGGATTCCAGCGGGTTCGCGCCGAGCATCAGCAGATAGTCGGTGCGGTCCAGGTCGGGCACCGGCACGGTCAAGGGATCGCCGAACATCAGCCCGCTGGCAACCTGCTTGGGCATCTGGTCGGCCGTGCTTGCCGAGTAGATGTTCCTGGTGCCCAGCGCGCGCAGCAGAATCGGCACATACAGGGTGCCCGCCACAGTGTGCGCGTTCGGATTGCCCAGATACACGCCGGCGGCCTGGTTTCCGTGTTCGGCCACGATCGCGGGGAAGCGCTCGGCGATGAGGTCGAAGGCCTCGGTCCAGGACGCGGTGCGCCAGGTGTCGGCGGCACGGTCACGGATCAGCGGTTCGGTGATCCGGTCCGGGTCCTCGTCGAGGTGGCCGAAGCTGGCTCCCTTGGGGCAGAGGAACCCGCTACTGAAGGGATCCTGCCGGTCGCCGCGGACCGCGGTCACGTGGTCGTCGGGGTCCAGGGTGAGTTCGAGTCCGCAGACCGCCTCGCAGAGCGGGCAGGTCCGCAGCAGCGTGCGCGAGTCCGTGATCGGGGCCATACCCCATCTTGGGCCCCTCATGGTGGAACTGAAAAGAGGAACGAACCGATATCGACAACGCCGAACGATGGACACCGACTGCGTTACCAGGGTGGGATCGGCGGCGCAGGCATGGAAACCGGTCGTCGACAGTCTGGTCGGACGCTGTTCGCCTTCGCTCGGCCCGATGACGGCCGACCCGAATAGCGCGGGCACCCGATCCGCGGCCCCGGCTTGTGTTCAGCGGGTGCGCCCGGTCAGGGGCATGCGCGGTTCAGCAGGCGATGGTCAGCTTCGCCTGGTGCGACGTGGTCGCGGCCCGCACGGCGGCGCTGATCGCGACCACCGGCGGCACCCAGCGGGCCTCGGCGGGCGATACGCCCCAGCAGGCCGAACCGGCCGAGAGTTGGGTGGGCGGCAGCGGGATACCCGCGCCGTCGGTGTACACGGTGGCGCCTGCCTCGCGCAGCGCCGCGAGCGCCATCGCGGCCTTCTGGACACCAGTGACCAGGTGGATCTCACGACGCTCGGCGCCCGGGATCTCGATCACCGGACCGGAGAGGTTGTTCGCCCGCAAGAAGCGGCGGACCTCGCCGGCCAGCTCGCCGGTGACCTCGATGCCGGACACGTCCGCATCGGTGATCAGGCTGAGACCGTTGGCCGTTTCGGCAACCGTCCATCCGCGCTGGGCGTAGTCCTGCGCAGCGGCGGTCATGTCGGCCGCCGAGACGGAAGTCGGAAACGTCGTGCGCACTGTCTTCTCCATTCCCCGGGGTGGATCTGGTCCTGCATTCATGGGTCGTATCGGCGGAGGACGTCGGCAGCGTTACGCGATCTTCGAAACAATTTCCGGAGTGTCGCCTACGTCTCATTTTCGAGCGTGGGTTGACCGTGTGCGGTCGGGCTCCGCAGGCCGCTCGCAGTTGTTGCCACGCGGCTACTTTCGGTCTTCGACCTCATCGCGCGCTGTGTCGATGCTGGGAGACCGCTGTGGATGCTGTCGTCCATCGCGCGGCAGCGAGAACTTCCTGGCCACGGGCGTTTTACGGCTGGATAGGGGCCGGCGCGAATCGGGCGGAATTCGGCATGGGCGAGGAATTCGAAGGCATAGCCGTGCCCCCGGGAAATGCGGCGCCGAACGCGCAGAAGTACGGCGCCGAATCACGGTGGATCACGTGGCCGAGGCGGTCGGTCAGCTCTTCGAAGACGTTCGAGCGGTGCGGTTCTGGCGCCTCAGCAAGCGTGGGCGACGCAGTTGACTCGCGAAATGGCGGCCCGAGCGGACAAAGCTCGACCCCTGCGTGATGGCTGATTGGGCCACGCGCCATGACCTGGTCAGTTTTGCTGTAAAACAATGCGGTTCGGCGATCCGCCGTGGATGTCGGGAAGGATGGCCGCACGGCTCGGGACGGGCCGAGAGCGCGGCCGGGGCGCGCCATGACACTCCGGCAGCCGTCGCTACCGTGCCGAAGCTAAGGCTGGCACTGGGATGGCCCCGCCGACTCCCAGGTGTCGTTCAGCACGGCGCGGTGGGTCGGCAGAGCCTGTTCGTAGACCTCGCGGCCCTTGTCGGTCAGGCAGACGAACACGGCGCGGCGGTCATCGGCGCACATGGTGCGCCGTACCAGGCCATCACGCTCCAGCCGGGCGACGGCCCGCGACAGTGCGCTCTGGCTCAGATAGATGTCATTGGCCAGGTCACTCATGCGGTAGTCGCCGCAGTTGGCATCGATCAGCCGGTCGAGCGTCTCGAACTCGCTGAGCCCGATTCGATGCTGTCCCTGGAGCGCTTTCTCGAGTGCGCAACTCACCGTCGCGTGTCGGTCGAGCAGCTCACGCCACTCCCCTACCAGCCCGGTCGGCGCGACGGTGCGCCGGGCTGGGTCCATGGTCGACGGCTTCGACATGGCCCGATAGTAGTGCTCCATCATGTTATATGCAACCGCATTAGATGTGTTGGCATTTAATGCGCACGCATGTAATGTACCGCCCATGACTTCACCAGCAAGGCTCTCGGCCGCTCATGCGCCCGATCCGACCACATGGTCAACCCGGCTCTGGGGCATGCTGATCACGCTGTGCATCGTGCTGTTCCTCGACGGTCTCGACGTGTCGATGATCGGTGTCGCGCTACCGTCCATCGGTACGGAACTCGATCTGTCGACCGCTACCCTGCAGTGGCTGGTGAGCGGCTACATCCTCGGTTACGGCGGTTTGCTGCTACTCGGCGGCCGCACCGCCGACCTGCTCGGCCGTCGCAAGGTCTTCCTGATCGCGCTCGCGGTCTTCGCGATCGCCTCGCTGGCAGGTGGCCTGGTCAGCTCGGGTCCGTTGCTGATTCTCACCCGTTTCGTCAAGGGCCTCGCCGCCGCGTTCACCGCACCGACCGGCTTGTCCATCATCACGACCAACTTCGCCGAAGGGCCCGCCAGGAACAAGGCGCTGTCCATCTACACCGTGTTCGGTGCCGGTGGTTACTCCTCTGGTCTGCTGTTCGGCGGTTTGATGACCGGTGTCGGTTGGCGGTGGACGTTCCTGCTTCCGGTGCCGATCGCGCTCGCCGCCTTGGCCGCCGCCTACGTACTGGTGCCGAAGGACAAGCCCGCCGAAGAAGGCGGACACGACCTCCTCGGTGCACTGCTGTCCACCGCGGCGATGCTGCTGCTGGTCTACACCGTGGTCTCCGCACCGGAGGCGGGCTGGGCCTCGCTGCGCACCATCGGCTCGTTCGTCGCGGTCGTGGCGCTGTTCGCCGGGTTCGTCGCCGTGGAGAAGCGCGTGCGGTATCCGCTGGTGCGCCTGGGCATCCTGCGGAAAACCTCGTTGGTGCGCGCCAGTCTCGCGATCGTCGCGGTGGCGGGCTCCTATTTCAGCTGGCAATTCATCGTCACCCTGTACCTGCAGGACACCCTCGGCTGGTCGCCGTTGAAACTGGCGATGGCGCTGCTGCCGGTCGGACTGCTGGTCGTGGGGTCGGCGTTCTTCTCCGACAAGCTGGTGGACCGGTTCGGCACCGGGCCGATCATCGCGGTCACCATGGTCGTCATGGCTGTCGGCTACCTGCTGTTCCTGCGGCTGGATACCGCGCCGTCCTACCTGACGATGCTGCTGCCCGCGGTGCTGCTGATCGGTATCGGCTGGGTCGGTTTCCCCGCCATCAACATCCAGGCCACCAACGGCATCGATGACGACGAGCAGGGGCTGGCGGCAGGCGTGCTGCAGACCTCCATGCAAGTCGGGGCGGCCGTCGTGCTCGCGGTGACCACGGCGATCATCGCTTCCGGGGCGCACGCCGATATCTCCGCGGCCGGGATGCTCGAAACCTACCGTCCTGGTCTGGCGTTCGCCGCAGGCGTCGCCATTGTCGGCGCGCTCGTCGCGTTGCTCGCCTTTGTACCGAAGTACCGCAGGCAGGAGCGGGCGGTCGACCTGCAGGAGCGGGAGTTGGAACTGGTCGGCTGACCCGGCGGAGTCGCGAAACCGGGCGTCATCATCCCGACCGGGGTGATGGCGCCCGTCGCATCAGGAGAACGGCGGGGCGACGGTGTCCTTGGCAGAGCGGATGAAGGTGAGTTTGCTGCCGTCGCGGCCCACCTCCGGCCACTCGATCCCCAGGGTGGGGTCGAAGGCGTCGATGTCGCGGTCGAACTCGGGCTGATACTCGAGCGAGCACAGATAGGTGACCGTCGACCGGTCCTCCAGCGACAGGATTGCGTGGCCGAGTCCCTCGGACAGGAACACCGAGCGCCGGTCGACGTCGTCGAGCAGCACGCTGTCCCAGCGGCCGTAGGTCGGTGAGCCGGGGCGCAGGTCGACGACCACGTCGAGGAACGCGCCGCGCACGCAGCTCACGTATTTCGCCTGACCCGGCGGATCCTCGGTGTAGTGGATGCCGCGCAGCACTCCCGCCGCCGACACCGAGCAATTCACCTGCTTCAGGTCGAACGGCCGGCCGGTCGCCTTCTCGAACTCGGAGGCTTTGAAACCTTCCAGGAACATGCCGCGGTCGTCGCCATGTTGGCGCGGGGTGATCACCCAGGCGCCGGGCACCGCGAGTTCGCGGAACTCCATGCTCACCAATCCCGTCCGCGGTCGAGCAATCCGAGCAGGTAGCTGCCGTAGCCGGACCGGACCATCGGTTCGGCGAGCGCGCGGAGTCGGTCGTCGTCGATGAAGCCCATCCGCCAGGCGGCCTCCTCGGGGACACCGATCTTGAGGCCCTGCCGCTCTTCGATGGTGCGCACGTAATTGGCCGCGTCCAGCAGCGAATCGAAGGTTCCGGTGTCCAGCCAGGCGGTACCGCGGGCAAGCACGTCCACCTGCAGCCGATCCTGTTCCAGGTAGGTGCGATTGATGTCGGTGATTTCGTACTCGCCGCGTGCCGAGGGGCGTAGTGAGCGGGCGATCTCCACCACGTCGTTGTCGTAGAAGTACAGCCCGGGGATGGCGTAGTTCGAGCGCGGCGTTTTCGGCTTCTCCTCGATGGACACCGCCCGGCCCTCGGTGAACTCCACGACGCCGTATGCCGTCGGGTCCGACACCCAGTACGCGAAGACCGCACCGCCGTCGATCTTGTCGAAGCGGTTGAGGCTGGTACCGAGGCCGGGGCCGTGAAAGATGTTGTCGCCGAGCACGAGCGCGGCGCAGTCGGTGCCGATGTGGTCGGCGCCGAGGACGAAGGCCCTGGCAAGGCCGTCCGGCTCGGGCTGGACCACATAGCTGATGGACAGACCGAACTGGGACCCGTCGCCGAGCAGCCGCGCGAAGGCGTCGGCATCCTCCGGAGTGGTGATCACCAGAATGTCCTCGATCCCCGCGAGCATGAGCGTGGAGAGGGGGTAGTAAACCATGGGCTTGTCGTAGACCGGGACCAGTTGCTTGCTCACCCCGCGCGTGATCGGGTGCAGCCGGGTGCCGGTGCCGCCAGCCAAGATGATTCCGCGCATGCCTTGAAGTGTGCCAGTCTCGCCGCGCCGGGATTCGGTGAGGTTCCGAGAAGTCCTCGATTTGATTACGGACGTTTAGCTTCGGTACCGAAAGGGTGATTCTGGTGCATAGATCACGTCATGCCTGGTGTTCGGAAACGACACCACGAGTTGTCAGCGCCGACAGCTCGCCCGGCAGCCCGGTCCGGTCGTGACTCGGCGCACCAGTTGTGAGGTAGGTGCGCGATGTCAGCGACGGAAGTCGGTGAACCCGGCATTGTCATGAATCCAGCGGGACCGAGTGCGCAATCGCGCCTGCTGCTGGCGGCCTGCCTGGGGGTGGTTCGGCCGGTGCTGCGGACGGTCCCGGTAACCAGGGCGACCATTCCGATCGGCGCCGCGGCGGTGCACGGATTGGCGGGGCTGCGTCCCATGCCGCGCGGGATCGACCGGGAGCAGGTGACACTCAACGGTTTCCATCTGGAGATCATTCGTCCGGCCGGCGCCGCGCGCGCGGTGCGGCACGGTGCTGTGCTGTACCTGCACGGCGGTGGTTTCGCGATCTGCAGTACCCGCAGCCACCGGCCGGTCGCGGCGAGCCTGGCTCGTCGCACCGGGCTTCCGGTGATCAACGTCGAATACCGCCAGCTGCCGGACCGAAGCATCGCCCAGTCGGTGCAAGACTGCCTGACCGCCTACCGCTGGCTGCTGCGCCACGGCGCGGACCCGGCGCGGATCGTCTTCGCGGGCGACTCCGCCGGCGGATACCTGGCCTTCGCGACGGCACTGTGCGCGCTCGAGTCCGGCCTGCCCGCTCCAGGCGGGCTGGTCGGACTGAGCCCGCTGCTCGACCTGGACTACGCGGCGAAGCGGAACTACCTGAACGTCACGCGTGATCCGTACATATCGTTGTCGGCGTTGGAGGCGGTGGTGCGCATCGGCGCCGAGACGGATGGGATGCTCGACCCGCGGCTCTCCCCGGTGAACGCGGTACTTTCCGCGCTTCCACCAGTGCTGCTGATCGCCGCTGAGGATGAGGTGCTGCGGTTCGACTGCGAACTGATGACGCAGCGGCTCACCGCGGCGGGTGTGCCGAATTCGCTGGAACTGTGGCGTGGTCAGGTGCACGCCTTCATGAGCATCGCGCCGAACCTGCCGGAGAGCAGGGCGGCACTGGCACGGGTGTCGCGGTTCGTGCGTGCCCGGATAGCAGAGGGCCAGCAGGCGCAGACCGCGTGAGGTGAGGTGTCTGCGTCTGCCCAGGCGAGCCCCGCCCCGCGGCAGCCGGGACGGGGCTCGCGTCTGTGCGGAGCCGTTCGATCGCGGAATCGGCGCCAGGCCATGCGGATCGCGGATACCGGTAGTGCGGTGTCGGGGAGTCGGGTCGGCCGCGAATGATTTTCGAATTCGAATAGTCGGCAGCTGATTCATGGACTGCAACCGTTTTCCAGCAAACGGCCGTGGAGGCGAGAAAAGAAACCCCGCCCGCTGTTGTGCGGACGGGGTCTCCCAACTGTTTCTGTTGCGAATTCAGTTGTGCGTTTTACTTCGGCGCGACGAACGGCTGGTTGATCGTGGTGAAGTACTGGATCGCCGCACCGATCGCGACCGGAGCGGTGATCAGCAGCTGGCCCGCGACGGTGCCGAGGGCGCCGACCGCGATGATGCCGCCGAAGCAGCCGATGACCGCGCTCGGGAGGAAGGCGCCGAACAGGCCGATGATGGTCGCCGCCGCGACGGTCGCACCGGCGATGCCACCGAGGACGCAGCCGACGGCCGCGCCGCCGAGGCCACCGATCAGGGTGGCGAGGGTGGCGCCGGTCGAGATGGTGTCCTTCATGCGGTTCCACGCCGCCTGTTCACGGTCGTACTCGGTCTTCCACGGCGCCTGGTTCTCGTATGGAAGGGCGACCGGCTTGTAAGACGCGTGCTCCAAGTCGAACTGCGGGGTCAGGGTGGCGGTGTGGTCCGCGATCTCGGCAGCGATCGGGAACTCGAAGTCGTCCAACCGGAAGGTCAGTGGCGCGCCGGCAAGCACGTCGCCGTTGGCGGCCTTGATCTTGAAAGTGCCATCCTCGACGACCATGGAACCGGCATCGGTCGTGATGATGGACTTCGAATCGACGGTCTGGGCGGTGAAGTTCACCGCGTTGTTGTCGGCCTCGGTGGCCGGTGCGGCGTTCACGGTGCCCGCGGTGATGCCTAGGGCGGCAATCACCAGCGCCGACGTCGCGGCAAATTTCCTCATCTGCATTTTGTTGGAACCTCGATGTGAAGCGTTCGGGGGGACTAGCAGAGCAAAATCTAGACCAGCAAACGCGTGGTGAACCCGTTGTGACGGTTTATTCAAATTTTGTTCACCATCGAGACCCGTGGCATGGCGGGGTACGAAAAAGCATGCGCTGACCGGGGTGTTTCACTATGAAACCAAACCGGTTGTCCGAATTCTCGAGAAGCGTATGAGGCAAAGGTCACAGTTTGTGACCCGGTTCGATGCCCGCGACACCGTCGACCGAGTTCGTCGTCGGCACGACCGATCGGCACGTAGAGTCGTGGTCGTGCGATTGCTCGTCACCGGCGGCGCCGGATTCATCGGCGCGAACTTCGTCCAGCAGACCGTGTCCGACCATCCCGACACGACTGTCACCGTCCTCGACGCGTTGACCTATGCCGGGAACCGGGCTTCCCTGGATCCGGTCACCGACCGGATCGATTTCGTGCACGGCGACATCGCCGACCTCGACCTGGTCGACGAACTGGTCAGCGGCGTCGACGCAGTGGTGCACTTCGCCGCCGAATCGCACAACGACAACTCCCTCGCCGAGCCGTGGCCGTTCCTGCAGACCAATATCGTCGGCACCTATTCGCTGCTGCAGGCCGTGCGCCGGCACGACGTGCGCTACCACCACGTGTCCACCGACGAGGTGTACGGCGACTTGACGCCGGAGGCCCCCTCGTTCACGGAGACCACGCCGTACAACCCGTCGAGTCCCTATTCGGCCACCAAGGCCGCGAGCGATCTGCTGGTGCGCGCGTGGACCAGGTCGTTCGGCGTGCGTGCCACGATTTCCAACTGCAGCAACAACTACGGGCCCTACCAGCACGTGGAGAAGTTCATCCCGCGCCAGATCACCAACCTGATCGATGGGGTCCGCCCCCGGCTCTACGGCGCGGGACACCAGGTGCGTGACTGGATCCACGTCGACGACCACAACCGTGCCGTGTGGGACATCCTGCAGCGCGGCCGGATCGGGCAGACCTATCTGATCGGCGCGGACGGCGAACTGGACAACAAATCCGTGGTCCAGATGATCCTGCAGGCGTTCGGTCGGGAACCGGACGACTTCGACCATGTCACCGATCGACCCGGCCATGATCAGCGCTACGCGATCGACGCGTCGCTGCTGCGCACCGAACTCGGTTGGGAACCGCGCTATGCAGATTTCCGCGCCGGGTTGGCGGCGACGATCCGGTGGTACCGGGACAATGAATCCTGGTGGCGCCCGGGCAAGGCAGGCACCGAGCGCGCGTATGTCATGGCTGGCGAGCAGACGATCAGCGCGGCTCGGGACTGACCCGAGCGCGCGCTGCGCGCATCCCGTTGCGAGTCAGCCCCAAACGATGCTGTAGTACTTCGCCGCAGCGGCAATGAGCGCGACAGTCGAGGCCACGATCACCGTGCCGGCCGGACCCGTATTCGAGGTCCTCCCCGCAACATCGGTGAGCCGCAGTGGCATCCAGCGCAACACCACCGCGAGCGCGATGATCGCCAGCGGCACGAAGTAGCGGCCCTGCACGCCGTCGATGATGTAGTAGCCGACCGGTGTGAACGACATGTAGAGCGTCACGTAGATCATCGCCACGCTGGCCGCCACGGTGAGCGCGACGATCAGGGTGCGTCGGAAGTCGGCAGTGGCGGCGTTCATCCGATCGGCGATACCGAGGCTCACCGCGAGTGCGAGCAGGCAGGCCAACATGGAGACGGCGGGAACGTCGATGTAGGCGAAGCCGAGTTCGCCGAAGAACTGGCTGAACCAGCGCTGGTCGCGCAGCGCGATGCTCTCGCCGAACACGTGCACGAACTCCAGCGGGTTGCCGAGAATGCCGCTGAGCTGGTCACCCGGGCGCACCGAGTGCCATTGGTGCGACGGCCGCATCAGACCCATGCCGTCGCCGGTCGGCGCCGCGATCTTCATCCAGAGCGCGAAGACGAGCGCACCCGCGGCGGCGAAGCCGAGCGGGATCCAGCGTCGCGGACCGGTGAACCCGAAGCGGTCGGCGGGAACCAGCACGATCAGCAGCGCGAGCAGCACATAGGTCGGTTTGCTCACCGGAAGCAGGATGGTCGCGGTAAGCAGCGCTGCGACCTCTACCCGGCCGAGCCGCTCGCCGAGGAACAGCGCCTTCACCAGCAGCGCGGAGACCAGGATGGCCAAGGCGTTGGTCATGGTGTCGGCTGTGACCGTGCCCGCCTGGAACACCGCGATCGGTAGCACCGCGATGGTGAATGCCAGCCATTGCACCCGGTGTGCGCGCAACGCGAACAGACCGAACCCGACCACCGTGAGGTACGCCAGCAGCCCGGCGAGCCGGGTCAGCAGGACCAGTCCGCCGACGTCGAGTCCGAACAACTCGGACAGCCGGATGCCGATCGCGGCGGGCATGTAGGGGACCGGGGAGTAAGCGGCGGTATTGGTGAACCAGACCGGTTCGGTGGCGTCGGAGACCGCGGCGTTCGCCAGTCGCTCGTAGCCGCCGGGGTTGTCCACCATCGGGTCCGGCTCGTCCGGGTTGGTCGTGTAGTCCTTCAGCGCGTAGCCCATCAGCGCGGTGATGCTGGAGGGAACGTCGCCGCCGTAGGCGATGCCGCGGTCGTCGTGAATTCGCTGTGGACCGAATCCGCCGTGCGCGACCTGGTAGGCCCGGCCGAACTGAGTGATCTCGTCATGGCCCCAGAACGGCGGGGTGAGGACGCTGAACAACCCGCCGAAGATCGCGACGAGCACGGTGAAGGCGACCGTCGCCGCGCCGAAACGCGTGGCGACCTGGTGCGCGGACCTGCGCAGGGCGCCTTCGCGGTGCTTGTCCACATCGACCGCGCCGGTTGTGTCGAGGTCGGCGGCGGGCAGTGGCGCGGTGTCCACCGTGGGCAGTGGCGCGGTGTCCGGGGGCGTGCGTACCTCGGTCTGCGCGGCCGCCCGATCCGCTGAGGCCGTCAACGCCCGGCTCCAGCGCCGCGCGCGTCACCACCGTTGTCGTCATTCGCGGGTAGGCCATCCGCGCTGACCGCCGCGTATCGCAGGTAGACGAGGCGCGCGGCCTCGTGACGCGAGCGGCGGATACCGTCGAGGATCAGGCCGGCCGTCCAGGCCAGACTGCCGAGCAACAGCAGCGTGAAGCCGAGGAACAGGGTCGGGAACCGGGGCACCTCGTGGGTGTTGTAGAACTCGACCACGATCGGAATGGTCAGAATGATCGAGACCAGCCAACTCAGCGTGCCGACCAGGCCGTAGAATGCGACCGGTCGCTCATGTCTGGCCAGCCCGATGATCAGGGCGAGGATCTTGAACCCGTCGTGATAGGTCCGCAGCTTGCTCTCGCTGCCCGCGGGTCGATCACGGAAGCCGACCGGCACCGCGGTCCTCGGCACGCGCAGATGCAGCGAGTGGACAGTCAGCTCGGTCTCGATTTCGAACTCGCGGGAGACCGCCGGGAAGCTCTTCACGAATCGCCGGGAGAACACCCGGAAGCCGGAGAGCATGTCTTCGACGTTCTCGCCGAACACCTTTCCGACGACGCCGTTGAGCACCTTGTTACCGGTCTCGTGGCCCGCCCGGTACGCCGATGCGCCTTCGTCCTGTCTGCGCACGCCCAGTACATGGTCGTAGGGGCCGTCCAGCAGTGTCTTGATCATCAGCGGCGCGGCCGACGCCTCGTAGGTGTCGTCGCCGTCGACCATCAGGTACACGTCGGCCTCGATGTCGGCGAAGGCGCGGCGCACGACATTGCCCTTGCCCTTGGTGTTCTCGAACCGAACGATGGCGCCGGCTTCGCGGGCCCGCTCGGCGGTCTTGTCCGTACTCAGATTGTCGTAGACATAGACGACGATCCCCGGCACGGCAGCCTGTAGGTCGGCGACGACCTTGGCGACCGAAGCCTCTTCGTTATGGCACGGAATCACGGCGGCGATACGAAGCTCGGTGGAGTCCACCCGGGTCAATCCTCGCGATCAGTGATGAATGTGGGAACACGGGGAGGGTACAGGGAACGCACCGCAGGCGCGTGGCCGACCTCACTGTGCTGACCGACAAAATTCCGACTCGACGCCCGTCCGACCGGCCTGCGGTACCGTCGGTCGGTGCCAACCAGTGAGTCCACCGCACCCGTAGGCGAGTCCGCGACGCAACAGCCGGGTTCGATCCTCCGGAAGGTGCTCACCGCGCTGCGGCAGGGCAGCGCCTTTCTGGTGGTCGGCGCGATCGGTTTCCTCGTCGACGCGGGCACTTATAACCTCCTGGTGTTCTGGGGTGGCGAAGGTGTGCTCTTCGACTACCCACTGGCCGCCAAGATCATCGCGATCGTCGTGGCGACGGTGGTCACCTACTTCGGCAACAAGTGGTGGACCTTCGCGCACAAACAGACCGACAATCCCGGGCGCGAATATTTGTTGTACGCGGTGTTCAACGTTGTCGCGATCGGCCTGCAACTGGGCTGCCTCGGTTTCTCGCGTTACGTTCTCGATCTGTCGAGCCCGCTGTCGGACAACATCTCCGGCACGCTCATCGGGCAGATCATGGCTGTGGTGTTCCGCTATTGGGCCTACGACACCTTCGTCTTCACCGGGGCGGGCAAGCCCAGAGACGGCGCATCGGACAGCGCTGGGGCGAACGGCTAGCAATGGTGCGAAGACCGAACGCCGCCATTCCAGAGCAAGCATGTGCTCAGGCCGGTTGCTATCCTCACCCCCGCCGTGAACGGTTATCCAGGGGCGTATCTGTCCCGTCCAGACAATAAAGAATTCCGAGGATTTCATGGATCAGTCGGCTACCCAAGCCGTTACCGAAACAAACGATCGCTCGACGGCTGTTGACGCGCCCGCATCGCTGCGCGCCGACCATCGGGCGCCGGACCGGTTGGTGCTGCAGCGCGGCATCTTCACCGGTCCGTCGGCGAAGGTGAGCGATGAGCTCTACGCCGTCGTCAAGGGTGGCGCGCGTCGGGAACGCCAAACGCTGAGACTGGACAAGGGCGCGACCGCGCACACCAATACCTACTTCGGCCGGTTCGCCGCGAGCTACTGGCAGCGTTGGACCACGGTCACCGAGGTGCGGACCACCATGGTGCTCGACGTCGCGAAGAAGGCAAGGGTGCGATTGGTCGCCTCCGACATCGCGGGCCATCGCAGGATCATCGACACCGCGCAGGTGAACAGCGCCGGCCCGCTGACGCTCAGCGCACCGCTCGATCAATACGTCGACGGCGGCGCGCTGTGGCTGGAGTTCGACGCCGTCGGCGGCGAACTCGGCATCGCGGAGCTGACCTGGAGCACCGTGGCGCCGGAGCGTGTGCGCCCGGTCGCCATCGCCATCTGCACTTTCAACCGCGCCGAAGATTGCGCGGAGACCGTCGCCGCGCTGTCGTCCGACCCGACGGTGCTCGCCGCCATCGACGCGGTGTACGTCGTCGACCAAGGCACCGATCTGGTCGAGAACAGGCCGCGCTACCAGGAGGTCGTCCCGGTCTTCGGCGACAAGCTGCGCTACCTCCGCCAACCGAATCTCGGCGGCGCGGGCGGCTTCACCCGGGGTCTGTACGAGGTGTCCGCGGTCAACGAGCACGCCGACGTCATTCTGATGGACGACGATATCCTCTGCGAGCCGGAAACTGTCCTGCGGCTCAATGCCTTCGCCAACATGACCGTGGAGCCGACCCTGGTCGGCGCGCAGATGCTTTTCCTGCTCAACCCCGATTACCTCAATGTCAGCGCCGAGGAGGTGCATCTGCAGCGGCTGCGGCACGGACAGAAGGTATCGAAGGCGCTGCGCAACACCAGCATGCTGAAGAAGAACCAGGAACGCCGCGTCGACGCGGGCTACAACGCCTGGTGGACCTGTCTGATTCCGGCGGAGGTCGTCGCGAAGATCGGTCTCCCGGTCCCGATTTTCTTCCAGTGGGACGACGTGGAGTACGGCATCCGTGCGCGGGAGAACGGCTTCGTCACCGTCACACTGCCCAATGCTGCGGTGTGGCACGCGGACTTCTACTGGAAGGACTACGACGACTGGGCGCGTTACTTCAGTACGCGCAACTCGCTGATCGTGGGCTCGCTGCACACCGATCTGGACGCGAAAGCAATCACCCGCAAGCTGTTTCGTGAGCTGGCCGAGCATCTTGTGGCCATGCAGTACGGGCTGGCGCACACCACGCTGCAGGGCATCGAGGACTTCTTGCAGGGACCGAAGGTGTTGCGCGACGGTGGGATCGAGGCACTGACCGCGGCGCGGACCAGTCGTGGCGAGTATCCCGAGACGATCAAGCATCCGGCCGCAACGCCGCCGGTGCGTTCGGCCGATATCCAATTGCGCCGTGCCGGTGGGGAACCCAGCCGGGTGATGCTGGTGCTGATCAAACGTGCCGTGACCCAGTGGTTCGGCCGGACTCAGCCGGGAATCATCGGCGTGACCAGGGAAGATGCCTACTGGTGGCATGTCTCGCTGTTCGACCACGTGGTGGTCACCGACGCCTCGCAGTCCGGCGTACGGGTGCGCAAGCGCGACAAGGCCCGCGCGCGTCAGCTGCTGCGCCGTACCTTCCGGGTGTTGCGTCGTCTGCGCCGTGAATTGCCCACCGTGCAGGCCCAATACCGCGCTGCCATGCCGGAACTCACCAGCAGGGCCAACTGGGAGCGGCTGTACGGCATCTCCCGATCTCCAGGCGTTACCAGCCAGGAGTCGTGAGGTCCAGCGCTGGTGTCACCCGTATTCCGGGCGTATCCAACCGGAATACGGGTGCGAGGTCAGTAGTTCTCGGTGCGAACGGGCATCGCTGTCCGGTATGCCCAGGACATCCGGCGAAAGGGCACCGGGGTTCCGGCGCCCTTTCGCCTACATCGTCGTCAGCGTCAGGATGTTCAGCAGGATGGACAGCCCGGCCAATGCCCAGATGATGTACAGGACGACCATGCCGGGCGCCTTCTGCGGCACCGGGCCGATCGCGCCGTTGAGGAACAACGCCACGGGCGCCTTGTAGTAGAACCGAGTGGCCTGGCCCTCGGCCATCGGCACCGTCACAGCGGCAGGGCCCATGTCGAACAGCCATGGTGTGGTGACCCGGACGTGGTATTGACCAGGGCCGACCGGGATGTGATTCGCGCCCCAGCGGGTATTCGGTACGCGTTGACCGTTGACCAGGATCTTCGGCTTGGTCAGCCCGAGCAGGAAGGTCCAGCCCGAATACGAGGCATCGATCGTGATGCCCGGTGGATCGGCGGGTTGGCCGTAGCCCAACTGTGGCGCCGACTGCTGCGGCAACCCGTACTGCGGCGGCTGGCCGTATTGCGTTGCGGGCTGGCCATATTGCTGGGGCTGGCCGTATTGGGGCACCGGCTGGCCATAGGGCGGCTGACCGACCGTGGGTTGGACAACATGCGGATGGCTCAGATGCTGCCCCGGGGGCGTCGGCGCGAACTGCGGTTGCGGCGGGTACTGACCGCCGGACGGCTGCTGACCGTATGTTGGTTGCCCAGGCCATTGCCCGTGCTGCTGGCCGTGAGGCGGGTACCCGCCGGGGTGACTCATCTATCCCTCCCAGATAGCGAACAATGCGAGCCGCACCCTACCGTGTCCCGGCGGAATCAGTACCGGGAGTTCCGCTCCCGGTACATCCTGCGCTGCTGTTTGGCGATGTCCCGCCAGACCCGTTGGCGTTCAGCCTGTAACCGCTTGTCGGTGCGCGCCTGGACCCACTCGTTCTCCCGCGCCAGCTTGTGGTAACTGTCGAGTCGGCGCCTGGTCAGCGCACCGTTTTCGATCGCTTCCCGCACCGCGCAGCTCGGTTCATCGCCGTGCGCGCAATCGGTGAACCGGCACTGTGCGGCAAGGGATTCGATATCGCTGAAGGTCTTCTCGATCCCGACGGAGGCATCCCACAGCCCGATGCCGCGAAGTCCTGGCGTATCGATCAGGGTGCCACCGCCGGGCAGCGGGCGCAGCTCCCGATGCACCGTGGTATGCCTGCCCTTCTTGTCCGCTGCACGGACCGCGTTGGTGGCGAACACCTCCGCGCCGAGCAAGGCATTGGCGAGGGTCGACTTTCCCGCACCGGAGGGTCCGATCAGTGCGACCGTGCCGTCGAGCAGCGCGATCAGCGCATCGAGTCCAGCGCCGCTGGCGGCACTGACCGCCAGTGTCGCCGCGCCCGGCGCCACGGTCCGGACGTCGTCGAGCGGAAGGTCGGTCGCGGAGTCCGCCTTGGTGAGCAGCACGATCGGTTGTGCGTTGCTCTCCCAGGCGAGCGTGAGCATACGTTCGATCCGTGCGAAATCGATGTCGCCGTCGGCCGCGGTGCAGACCAGTACCGTGTCGACGTTGGCTGCGAGCACCTGGCTCTGTGACCGGCCGGACACCGACGACCGCATGATCGCCGAGCGGCGCGGAAGCAGTTGCTGGACAGTCGATTCGGCGTCGATGCTCACCCAGTCGCCGGTGCACAGTCCGCTCACCGCGGAATCCGCGCGTTGGCATCGGGCCCGGGCGAGTCCGGTGGGTGTGGCGACATCACACTCGCCGCGGTCCATGCGGATCACTCGCGCGGGCACACAGCTTTCCTCGATCAACGAGGTGTATTCCTCGGCGACGGATTCGGTCCAGCCGTAGGGGAAGAGACGGTCGTAGTCGACCATGATGGGAATCCTTCGTCGGGCGCCGAACCCGACCAGGGTTCAGCGAGCGGAGAGAGCGGAGATGTTCTGTGCGGCGGCGTGCGTGAACGCAGCACGCCGAGGCGCGACAATCCGAACGTTTCTGATCACGGACCACACCTTCTTGCCTCTCTCGCAGCTGTCCCCACCCTGACACGCCTGCTGATTCCGGCGCAATCGAATTTCCACCGTTGTTACCCGGCTCGCTCGGTCGCGCACCGGGTGCTCAGCGACGTGGGTTGCGAAGCGCCGAGTTCAGTCGGGCTTGCCGAATTGTTCGTGGCGGCCCAGGGATCGCAGATGGAACCACTCGCGCAGGCCTGCCGGGTCACGGCGGGTGACCAGGAAGAACCAGGAAAAGCGGACCCATTCCTGGGGAAGGAGTTTGCGCATGCCGGGCTGGGACATCAGATAGCCGCGGTTGCGGTAGGTGAAGTACCGCTTCACCGGGTCGTCGGGGTATTGCGTGTGCATCCGGCCGCCGAGGATCGGCTTGAACTCGGCCGCGCCGTTCGGATGCAGGTACGCGGTCTGCAGGCAGGTACCGAACGGGAGACCGGACCGGACCAGGCGACGATGCACCTCGACCTCGTCGCCGCGCACGAACAGGCGCAGGTCCGGGACGCCGATCACGTCGACGGCCTGCGCGGAGACCAGCGCGCCGTTGAACAGCGAGGCAATCCCGGGTAGCAAATCCTCGTCGCCGAGTTCGGAGCGCAGCCGCCGCCAGACCACGCCCCGGCGCAGCGGGAACGCGAGGCGGTCGGGTTCGTCGATGTCGCAGACCACGGGTGAGACCTCGACCAGCCCGTGCCGGTCGGCGCAGTCCAGCAGGGTGGACAACACGTCCGCGCCTTCGGGCCTGCCATCGTCATCGGCGAGCCAGACCCAGTCCGCGCCGATGCTCAGCGCGTGCAGCATGCCGAGCGCGAACCCGCCCGCGCCGCCGAGGTTGTGCGCCGAACCGAGGTAGGTGGTCTCGACCGGCTGGTCGCGCACCAGATCGGCGACTTCCGACTCGTTGCCGTTGTCGACCACGATCAGGTGGTCCACCGGCCGTGACTGGGACGCAAGGACTTTCAGCGACTCGGCGAGCAGTTCGCGGCGCTTGTGCGTGACCACGACGGCCACGATGCGGGCATCCGGCCCGGTGTTGGGCGCCGCCACGGCGGTGGCCGGTGCGGTCGGGCCGCTGTCGCTGCCCGCCGAGGCCAGGGTCGGCTCGGAACTCTCCGGCGCCGCGTCGACCGGGGCCTGCGGCCCAGCATCGGGCGGGGTGTCCTGCCCGGTCGGCTCAGTCATGCCGTGGCCTCTCGGGTATGAGCGGAGCTCTCCGTGGTTATGCTGCGCTGCCGCCTGCGAGCTTGACCGCTCATGCTGTGGCCTCGGGCATGAGCGGAGCTCTCCGTGATTACGCTGCGCTGCCGCCTCCGAGCTTGACCGCTCATGCCTGATTCCGCTCCAGTTCTCGGTCGGTTCCGCCGGCCCGTTCGACTGCCATCTCACGCAGCACGGTCGCGACGTGATTACCCGCGTCCGGACCCTCATAGGCTCGCACCACTTCTTCGATCCCGCCACGCAAACGGATCTGGCCGTGATCGATCCACAGCGCCGAATCGCACAGTTGCGCAAGGAATTCGTTGGAATGGCTGGCGAAAACCAGGATGCCCGAGCGCGCCACCAATGATTGCAGCCGGAGTCTGGCCTTTTTCATGAATTCCGCGTCGACTGCGCCGATTCCTTCGTCGAGCAGCAGGATCTCCGGATCGATCGAGGTCACCACGCCCATCGCGAGGCGAACCCGCATACCGGTGGAATAGGTGCGCAGCGGCATGGACAGATACTCGCCCAGCTCGGTGAAATCGGCGATTTCGTCGATCTTCGACAGCATCTGCTTACGCGTCTGCCCGAGGAACAGGCCACGGATGATGATGTTCTCGTAGCCGGAGATCTCCGGGTCCATGCCGACGCCGAGATCGAACACCGGCGCGACCCGCCCGCGGATGCGCGCGCTGCCGCGCGAGGGTTCGTAGATGCCGGAAAGCAGCCGCAGCAGCGTGGACTTACCCGCGCCGTTATGTCCGACCAGGCCGACCCGGTCGCCTTCCTTCAGCGACAGCGTGATGTCGCGCAGCGCCTCGACCACGACGACGTCGGACTGGTTACGCCCGATCGCGCCGCCCGCCTTGCCGAGAAAAGCCTTTTTCAACGAGCGCGATTTGGCGTCGAAGATCGGGAATTCCACCCACGCCTGCTGGGTTTCGATACTCACACGACTCATGGGGCGCTCCTATACCCAGTACGGCACGCGCGAACGGTACTGCTTCATGGCGAAGATCGCCACGATCCAGCCCGCGATGGTGATTCCGCCGACGATCAACCAGTGCCGCAACTCTTGCGGTTCGCCGAGTAGGGGCGCCCGGACGATCTCGAGATAGTGGAAGGTCGGCACCAGTTCGGCCAGCTTGGCGCGGTCGCCGGTGCCGATCTGCGACTCGAGGGTCTTGGTCGTCCACATGACCGGGGTCAGCACGAAAAGCATCAGTGTGGTGCTACCGAGAATCGGTGCGATATCGCGGTAGCGGGTGCTGAAAATGCCGAACACGATCGACACCCACATGGAGTTCAGGAACACCAGCGCGATCGCCGGAATCGCCAGCAGGCTCGACCAGCGCAGGTTCTGCCAGACCCCGAAGGCCGCCAGCATCACCAGATAGATGACCATGTTGTGCGCGAAGAACAGCAGCTGCCGCCACACCATCCGATAGATATGGACGCTCAGCGCCGAAGGAAGCTGTTTGATGAGCCCCTCGTTGGCGATGAAGACCTCCGAGCCCTCCAGGATGCTCGCGCTGATGACGTTCCAGATGATCAGACCGACCGTGACGTACGGCAGGTACTCCCGCAGCGGCTGGCCGAGCAGCGCCGCGTACAGCACGCCCATCGCCGCGGCCTGCAGGCCGGTGGCGATGGTGATCCAGAACGGGCCGAGCACCGAGCGTCGGTAGCGCTGCTTGATGTCCTGCCAGCCGAGCGACAGCCACAGCTCGCGCTGGGCGAAGCCGCTGCGGAAGTCTCGGAACGCGCGACGGAACGTCTGGGAATCCGACACGATCGGCTCCGCAGTGGCGCCGGCTCGTTCGCTCCCGGCGGGCGCCGGGTCCGCTTCGACCGCGGCCGTGTTCTCCGTCGCGTCACTGTTTGTCGCGTTCACCGGATCCTGCTCCGCCGAATCGTCGCTGGAACGCTCCGTGCGCTCGGTCGACGGCGGTGAGCTGTCATCTGAACGTGCTTGGTCATCGGAACCAACTGAGCTCTCTTCAGGACGCACCGCACTCGGTTCGGATACCGAGTCGGAGCGAGCGGCAGCGGCGGGCACGGTGCTCGACACTACCCTTGCGGCCGGCCTGGACCCGCGTGGCACATCCCGTCGCCCGGTCAGAGGTATTGGCCGGAACCGCCGGTGACCTGATTTCCATGCCCACCGCGCGGGTCGGCGGCGTGGATGCCCGCGGGCAGCGCGCCCTGGCGCATCTGCTCGAGCTGCGCGCGTGCCGCCATCTGCTGTGCGAACAGCGCGGTCTGGATGCCGTGGAAAAGGCCTTCCAGCCAGCCGACCAACTGTGCCTGCGCGATCCGCAGTTCGGCGTCCGTGGGGACGGTGTCGTCGGTGAACGGCAAGGTCAGCCGCTCGAGTTCTTCGCGCAACTCGGGAGCGAGGCCCTGCTCCAGCTCGCGCACCGACGACTTGTGGATCTCCTTGAGTCGACTGCGGCTGGCGTCGTCGAGCGGAGCCGCGCGCACTTCTTCGAGCAGCTGCTTGATCATGGTGCCGATCCGCATGACCTTCGCGGGCTGCTCGACCATGTCGGCGAGCGATTCGCCGGAATCGTCACCGATGTCCGGGTCGTCCTTCTTGTCGCCATCGGTCACCACCTGCGCGGTGAAGGGCGCTCCGGATCCGGCCTCCGCGGGGATAACCAACGGTCTGCCGTCCGGTCCGACAACGACGATGTGGTCCGGTTCCTCATCCGAGTGCGTCATGATCCCTATCATGTCGCGTTCGCTCGGCAGGCGCTCAGCGGGTGCCCCCGGCCTCGGCGGTGCGCGCGGCGCGACGGGCTGGAATGGGGTTGCCCGGTCCACGCCGCGGCGACGCGAAGGCGTTCTATTCTGTTCGGGTCGTGTGGTTCGGATTTGTCGAAAGTCGGTTGCCATGCTGAGTCCCAGGTCACTGTGCTCCCGCTGCGAGGCAGAAGGCAACGCGGTTACACAGGCTCGTCCGCTGCCCTTAGAGTGGCCAACATGACTTACGACGTCGCGAGGGTTCGGGGCCTGATACCGTCCCTCGGCGACGGCTGGATCCATCTCGACCCGCAGTTGGGCATGCTGGTTCCGGACGCGGTATCTCGCGCCGTATCAACGGGTTTCCGAACGTCTTCGTTTTCACATATCGGGCGCAACGGCGCCGCCGTGCGCAGCGCGGCGATCCTGGACGCGGCTCGTGAAGCGGTGGCGGACCTGGTCGGCGGTGACCCGGCGGGCGTCGTGCTCGGCCCCGACCGCGCGGTCCTGTTGGCCTGGCTCGCCGAATCACTCAGTTCGCGGCTCGGGCTCGGCACCGGCATCGTGCTGTCCCGGTTGGACGACGAGGCCAATGTGGCGCCGTGGCTGCGCATCGCCAACCGCTACGGCGCGCATGTGCGCTGGGCGGAGGTCGAGATCGAGACCTGCGAGATGCCGTCGTGGCAGTTCGAGGAATTGATCGGACCCACCGCTCGACTGGTGGCGCTGACCGCGGCTTCGCCCATCGTCGGCTCCGCTCCCGCCGTCCGAGTCGCCGCGGACCGGGTGCACGAGGTGGGCGGCCTGCTGGTGGCCGATGCGTTCGGAGCCGCACCCTACGCGCTGATCGACATCGAGGATTTGAATGCCGACGTGGTTGCGCTGAGCGCCCCGGCATGGGGTGGCCCGCAGATCGGCGCGCTGGTCTTCCGCGACCCGGCCTTCTTGGACCGGATTCCCTCGATGTCGTTGAACCCTTATGCGAAGGGCGCCGAACGGCTCGAGGTAGGCGGGCACCAGTACGCGCTGCTCGCCGGGCTGACCACCTCGATCGACTTCCTCGCGGGCCTCGACGAACGGGCGCACGGCACCCGGCGCGAGCGGTTGGAGATGTCGATCACCTCGCTGCAGGACTACCACGACCAACTGTTCGAGTATCTGATGGACGCGCTGGACAAGATTCCGAACATCACCGTGATCGGGCGCGCGTCTACTCGAATCCCCACCGTCAGTTTCACGCTCGCCGGCATGCAGGCGGAAAAGGTCGCCGCCAAACTGGCCGACAATCGGATCGGCACGTTGAGCGGGGTGCACGGCGGCAGCCGGCTACTGGACGCGCTCGGCGTCAACGACGAGGGCGGCGCGGTGACCGTCGGCCTGGCGCCGTACACCACGAGGTTCGAGATCGATCAGCTCAGCAGGGCGCTCGTCGCGTTGGAATGACCGCCGGAACTTCCGGCGCTCACAGGTCCTGCACCCGTAGTATCACCTTGCCGAATATCTCGCCGGAGTTCAGTAGCCGATGTGCCTCGGCCGCCTGATCGATCGGCAGTTCGGCGCCGATGACCGGTACGACCGTGCCGTCGGCGATCAACGGCCACAAATGCCGAGTCAACTCCGTGATGATCTCCGCTTTGCCGCCCACACCGGTCGACGGCCTCGCGCGCAGGTTGGTCGCGTGGATGGTGCCCCATTTGCGCAGCAGCGCACCTAGATTCAGTTCCGCGCTGATGCCACCCTGCATGCCGATCACCACTAGCTGTCCGTGTGCGGCGAGCGCCTCGACATTACGCGCCAGGTAGCTGGCGCCCATAAGGTCCAGAATGATGTCCGCGCCTGGGCCGTCCGCGGCCGACTGCTCGGCCCGCACCGCGGCGACGAAGTCATCGTCGCGGTAGTTGATCAGTACGCTCGCGCCGAGCTCCGCGCAACGGGTCAGTTTCTCGACCGTTCCCGCGGTCACCGCGACGCGCGCGCCCAGCGCCGTGGCGACCTGGATGGCGTGCGTGCCGATGCCGCTGCCGCCGCCGTGGATCAATACCAGCTGGTTCGCGTGCAGCCCCGCGGTCATCACCAGGTTCGACCACACGGTGGCCGCTACTTCGGGCAGCCCGGCGGCCGCGCCGAGATCGAGGCCGTCCGGAACCGGAAGCACCTGGGTCGCGGGGACCGCGACCCGTTCGGCATAGCCGCCGCCGGACAACAGCGCGCATACCCGGTCGCCGACCTGCCACTCGTGCACGCCGTCGCCTAGCTCGGCGACGACGCCGGAACATTCCAGGCCGAGGACTTCGCTGGCGCCCGCCGGGGGTGGATAGTGGCCTTGACGCTGCATCTGGTCGGCGCGATTGACGCCGGCCGCAGCCACCTCGATCAGTACTTCGCCGTGCCCGGGCGTCGGGTCCGCGGCCGCGGACCACTGCATCACCTCTGGGCCGCCGAAACCGTTCAGGTTGATAGCACGCACAATGTCATAGTGCTCCCGCCGTCCGGACCGCCGCGCACGGGGCCCTCGGCCGGTGTGTCGCACAACGATCGGCGGGGTAAGCGCGGGCGGAAAAGAGCAATCCGACCAGCCGCCTGCGGTAGTCGGCGCCGCCGACTACCGTCTCGGTGGTGACCAGCGGCTTCATCGGTTTCCAGAACGAGATCTACCTAGGCGGCCTCGGCGGTGCGGTGCCCGAATTGCCTATGACCGCAGCGGGTTTGGAGCTGAGCGCACAGGAGCGGCTGGACCCGGTGGCGTTCGCCTATGTCGCCGGCAGCGCCTCGGCCGAACGCACCGCGGCGGCCAACCGGCGCGCTTTCGAGCGTTATCGGATCCTGCCGCGGATGCTGCGCGGCACCACCGGGCCGGGCGCACGGAATCTGTCGGTGGAGGTGCTGGGGACGCGGCTGGCCGCCCCGGTGCTCACCGCCCCGATCGGCGTACTGGAGTTGCTGCACGCGGGCGGCGAGGTGATCGCCGCCGAGGTGACCAAGGAACTCGGTATCGGTACCGTGCTGTCCACGGCGGCGTCCTCGACGATCGAAGAGGTCGGCGCGGCGGCCGGTGCGTGGTGGTATCAGCTGTACTGGCCCGCCGACGACGATCTGGCGAAGTCATTCGTCCAGCGCGCGGAGCGGGCGGGCGCAACGGCGATTGTGGTCACCGTCGACACCCCGGCCCTCGGCTGGCGTCCGCGTGACCTGGAGCATGCGCACCTGCCGTTCCTGCATGGCAAAGGCATCGCCAATTACCTGTCCGATCCGGTCTTCCGTGCGAAACTGCCGTCTGCACCGGAGGAGAGCGAGGAGGCCATGCGGATGGCGATTCTCGCCTGGGCCGGGCTGTTCGGCAACCATGGTTTGCGGCCCGCGGACCTCGCGCAGTTGCGCGCGTGGACGGATCTCCCGATCGCGGTGAAGGGCATCCTGCACCCCGACGACGCCAGGCAGGTGGTGGACGCCGGCGCCGACGCGGTGGTGGTGAGCAACCACGGTGGCCGCCAGGTGGACGGCTCGATCGCCGCGCTGGACGCGCTGCCGTCGGTGGTCGCCGCCATCGGAGACCGCGCCGAGGTGCTGTTCGACTCGGGTGTGCGCACCGGCTCCGACGTACTCGTCGCCTTGGCGCTCGGCGCCAGGGCGGTACTGTACGGGCGGCCGTGGGCCTACGGTCTCGGCCTCGCGGGCGCCGCGGGCGTGCGGCACGCGCTGCGGTCGCTGCTCGCCGATTTCGACTCGGTGCTCGGCCTCTCCGGCTGCGCGGACACCGCCGATGTGGGCCGCTCGCTCCTCTCTGCTGCTCGCTGACCTGCGATATTGCCAATTTCCGCGGTTTTCCGGGCATAGAATGACGTTCGTGCATTCCGAACCGAGCGGTCACACAGTGGTCGAACCGCGATGGCTCACGCCGGCGCAGCAGCGCGCATGGCGGGCTTACACGGACGGCCACCTGCGCCTGATGACGGCGCTGAACCGGCAGTTGCAGCGTGACAGCGACCTGAGTCTCGCCGAGTATCGGATCCTGGTTCTGCTCTCGGAGGCCCCCGACCGCTCGTTACGGATGAGCGAGTTGGCCGACGGCGTGCTGTCGTCCCGCAGCCGGCTGACCCACCAGATCCGTCGGCTCGAGGCCCAGCACATGGTTCGGCGCAACACCTGCCTGGAGGACGGCCGCGGAGTTCTCGCCGAGCTCACCGACGAAGGTATGCGCCGCCTGGAAGCCGCCGCTCCGGGTCATGTCGAAGCGGTCCGCCGCGACTTCATCGATCTGCTCACCCCGGCCCAGCTCGAGGCCATTTCCGACGTCTTCGGACGCGTAGACAAAGAAATCGGAAAGCAGCCCGGCTAGGCGGTCCGCTACGATCAGTGGCCTGGAGACGTGGCAGAGT
Source organism: Nocardia sp. NPDC049190 (assembly GCF_040648115.1). Classification (NCBI taxonomy): domain Bacteria; kingdom Bacillati; phylum Actinomycetota; class Actinomycetes; order Mycobacteriales; family Nocardiaceae; genus Nocardia; species Nocardia sp. NPDC049190. The sequence continues at coordinate 462,125 of NZ_JBEZDE010000001.1, forward strand.
GGCCGAATGCACTCGCCTTGAAAGCGAGCGTCGCGAGAGCGACCGGGGGTTCAAATCCCTCCGTCTCCGCTCAGGTTCGCTGAGGCCACCCGGCAATTCGCGCCGGGTCGACCATTCGAACACTCGGGCGCGGTGGCGCCACCTGGACAACCGCAGACAGTGCATCCGCCTGGCTATGCACGTCGGTGCGCAGTCACAGCGCTCGAGCCCGGCCGCCACGGTCGCAATCGGGACACCCGATAGATGTGTCAACGCGGTACCGCAGGTATGCCGGGCGTCGTGCAACCGGATGGACCGCACGTGCCGCGTCGTCAGCGGCTCGGTTCGAGCGAGGGCGCCGAGCACCATCACCTGTGATTGCGATCTACTGAGCGCGATCGGCTTTCCTCGCCAGCGTGCGCAGGACGTCCCGGACTCGCTGACGCGGCTGCAATGAATCGTCGTCGGTGTTACCGAGCAGCTCGGCGGTTTCCTCAGGGTTGAGCGGCCAGCCATCGGCGCCGATGATCGACAATGTGCCGTCGGTATGGCTGTGCATGATGCCGATGGGCTCGTTGTCACTCGCCATGGTCGGCCCCGTTCCCGCGGCCGAGCCTGTAAGCCGACAGGTACTGCACGCAGTCCGGCCTGTGGCCACCATGCGCACGGGCCACGAAATCGGCCTCCGCCGACGAACGGAATGCACCCTCCTGCCAGCGCTTACGGTAGAAATGTCGCCACATCGCGCTGTCGGCGCGGGTGGTCATCGGATCCTCGCTGGAACAAAGTGTTCGGCTGCGATGAGCATGTCCAAGGCGGCGCGTTTGGCCGCGCAGTTGTCGGCTGTCGCAGTTGATGAGTTCCTGCATCACCTCATGCGCTTGCTGGCGGCTGTAGCGCTTTTCGGGTGCGGCGTGGCAGCCGCCGAGGTGGTCTATCGCGTAGGGCAGGCCGACGAAGATCACCCAATCCAAACACAGTATGGCTGCGACGACGATCAAAAGTGCCACGTGTTCGGACATTTCGTACCCCTGGCGATTGTGGTGTGGTTGGTAGGCGCCCGACGCAGGGGAGATCAGGTCGACCCAGCGCCGAGTGCTGGGTCGAGCATCGACCGAATCGGTGTGACGCCGAGGCAAATACGCGTCCACAGCCGTCCACAGCAGCGCTACGGTGATCTACATGGAACCCGGTGCGCTGCTGCGTGCCGCTCGCGAGGCGGCCGGTATCTCGCTGCGCGCGATGGCCGAGCGGACCTACTACGGCAAGACGTACCTGTCACTCATCGAGACCGGCCAGCGCCCGATACCTGCCGGCGTCACCGCCGCCTACGAAAGGGTGCTGGGTGCGGACCTGGGGCGGCTGACGGCTGTGGCGCGAACGCCGGCCAGCGTGGACACTGCCGCTTTGTCCGACGTGGCGGTGATGTTGGCGGCTACGCGCCGAATCGAAGACGTGGCCGGAGCTGTGGTGGTGCTTCCGGCGGTGCGCGGTATGTCCGCTATGACCGAGGCATTTGCCCGTGCGGCGCGCACGGTACGGACCGAGGCGGCGTCCCTCGCGTCGGAGGTCACGCAGTACCGGGGATGGTTGGAGCACGCGATCGGTGCTGACACCACCGCCCGTCGTAGCCTCGGCACGGCAGTAAGTCTCGCGGAGGAGTCCCGCGACCCGGACCGGCTATCGCACAGCCTGGGCTTCCTCGGCTACGTGACCATGAGCGCGGGGAATCACCGGGAGGTCATCGCCCTGTTGGACGCCGCGTTGGCAGTGCGGGACGCGCACCCGACTGTCGAGGCGTACGGGCGAATGCGGCGAGCTGAGCTGTTGGCTGCGCGCGGCGAGACACACGAGGCGCACCGTGCGCTGGTTCTGGCCGACGTCGCGGCGGAAGCTGCGGACGGCATCGATCCCCCTACATCGATGTATTGGTGGAGCCACGGGTTCGGCGCGGTGCAGCGTGGCGGTGTCCTATCACTGCTGGGACGTACGGCCGAAGCAGTTGAGGAAGCGACACACGGGCTTGCGGCGATGCCGGTCGAGCACCACCGGTCTGAATGGTTGGCCTCAGCGCTACGCCGTGTCGACCCGGACATGAGCGCTGACACCTGACGCCACTGGTTGGTCACGGCTGACGGCGCCGAGCCACATCATCGCTGCTCGGCGCCGCACGGATCCGGCAATGGATGGTCAGAGTGTCGCGTCCTCGCCGAAATCCCGCCGGACAAAGTTCGGACGGATGTCCAGGTCGGGCGGGTCGTAGTAGCGGTGGAAGGTCGGGGTCAGGCCCGAGGAGATGGGCGGGTTGATCCAGCTCCAGTCGGTGGGGCAGGTGCGGCCCGCGGCCTCCTCGCGTTCGACGTGATCGCAGAACTGCTTGGCGACGGTGTGGTGGTCGACGATATAGACGCCGGCCTTGCGGAAACTGTGCAGTACCGCGCGGTTGAGTTCGACCAGCGCTTGATCACGCCACAAGGTGCGCTCGACTCTGGTGTCCAGGCACATCATTTCCGCGATCAGCGGCAACATGTTGTAGCGGTTGGTGTCGCTGAGGTTGCGCGCACCGATTTCCGCGCCCATGTACCAGCCATTGAACGGCGCGAACGGGTAGACCATCCCGCCGACCTCCAGGTTCATATTGGACACCGCGGGCAGCGCGTGCCAGCGCAGGCCGAGTCCGACGAACCAGTCGAACTCCGGATGCTCCAATTCCACCTCGCGCGCAAGCTCCTTCGGGACGTCGAACCAGCGAATCGGCTCGTCAGGAGTGCTGATCAGCAGCGGAAGAATGTCGAACGGCGTTCCGGCGCCACGCCACCCGAGCTTCATGGCGAACTCGGTGAGCGCGAGGGAGGCGGGGTCGCCGGTGACCGTGCCGTCGCCATTGCGGTAGCCCGCGTAGCGGATGAGCTGGGGATTGACGATCCGGAACTCACGTCCGTCCGGCTGACGCGGCGGGCCCACGGTGATCATCGACTGGATGGCGCCGCCGTTGGTGGCCATCTGCAGGTGCTGCCAGCAGACTTCGGCCAGGTCACGGGCCGAACGCACGCGGCGGGCATCGAGCAATTTCAGGGAGCGCCAATGCTTTCGGCCGACACAGCGGGCGTGATTGCGCCAGGCCAGCTTTGCGCCGATCAGGATCTCCTCGGCGGTCTGTAGATAGCCGCCGGACTGTTCGAGCTGCTCGAGCGCGCTATGGCGACGTCGCGGGGAAAGATGAGCCAACTCGGGCAGTTGGAAGAATTCGTCGCACTCCTGTTTCCGGCGTTTCAGACAGCTGTCGAAAGGCTGTGTGTCCGGTTTCTTCTCGATTGATGGCACGGGTAACACTTGATTCACGGTTTTCTCCGGTCGGGCATAGGTGCTGCGGTGAAACAGACGAGTTCGAGCAGAGAAGTCGCGGCAGTTGCGCGGCTGGTACCGCATCGTTGCGGTGGGCCGCGAAGGTGTGCGCGGCGTGTGATGCCACAAAATAGCCTTCGCCCGAAACCTGTCCGAAGAGCAAGGGACATGTCGTGCCACGGAACCGGGCGGCCGGTCCGCTTACCGCGCGTGCGCGCAGCGAGTTGACCTCGGTGCCGGTCGTGTAAATGCACGATCATGCCCATCCTCGTTCATGCTCGGAAAAGGCCCGCCGATCAGGGTACGGCCGGTGTGCTGGCGGTGTGCCGGGATTTGCTGGATTTGCTGGATCTGCCTATGTCGCGGACCGGAAGCGACGGTGGCGAGTACCGTTGATCTGATCTGCTTTTCGAGAGTGGAGAGGTTGGTCGTGCGCAGCGTCATCGGGATGGCGATCACCGTCGTCGCACTACACATCATCGGCTGGGGGACGCTGCTGGTGTTCGTGGCGCCCAGTCATTTCGTCATTCAGGAATCGGTGTTCGGCGTCGGTCTCGGCGTGACCGCGTACACGCTGGGGATGCGGCACGCGTTCGACGCCGACCACATCGCGGCGATCGATAACACCACTCGGAAACTGGTGGCGGAGAGCGGGAAACAACGCGTCCAGACCGTGGGCTTCTGGTTCGCCCTCGGTCACTCCAGTGTGGTGTTCGTGCTCGTCGCCCTGCTCGCCTTCGGGGTGCGCGCGCTCGCGGCCGGTCTGCAGGACGAGAACTCGACGCTGCAGCGCTGGGCGGGGCTGTGGGGCACCGGCGTGTCCGGCACGTTTCTCATCCTGATCGGTCTGCTGAATCTGAGCTCGTTGGTGGGGATCTGGCGGGTGTTCCGGCAGATGCGTCGCGGCGCGTTCGACGAGGCGCAGTTGGAGCGTCAGCTGGACAGTCGGGGCCTGATGAACCGGGTGCTGCGGCCGGTGATCGGCATGGTTCGCAAGCCGCGACACATGTACCCGGTCGGACTGATGTTCGGCCTCGGGTTCGACACTGTCACCGAGGTCGGTCTACTGGTGATCGCGGGCGGTGCGGCGGCGACCGGGCTGCCCTGGTATTCGATCCTGGTACTGCCCGTGCTGTTTTCGGCGGGCATGGCGCTGTTCGACTCCTTGGACGGCTCGTTCATGAGCTACGCCTATGACTGGGCCTTCGCCAGGCCGGTGCGAAAGATCTACTACAACCTGGTGATCACCGGGCTGTCGGTGGCGGTCGCGCTGCTGATCGGCGGGCAGGAGATCGTGTCGATCTTCGCCGCGAAGCTGGAGGTCGAGTCGGGCGTTATCGGCTGGGTTGGAAACCTCGATCTCGGTGACCTCGGTTACATCATCGTGGGGCTTTTCGTACTCACCTGGGCAGTCGCTATCGCGGTGTGGCGCTTGGCCGGAGTGGAACGGCGCTGGCAAGACGGTCTCGCCGCTCGGTGAACCCGGGACATGCTCGGTTCGCCGCCCGGCGTCCATAAGGCCTGCCCCTGTCATCTCTGGCAGGATGGTCTGCATGCTGGCTCGGCGCGGGGTGCGGCGTTGGGTTTCCAGCGCCCTCACAGTCGCCGCACTTGTTTCCGGTGCGGTGGTATTCGGTGTTTCCCATGTGGCGGCAGCTCCCCCCGTCCCGCCGGCGAGCACCGGGTCCTCGGATGGGCCGGGCGCGGCCGAGCCGACCACGAAACCGCCCGCGTTTCCCATGATCAAGCGAATCGAGCCGATCAACGACCGGTGGTTGCGCGTCTTCGTCGCCTCGCCCGCGATGAGCCGCGAGGTCGAGGTGCAGGTATTGCTGCCACGCGACCAGTCCCGACCGCGCCCCACGGTCTATATGCTCGATGGCCGCAGTGCGAACGCGGACAGCAACAATTGGACCGACCTCGGGCACGCGGACCGGTTCTACGCGGATAAAGACGTCAACGTGGTACTCACCGTCGGCGGTCCGGCCAGCTTCTACACCGACTGGCAGCGCGCCGATCCGGTGCTCGGTAAGAACATGTGGGAGACGTTCCTGACCAAGGAACTGCCCCCGCTGATCGACGCGAAGTTCAACGGCAACGGTCGCAACGCGGTCATGGGCGTCTCGATGGGCGCCGAAGCCGCGATGATGCTCGCCTTCCGGCACCCGACGCTCTACACCGCGATCGCCGCACACAGCGGCTGCTTCTCCACCGGCACCGACATCGGCCAGGCGCAGGCGCGCGCGGTGGTGGCGACCTACCAGGGCGAGCCCGACAATATGTTCGGCAAGCAGGACGATCCGGCCTGGCTGGCCCACGATGTCACGCTGCACGCGGAGTCGTTGCGTGGCAAGACGATCTACCTGTCGGTCGGCAGCGGCCTGCCGGGTGTGCACGACGTGCCGGGCAACCCCGACGTGGACGTGGTCAGCGCCATTGGTTTCGGTGGACCGCTGGAGGCCGCGACGAACGCCTGCACCCGACGGCTCACCGACCGGTTCCACAGCCTCGGTATCCCGGTGACCGCGCACTTCCGCGATACCGGCACGCACTCTTGGCCGTACTGGGAAGACGAGTTGGCCCTGTCCTGGCCGACGATCGCGGGCGCGCTCGGCGTCGACTAACCGAGGAACCGCGCGGTCACCGCCGGGTCGGCGGCGAAGCCGAGAAACAGCTCGTTCTCGTGCGGGTCACCGATGGTGATTCGCACGCCGTCGGTGCCATACGGCCGTACCAGGACGCCCGCCTCCGCGCTCGCCTCGCCGAATGCGACGCTGCGCTCGCCGAGCGGCAGCCAGACGAAGTTCGCCGCGCTCTGCGGCACCCGGTAGCCGGCCGCCACCAGCGCGTCGCGCACCCGCTCGCGTTCCACGACGAGCAGGTCGGTGCGGTCGAGCAGTTCGTGCCGTGCCTCCAGCGACGCGATCGCCGCGGCCTGCGCGACCCGGCTGACGCTGAACGGGATATGCACCTTCAGCAGCGCCGTGATCACGGCGGGATCGCCCACCGCGTAGCCGACCCGCAGCCCCGCGAGTCCGTAAGCCTTGGAGAAGGTGCGCAGCACAACCACATTGGGTCTGGTCCTGCCGAGTTCGACGCCGTCTGGATGGTCTTCCGGCGACAGCCGCACGTATTCGTAGTAGGCCTCGTCGAGCACGACCAGCACGTGCGACGGCACCGCGTCCAGGAACCGGGTCAGCGCAGCCTTCCCGACGGCGGTGCCGGTCGGGTTGTTCGGGTTGCACACGAAGATCAGCTTGGTTCGCTCGGTGACCGCGGCGGCCAGCGCGTCCAGATCGTGCCGGTAGTCCGCGGTGAGCGGTACCTGCACAGCGGTGGCATTGCCCACCTTGGTCACGATCGGATACGCCTCGAACGAGCGCCAAGCGAAGAGCACTTCGTCGGCGGGAGCAGCACAGGTGATCTGCACCAGCTCCTGGCAGAGCGCGACACTGCCACAGCCGACCGCGACATTGCCGACTCCCACATTGAGAAACTCCGCCAGCGCCATACGCAGGTCGGTCGCCTGGTTGTCCGGATACCGGTTGGCCAGCTCGGCTGCCTCGGTGATCGCCTTGGCCGCGGCGGGCAGCGGACCGAAGGTGGTCTCATTGCTGGCCAGCTTCACGGAGCCGGGATGGGTGCGGCCGGGGGTGTACGCCGGGATCGAATCAAGGTCCGGCCGGATCTGCGCTGACACACCCCAACCATAATCCGCGCGGCGGAAAGCCTGATCGGCGTACCGGAAATTCTCCTGATGATGAGCGCCCACCTGCAATTTCTACCGAAGACCAGCAACTCGCCCTACGCTGGTTTCATGTCGGGCACCTACGACGATATGGCCCCGCTGCGGGCAGACGACTTGGAAGACGAGCGGCCGACCGCCCATGCGCAGGTGCCCATCACCGTGGTAGAGCCCGAGGGGAACGCTCGTGGCGGGATCGTGGTGCTGCACGAGTCCCGGCAGTTCACCGGCGCCGTGCGCAACCTGATGAACGCGCTGGCCACCGAGGGCTGGACCGTGATCGCACCCAACCTCTTCCATCGCGCGAACGGCGAACCGGAAGCCGGCGTTTTCGGCGATCAGCTGTTCAACGACTTCGATGCCTGTTTCGACTGGCTCACCCAGCATGGCGTATTCCCGGACACCATCGGCGTGCTCGGCTTCGATTCCGCGGGTACCGCCGCCTTCCTGGTCGCCACCAACCGGCCGATCGGGGCGGCAGTGAGTGTCGCGGCGCAGGGCATTGTCGAGCCGCTCACCGAGCAGGCCGACGCCTTGGTGTCCGCGGCCCCGGACCTGCAGGCGCCGTGGCTGGGCCTGTTCGGCGCCGACGACCCGGCCACCCCGCCGGCTCAGGTCGACCAGCTGCGCGACGCGACCGCCCGCGCGGCGGTGGCGAGCCTGGTCGTTACCTATCCGGGTTTGTACCACCGCGCCGACACCCCCGAAGCCGACGACATCGATCTGGCGGATTCGCAGACCAGAATATTCGACTGGTTCGACAGTAACCTGCGCTGACCAGTCGTTTTGTGATCTGGACGGTGGCTGCTGTAACCTTTCTGCTCGGTGGTTCGAAAGGACCGGTGCCCTCGAAGAGAAGGCTCCAGGAGGCGTGCCAGAGCGGCCGAATGGGACTCACTGCTAATGAGTTGTCCCTTCACCGGGACCGGAGGTTCAAATCCTCTCGCCTCCGCCACACCCGGGTAACCGGTACAACTGAATAATTACATGCGCCCGTAGCTCAACGGATAGAGCATCTGACTACGGATCAGAAGGTTAGGGGTTCGAATCCCTTCGGGCGCACTCAGGTAGAAGGCCCCTTCACTCGTAGCGAAGGGGCCTCTTCGCATCTCTGAGGACGACACCATTCGACGACAACGTCACTCGACAAGGAGTCCATGCCCGTTGCCGGGCACGCCGAAATCCGTACCGACTTACCTCGCACCACCCTCAACGAATCCGCCGGCGCCCTGCCCAGCCCACGTGCTGTAGTCCTGCGAAACTCCGGACAGATTCCCGAGCAGGTCGCCACAGGCAGCTGAGTTGTGGCCAGTCATGCCAGCAGTCGGTGCAGTCCGCCGCGCGACAGTGCATCCAACCCCCGCATGCCTCGTCCGGTTCCCAAACCGTGTGTTCCGCGATGGAATGCGGGCACTGATCGCACACAGTTGGTTGAGTCCACTGCTTGGCCTGGTCACCCACGGCACTCGTTCTTCATAAACAGCCTTCGCTGACAGTGGAAGGGTCTTCTCGCATAGAAGGAGTTCGCGGCTTCACTTCCACGCGGGAAGGGGAGGCAGGTCGCCGGTCAGGTCGGCGCCCGCACTGCGGCCGATCAGCCAGGCGGCGAGGGACGCGGCGGGGCCGGTGATGGTGTGGGTCGTGGGGGTGGCGCCGATGATGATGGCGTAGTCGGTGTCGGTGGCGTGCAAGGCGAACGGCTCGAGGGGGAACTCGGCGATCCGGCGGTTCAGGTCGGCGGCCGCCTGGGGGAGGAGGCGGGCGACGAAAGCGGCGGGCCAGTCCGATGGCTGGTAGCCCGTGTTCAGGTCGACGTGGTGGATCTCCACCTCCTGCAGACGCATCCAGCGCACCTCGACGGCTGGGATCGGGCGGCCCTGGCGGGTGCGTACCCGAGCCTGCCAAGCGTCGTCGGTGAGGCTGCGCGCCAGGCCGAGCCAGCGGTTCGCGGCGGTCTCGTTGTCGGCTAGTTGTTCGGTCAGGGGACGCGGTGCGCCCGCCTCGATATCGTGGTCGCGCAGGAAAGCGCTGGCGTACTGCGGGATTTCTACGCCGGTGTGTGCCCACAGCAGCAGGTTCACCAAGCCGTCGGCATTGCGTGCCAAGTGGGCGAGCACGTGACCGCGGGTCCAACCGGGTAGCAAAGAGGGGCCGGCGCCGGCGTGCTCGTCGAGGCTGCGGATGGTGCCGAGCAGGCGTGTGGTTGCCTCGGCGATCGTGTCGAGCTGGACGGGGTTCTGCGAGGCATCGGCAGTCACGACCCCGACCCTAGCGACGCAACCCCAGACACCGTAGCGACGGGCCGAAAGCAGACCGGCAAACCCAGGCACCTGCCACTACCGAAAGCTCCATCTGCCTTCGGCAACTCGCCGAGCGTAGTGATATGGCGATCGAATTCGCCGTGGGCGACCACAATTCGACTATTTTCGACGGAAGCTTGGGGCCGAGTAGTGATGCGACGGAATTTTGGGTACGGCGTTAGTCGGCGACGATCGCGTCGGCTTCGATCTCCACCAGCAAGGCCGGGGTGATCAGGGCGCTGATCTCGTACATGGCCGTGGCGGGTCGGATCGCACCGAATACCTCGGCGTGCGCTTCGGCCACTTCGGGCCATCGCGAAATGTCGGTGACGAAGATGCGGGTACGCACGACATCGGCCAGACTCGCACCTGCCTCGTTCAGTGCGGAGCCGATGCGGCGCAGCGTTTCCCTCGTCTGCGCGCCGATGTCGTCGCCGCCGACGGCGGTGCCGCCGGGAGCCGAGGCCGTGGTGCCGCTGACCGCGATGACATTGCCGAGTCGCACTGCCCGCGAGTAGCCGACGATGTCTTCGAACTCCGAAGCCGAGGAGATGGTCACGCGATCGCTCATGGCGTCAGCATCGCATGGGCCCGCGTGGACGGGAACGTGTCCCGCGGCCGCGGGTCGGGGAGATCAAGTCGGGTCGGTCCAGTCCTTGCCCTCCAGAACGACGGCGGCGGCCAGCGTGAGCAGCCATAGCGACATCGCCCCCACCTGGATGCGCTGGGCGATCCCGAGGGCGTAGTTGCCGGAAAGGTTGTCGGCGACCAGCATCCACACCGTCGCCGCCGACCCGACCACCAGGACGACCAGACCGAACTCACGCAGGATCCGCCACCGGTGGTAGCGGAACGCGGCCAGGCTGAACGCGAAGGTGGCGACCGCGATCGACGTCACCGCCACGGTGCTCGATAGCGCGTGCGGCTGATGCAGCTGGGGAAACAATTCGCTCGGCCCACCGCAGGCGCTGTCGCCGGGAGTGCATTCGCGCAACGGCACCACTACGTCGGCGATGGTCGCCGCGCCGAAGCAGAACAACGCTACCCAGCCGACCGTGGTGAATCGGCGGCGAGGGAAAAGCAGCAGTCCCGTGACCGCGGCGGGCATCAGGGTCGCCCCGACGATCGTGTCGGCAATGGAGAACACCTGCCGGTACGGTTTGCCCTCCGCGTCGAGCTGGCTGAGGAAGGAATTGACCGAGTCGACGTCGATTTTCAGCACATAGGCCAGCAGCCAGGACGAATAGCAGAGCCCCGTGATCGCGATCGCGGTAGCGAGCACTACCGACGCAAGTCGCGCTCGCCGCTCGGCGATCTTCGGGCTATCGGTCACGACCCCATTCTGCTGCTCGTCGCGCACCGCCGAGCTTCGACCCGTCTACATTTCGCAAACGTCATCGACACTCGACACACAGGGTCTTGTCAGGTTCGCCGAACACTCTGTAGGGGAAGATGACATTCGAGGAGGTCCTTATGCTCGGCTTCGCGACCGCTGCCGCCGGAATCGCTGTGCTGACGGTGATGGTGGTGTCCGGCTATCTGGCCACCCATGCCCCGCGCTCGCTCGTGCGCGTCCGGCATCGCCGCTAGGGCGACCGCAGTGCCGCCTGGACGCGGTCGGCGGCGGCGATGACGTCCTCGTGCTCCCACACCCGGACCACCTGCCAGCCCGCCGCGGTCAGTGCCGCGTCGGTGGCGCGATCTCTAGCCACATTGCCCGCCAGTTTGGCGGCCCACCATTCGGCATTGTTCTTCGGATCGGTCGCGTGCTGCGGACAGCGGTGCCAGAAGCAGCCGTCCACGTAGACCGCGACGCGTCGGCGCGGGAACACCAGGTCGGCTCGGCGGCGTTGCCCGCGCAGCGGCGCGCGATCGACGAAATAGCGCAGCCCACGGCGGTGCAGCTCGCGGCGCAGCGCGAGCTCCGGGTCGGTCCCGGCGCGCCGCTGGCGTGCCATCCGAGCGCTGGTGGCCGCGTCCGTGCCCGGCCGGTCGCTCACGCCGCCCAGCCGCCCATCCGGTCGAGGTGGCATTCCACATCGGCGAGGAAGCCCGGCGGGAAACGTAGGGTGCCCATGCTGGTTCGGCGCAGGAATCCGGCGGTCGCGCGGGCCGAGAGCAGTCGCGCGTCGGATAAGAAGTGGGTCAGATCTTCGTAGGGCTGGTGCACCGGCCATGTGGATACCGGAACTCGGTAGGCGACACCGCCGCGCCCCCACGCGGCGACCGGCCACGGCGTGCCCGCCGCCAGCGGCTGATCGCCGGGAATCGGGTCCAGCGGTGCGGCCAGCCGCGACCCGACCCAGCCCGCCATCCGCACACTCACCGCGTTGCCGACCAGTTTCCAGCGATGCCCTTTGCGGACGCCGGGCACCTCGGTGGCGGGAACGGTCCAGTCCGCGGCGAAACCCTGCAGTCGTTCGGCGTCGACGATGCCCGGCGTGACGATCTCGCCGGAGGGCAGCCGTACCGCGGGCGGACTGGCGATGCCGAGCGCCGAACCGCCCTTCAGCGTGGGCACCGCGTTCACCGCCCAGCCGAGGCCACGCACCCCCTCGGTCCAGTAGAAGCCGCACGGATCGTGTTCTGGGTCGCCGACGGCACGGGGACCGGCGTCGTCGCCGAACAGCACCTGGCGCGGGTCCTCGGTGCGCGAGGCCAGCATGAGCACCCGCTGGCGGCGCTGCGGCAGGCCGAATGCGCGCGCGTCCACCACCCGGTAGGCCCAGGTGTAGCCGAGTTCCTCGAGTGCGTGGGTGATGTGCCGCATCGCCGCCCCGCGGGCGAGTTGCAGCATGAACGGAACGTTTTCGATCAGCAGCCAGCGCGGTCCGCGTTGTCGGCGCACCAACCGGAATACCTCGTCGACCAGGCCGGACCGCGTGCCGGTAATGCCCGCGGTGCGTCCGGCCTGCGACAGGTCCTGGCACGGGAACCCCGCCGCGACCAGTTCCGTCCCCGCCGGGATGGCGCGCAGCCGGGTGATGTCGGAATGCAGTGGAACATCCGGGAAGCGGGCCGCCAGCACGCCCCGGGCGCCGGGCTCGATCTCGCACAGCAGTTCGGTCTGCCAGCCGTGCTCACCGAGGCCGAGCTCGAGTCCGCCTATCCCGGCGAACAGCCCAACCATCCGCGCGCCCGTCACCGATCGTCCTTCCTCGTGTCCAGGACGAGACGCCGTCAACCTTGCGCCCGTGCCCGGTGAGCAGGTTACTCGAGTGGTCCGAGGTTACTCGAGTGGTCCTGGGGCGATCGGTGAACTGCCCGACCGATTGCCCCGCACCTGGTACGGTCCGCGTGTCACGCACTGCGATCGGCGAGCCCTTCCCGATAATGCACAGGGCCGATCACACGCGCGGCCATGATGACAGGCTGGTAGGTCGATTCTCCTGCGCTCCAGTGCCGTCCGCGCGGGCCGTTGCACGATCCTGGTGGCGCGCTCGCGAATTGCCATTTTGCTCGACAAAGTTTCCAGAGCGACGCTAGGGAAAGTGAGCGAAAGATGCGGATTCCTTCCACCGAGAACGGGAGCTTTCCCGCGGTCGTTGTCACCAGCCTCGCCGCGACGACATCTATCGCGAGCGATGTGGACTCCACCTGGAAGGGCCTGCTCAATGGCGAAAGCGGCATCGATGTGCTCGATGACGACTTCATCGATCAATTCGAGCTGCCGGTGCGGATCGGCGGACACCTGAAGGTCGCCCCTGCGGATTTGCTGTCCAGAACCGAGGCGCGCGGCCTGGCCTATGTGGAGCAGATGGCCACGGTGCTCGGTCGCGAGGTCTGGCGCAACGCGGGCAGCCCGGAGGTGGACAAGCAGCGCCTCGGGGTGTCCATCGGCACCGGTCTCGGCGGCGCCGAGGCGATCATCCACGCGCGGGACAAGTTGAGTAACGGTGGTTATCGCAAGGTTTCGCCGTTCACTGTCCAGGCCGTCATGCCCAACGGCGCCTCGGCGTGCGTGGCGGTCGAACTCGGCGCGCAAGCCGGCGCCGCGACGCCGGTCTCGGCGTGCTCGTCGGGGGCGGAAGCGATCGCGAACGCGTGGAAGATGATCGTCATGGGTGATGCCGACATGGTCGTCGCCGGTGGTGTCGAGGGTTCGATCCAGGCGATCGCGATCGCGGCGTTCACCATGATGCGTGCCATGAGTATGCGCAACGACGCACCGAAGTGCGCCTCGCGCCCATTCGACGTCGATCGCGATGGGTTCGTGTTCGGCGAGGCGGGCGCAATGATGGTGATCGAGACCGAGGAGCACGCCAAAGCCCGCGGCGCGACCATCCACGCCCGGCTGCTCGGTGCCGGCGTCACCTCCGACGGGTTCCACCTCGTCGCACCCGATCCGGACGGCGCCGGGGCGGCCCGTGCGATAACGCGGGCGCTGCAGACCGCGGGACTCGGCCAGAAGGACATCACGCATATCAACGCGCACGCGACCGCCACCCCGATCGGCGATACCGCCGAGGCGCGCGCGATCGCCAAGGCTGTCGGCACGCACGCGTCGGTCTACGCGCCCAAGTCGGCGCTGGGCCATTCGATCGGCGCGGTCGGTGCGCTCGAATCGGTGATCACCGTGCTCAGCGTGCGCGACGCGATCGTGCCACCGACGCTGAACCTGGACAACCAGGACCCGGACATCGACTTGGACATTGTGCGCGGCCGATCCCGCCCTGGCCGGATCGATTACGCCGTGAACAATTCCTTCGGCTTCGGTGGGCACAACGTCGCACTCACGTTCGGCCGATATTGAGCGCTGGGTGCCCGGGACACCTGCTAGCCTTCCCGACGCTTCGTTATCGACCTGTGTTCGGTGTCATTGCACGGCCTGAGTGCCGGTGCGCTGGAAAAGGATAAGGCGATGATCGACGAGACCTTCGACGACTATCTGGACGATCAGGGCAATATCAAGATTCGCGGTGACAAGACCCTGATCGACTTCGTCGACAAGCACTGCGCGAAGAACGGCGACGAACTCGCCTACCGCTATATCGACTACTCCCGCGAACGCGACGGTGAGTACCACGACCTCACCTGGCGCCAGTTCGGCGTCCGCTTGCGCGCGGTGGCGGCCCGGTTGCAGCAGGTGACACGGCCAGGAGACCGGGTGGCGATCCTCGCGCCGCAGGGGCTCGACTACGTCGTCTCGATCTTCGCCGCGGTCTACGCGGGCAATATCGCGGTACCGCTGTTCGATCCCGACGAGCAAGGGCACACCGACCGGTTGCACGCCGTGCTCGGCGACTGCGCACCCGCGGCGATCCTCACGGTGGGGTCTGCGGCGCGGGGGGTACGGAATCTCTTCCGGGAGCTTCCGCCGCAGCAACGTCCGCGCATCATCGCGGTGGAGGCGATCCCGGACAGCGTCGGCGGGTCCTGGGTGTGGCCGGATATCAATATCGACAGTGTCGCGTACCTGCAGTACACGTCGGGGTCGACGCGCACGCCCGCAGGTGTGGAGATCACCCACCGCGCGGTCGGCACGAACCTGCTGCAGATGATCGACGCCATCGGCGTCACGGAGGACTCGCGTGGCGTCACCTGGCTGCCACTGTTCCACGATATGGGCCTGCTGTGCGTGATCCTGCCGACCATCGCGGGCCGATTCATCACGATCATGTCGCCGAGCGCGTTCGTGCGCCGTCCCTACCGTTGGATCAAGGAACTCTCCGCCGCTTCCGACGGTGCCGGGACCTTCGCCGCCGCGCCGAATTTCGCCTTCGAGCATGCTGCGGTGCGGGGCAAGCCGAAGCCGGGCGAGGAGCTGGATCTGTCCAACGTCATCGGCCTGGTCAACGGCAGTGAGCCGGTGTCGGTGTCGTCGATGACGAAGTTCAACGAGGCATTCGCGCCGTACGGTCTACCGGAGACGGCGATCAAACCCTGTTACGGCATGGCCGAGGCGACGCTGTTCGTGTCGGCGACCAAAGCCGCGGATACGGCGAAGGTCGTATATGTGGATCGTGCCGAGTTGAACGCCGGGCGCATGGTCGAGGTCGCGCGGGAGACGGCGAATGCCATCGCCCAGGTCTCGTGTGGGTTCGTCGCGCTGTCGCAGTGGGCGGTGATCGTCGACCCGGACCACGGCACCGAGCGGCGTGATGGCGAGGTCGGCGAGATCTGGCTGCACGGCGAGAACATGGGCATCGGTTACTGGGGCCGCCCCGAGGAGACGGCGGCGACCTTCCGCGCCGAGTTGGCCGCGCGCCTGCCGGAAGGCAGCCATGCCCAAGGCACCGAGCCGGATGCCCACTGGATGCGCACCGGTGACTACGGTGCGTACCTCGATGGCGAGTTGTACATCACGGGCCGGGTCAAGGATCTGGTGATCGTGGACGGCCGCAACCACTACCCTCAGGATCTGGAGTTCTCCGCACAGGAATCGAGTCCGGCGCTGCGTCCTGGCTTCGTCGCGGCGTTCTCGGCGCCCGCGAACGAATTGCCCGCACTGGTCTTCGATCAGGACAACCACTCCGGCCTCACTTTCGACGCCGACGACACCTCCGAGCAGCTGGTGATCGTCGCGGAGCGCAACTCCGGCGCCGGGAAGCTCGAACCCCAGCCGGTCGCCGACAGTGTGCGCGCCGCCATCGCACGGCGGCACGGCGTCCTGGTGCGCGATGTGCTGCTGGTCCCCGCGGGCTCGATCCCGCGCACCTCCAGCGGCAAGATCGCTCGCCGAGCCTGTCGTGCGGCCTATCTGGAAGGCACGTTGCGCGGCGGGTATCAGCAGCAGGCGTTTCCGGACGCACCGCTGGAGTGGGATTCGGAGCGCGCGGTCACCGGCTAGAGCCGGATGTCGGTGGCGTACTCGAATTCCCGGACGTCGGCGCCCACGATCTGGGCGTCGAGGTCGGCGGAAGTGCCGGCGCCACGGAAGCGCTCCACCGCGTCGCGGGTCGCCCAGCGCTCGTAGATGTTCACCCGATCGGTTTCGACCAGGTCGGCGCCGAGCGCGAAGTCTAGGCAGCCTTCGGTGGCGCGGGCGAGTGCGACGACGTCGCGACAGTTCTCGAGGTAGCGGTCACGATCGGTGACGCGCAGATATCCGGCGACGATCAGCATGGACACCGAGTGTACGTCTTGACCTCGAGCTGGCTCGAGGTTGTTGGCTGGACCGATGAGCGCCGTTCTCTGCCGCGATCCCGCGTCGTGCAGCGAGGATGCGGTGTGCGACGGGTGTGGCCGAACGGAAAATCGGTTGGCCGATCCGGGACGCGATGCGACGCTGGAACGTCGTACCTCGATGCGAACATCATCGAGCGTTTCGACTTCCGACACCGCGATCCACGAGATCCGAGGGGGAGCTTTGTCCGTCGCGCTGGACCTCTCGTCGGCCGAACCGGAGGCCGACCGCCCGGAGCGGCCCGCTGCCGCGCCGGGCCGACTACATTCGCTGCGCCGATTCTGGCCGTACCTGCGTCCGTATCGCACCGCGCTGCTCGCCGCGAGTGGCCTCGCTACCCTTGCGACGCTGACGGCCATCGTGATTCCGCTGATTTTGGCCAGGATCATCGACGGCCCCATCGCCGAGCGGGACTTCACCGCCTCGCTCGCGCCGGTGGCGGGCGTGCTGGTGCTCGGCATGCTGGAGGCGGTCGGCGTGTGGGGGCGTCGCTGGCTGGTCTCCGCGCCGGCCACCCGGTTCGAGATCACCATGCGCGCCGAAATCTTTCGTAAGCTGCAGTCGCTGGCGATCGGCAGGCACGACGCGTGGGAGTCGGGTCAACTGTTGTCGCGCGCGGTGGACGACCTGGCCACCCTGCGTCGGTTCGTCTCGTTCGCCGGACCGTTCCTGCTGATCCACATGGTGATCATCCCGGTCGGCCTGTCCGTGCTGTTCGCGCTGAACTGGCAGATCGGCCTGATGTTCGCGATCGTGTCGATTCCACTGGTGTACATCTGCGTTCGGTTCGAGCGGCAGTACTCGGTGGCCTCGCGGCGCTCGCAGGACCAGTCCGGTGACCTGGCCACCACGGCCGAGGAGTCGGCGCAGGGGGTGCGGGTACTCAAGGCATTCGGTCGCGGTGTGTTCTTCGGCGGCCGATTCACCGCCCAGTCGCGTGAGCTGCGGCAGACCGAGTTGCTGAAGGTGCGCTACAACGCGACGCTCTGGTCGGCCATGGTGAGCCTGCCGCAGCTGGCCATCGTGTTCGCGCTCGGTTATGGCGGTTACGCGGTGGTGCATACCACGATGACGCTCGGCACCCTGGTCGCGGGCATTACGCTGACGACCTTTCTGCAGTGGCCGATCATCTGGACCGGCTACCTGCTCGCGGAGCTGAACGACGCGCGCACAGCGGCAGATCGGTACTGGGAGATCATGGATACCCCGGTCGACATCACCGACCCGGCCGATCCCGTGGACCTGCCGGACCGGATCGACGGTGAGTTGCGTTTGCACGGTGTTCGTTTCGCCTTCCCCGACGCTGAAAGCGATGTGCTGCACGATGTGTCGCTACAGGTGCGGCCCGGCGAGACGGTCGCGCTGGTCGGCGCGACGGGCAGCGGCAAGACCGCGCTGCTCAACCTGATCCCGCGCCTGTATGACGTGACCGGTGGCGTGATCACCATCGACGGGGTCGACATCGCCGCGATGCGCGTGGCCGATCTGCGCTCGCTGGTGTCGGTGGCGTTCGAAGAGCCGGTGCTGTTCTCGGCGAGTGTGCGCGAGAACGTCGCGCTCGGCGCTGCGGACGCCTCCGATGCCGACGTGCGCCGCGCGCTGGAGGTCGCCCAGGCCACCGGGTTCGTGGACGACCTGCCCTGGGGGCTGGATACCAGGATCGGTGAACAAGGCATGAGTCTGTCCGGTGGGCAGCGTCAGCGGCTCGCACTGGCCCGTGCGGTGCTCGGCGGCGCCGGCGAACGAAGCCGGATCATGGTGCTCGACGACCCGTTGTCCGCGCTCGACGTGCAGACCGAGGAACGGGTGCAGGAGCGGTTGCGCACCGTGCTGGCCGACGCGACGACGCTACTCGTCGCGCACCGCCCGTCCACCGCGGCGCTCGCCGATCGGGTGGTCGTGCTCGCCGACGGTCGGATCGTCGCGGAGGGAACACACGACGATCTGCTGCGGACCAGCGGCAGATACCGGGAACTGATGGGGGGTGAGAAATGAGCACCGACTCAACGATTATGAAAGATGCTGTGTCACAGGATGATTCGGCAAATCAAGACCTGAAGGCCGACTGGCGCGGTATCGCGAGCGAGGACAAGGAGGTCACCGAGACCGGAAACCTGGTGCTGGCCGGTCGATCCCGGCGGCTGCTGCTCGAGGTGGTCCGGCCCTACCGCACGCTGGTCGGTGTCGCCCTGGTGCTCATCGTGGTCGACAACGCGGCGATGGTGGCCGCGCCGCTGTTCGTCGCACGTGGGCTGGACACCGGCATCGCGCAAGGCGCCGAGGGGAACTGGCTCCCGCTCGTCGCCACCGTGGCCGGTTACCTCGGCTCGGTCCTGCTCGGTGTGCTCACCACGTTCTTCTTCCTGCGGGTATCGGGCCGGATCAGCCAGAGTGTGCTGTTCGACCTGCGGGTGCGCTCGTTCACGCATATGCAGCGGTTGAGCGTGGCCTTCCACGAGAAGTACACCTCCGGCAAGGTGGTCGCCCGGCTCACCGGTGACATCGAGACACTGCAGGAATTGCTGGAGGGCGCGCTCAACCAGGCATTGAGTGCGATCCTTTCGGTGCTGACCATCGCGGCGCTGCTGATCTACCTGGACGCGACGCTCGCCGCGATCGTGCTGGGCGGTTTTGTCCCGCTGGCGCTGGTCACCCGCTGGGCGCAGCGCAGACAGCGTGCGGGTTACCGCCGCACGCGTGGCGCGATCGCGAGAGTGATCGTGCAGTTCGTCGAGTCGATGGGCGGCATACGGGCGGTGCAGGCATTCCGCCGGGAGCAGCGCAACGAGTCGGTGCTTGCCGTCGAGGACGCCGAATACCGCCTGGCGACCACCGCGGCCATGCGCGGTATGGGGGACTATGCCGGTCTGACCAAGCTGCTCGGCAATCTGACCACGGTGATCGTCATCATGGTCGGGGCGTGGCGGGTGATCGAGGGCGATCTCGCGGTCGGCG
The DNA here is from genome assembly GCF_040648115.1 of Nocardia sp. NPDC049190. Classification (NCBI taxonomy): domain Bacteria; kingdom Bacillati; phylum Actinomycetota; class Actinomycetes; order Mycobacteriales; family Nocardiaceae; genus Nocardia; species Nocardia sp. NPDC049190. The sequence goes on from NZ_JBEZDE010000001.1 coordinate 481,575, forward strand.
TGCTCGCGGCCTACCTGCTGTATCTCAGCGAGTTCTACGGCCCGCTGGATGAGTTGGCGCAGGTGTTCAATTCCTACCAGTCCGCGGCGGCGGCGCTGGAGAAGATCTCCGGTGTGCTGGAGGAGAAGCCGTCGGTGCCGGAGCCCGCGGCGCCGGTGGTCATGCGCACGGCATCGGGCTCGGTTCGGCTGGACAAGGTGTGGTTCGGTTACGGCGCCCGGTCCGCCGATCCCGGTACCGAAGTAGCGCGGCGTTCCGCACAGGATGTCGCCGCCACGCACAATGTCGCCCCGGTGCGATCCGCCGACTCCGCGGCGTCGGGCGGCGGCGACCCGCGTCCGGTGCTGTCGGAACTGACGCTGGACATCCCCGCCGGACAGGTGATCGCGCTGGTCGGTGCGACCGGCGCGGGGAAGTCGACGCTGGCCAAGCTGCTGACCAGGTTCTACGACCCGTCCGGCGGCGCGGTCACCCTCGACGGGGTCGATCTGCGCGATCTGTCGGACACCGATCTGCGGCGCAATATCGTCATGGTTACCCAGGAGTCCTACCTGTTTTCCGGGTCGGTGGCCGACAACATCCGGCTCGGCCGGCCGGACGCCACCGACGCGGAGGTGTTCGCCGCGGCCCGCGCGGTCGGTCTGTACGACTTCGTGCGAACTCTTCCGGAGGGCTTCGCCACCGATGTCCGCAAGCGTGGCGGCCGGCTCTCGGCCGGCCAGCGGCAGCTGGTCGCCTTCGCCAGGGTTTTCCTGGCCGATCCCGCGGTGATCGTGCTGGACGAAGCCACCTCGAGCCTGGACATCCCCGGTGAACGGCTGGTGCAGCGGGCGCTGGAGACGGTGTTGCGCGGGCGCACCGCCGTGATCATCGCGCACCGGTTGTCCACGGTGGCGATCGCGCACCGGGTACTCGTGCTCGAGGCCGGACGGATCGTCGAGGACGGCGCACCGGACCGGCTGATCGCCGGTACCGGCAGGTTCGCGAGCCTGCACGCGGCCTGGCGCGCGTCGCTGGCGTGATGCGGCTCGGTGGTGTGCGGGTTACGGCTGGGTGTCGCTTACGGTAGATACGTGACGACCCCAGCCTCCGACCCCGAGAGCCCCGCCCAGAGCAAGCAGGCATCCTCCCGGTGGCCGGCAATCCTCACGTGGCGCGCCCACGACGCGTCGCGGATGGAGTCGGTGCGGGTGACACTCAATGGCAACCGCATTCGCGCCTCCGGGCGAATGATCGGGGGCGCCGGCGCCGATCATCCCGCGTTCAGCGCCTCCTATGACTTGGTCACCGACGAGAACGGTAGGACGAAGCGGCTCTCCTTGCGCACCGCGACAGCCGCTGGCGAGCGCCAAGCGTCGATCGCACGGGACGAGGAGAACTACTGGCTCGTCGACGCCGGCGGCAACCATATCCGCTCCACTTTCGGGGGCTCCCTCGACGTGGATGTGGTGCTCAGCCCGTTCTTCAACACCTTGCCGATTCGCCGCTACGACTTGCAGCACGCGGCCGAGGCCGTACAGGTCCCCGTGGTCTACGTCCGCCTGCCCGATCTGCTCGTGCAGGAGGCCACGCTGGTCTATAGCAGCGCGCCCGAGGGCATCAGCGTGCTGTCCCCGGTTTCCAGCGCTACCGTCACGGTCGACGCCGACGGTTTCGTCCTCGACTATCCGGGCCTCGCCGAACGGATCTGAGCTCGCCAGCTGTCGGTGGCCGTTGCCGCCGGTAGTCGTGGCTGTTGCGCGAGCCGACCAGGCCTGCTTCGACCGCCGGGTTCAGTTCAGGTGGGTGAGAACTCCACCACGCTGTCCGGCCGCACGCAGGGTTTCCAGCCAATCATGGTCGCCGGGACGCACATCGGTGATTTCCCAGCGCTGCGCCGATTCGTAGCGAAGCCTGGCGTCGTACCCCGCTTCGACGAGTTCGGCGAGGGAGTTGTCGACCCGCAGGCTGTCGCGTGCCGCGCCGAGAACGGCGAGCGTCTCCTCCAGCACGTCCAACAGCGCGGCGGAGTTCGGTTCGCAGATCGCACGGACGAGATCCGGTGCGGTGCCCGCGACGCGGGTGCCGTCGCGGAACGATCCGGCGGCAAGGCCGAATGCGAGGTCGCCGCCGATGCCACCCGCCAGTGCCAGCGCCTCCGCGAGTACGTGCGGAAGGTGTGAGACGCGGGCCACGGCGCGATCGTGCTCGTCGGCCACTACGGGCAGCACCACGGAGCCGCAGTCCAGTGCGAGTCGCGCCACTCGAGCCCACGGGTCGGCATGGGTTCCCTCGTCCACGCCGACTGCCCACACCGCGTCCCGGAACAGGTCGGGATCGGCGGCACCCCATCCGGATTCCGCGGTACCCGCCATCGGATGGCCGCCGACATATCTCGAAGCAAGTCCGTGTGCGTGTACGGCCGCGCGGACCGGGGCTTTCACGCTGACCACGTCGGTCAGCGCGCACTGCGAGGCGAAGGTCACAATCGAGGAGAGGATGTGGTCCACCGCGGGCATCGGCACCGCGACAACGATCAGCGCGTCGGCGTCCGCGGCCCGGCGCAAGACGGCGGGCAGGTCCTCGGAGACGTCGAATCCGTCGGTGCGCGCGGCTTCGGCGCCCGCCGCCGATCGGTTGTATCCCCAACTGTCATATCCCGCGGTGACGGCCGCGCGCACCAGCGAACCACCGATCAGACCCGTCCCGAGGACGCACACGGGCGCTTTCTTTGCGGAAGTCACAAGAACAGATTTGCATACGACTTCAACATTTCAGCTCGAGCAGACTACCGTTGCGGCCATGGCAGCACAGCGCTCGGGCACGAACAGGGCGGCGTCGGATGATTACGACGACGTAGATGGGTTCGCAGTAGCGGTTGTCCGCGAAGACGGAAAATGGCAATGCAGTCCGCTGAGCCAAGCCGCGCTGACCGATTTGTCCGCAGCAGAAAACGAACTGAAGGCATTGCGCAGCTCGGGAGCTGTGTTCGGATTGCTGGACATCGATGACGAGTTCTTCATCGTGCTACGGCCCGCGCCGAGTGGTACCCGGATGCTGGTGTCGGACGCGACCGCCGCGATCGATTACGACATTGCCGCGGATGTCCTCGACGCCTTGAATGTGGAAATCCCCGACATCGACCCGGACGAGCTGGACGAAGTCGAGCCGTGGGAGGAGGGCGACCTCGGTGTACTCGCCGATCTCGGCCTGCCCGAACCCGTGTTGAGTGTCATCCTGGCCGAGACCGATCTCTACCCGGACGAGCAGCTCAACATGATCGCTCAGCGACTCGGTTTCGCCGACGAACTCTCCGCGGTGCTGGACAAGCTGCCCCGCTGACGTGGGAGATCTCTCGGACCTGTCCATCCCCTCGGACGCCGACCTGGTGCGCGTCGCCCTCGACGCAGCGACTGCGGCTGGGGACCGTGACGTACCTGTCGGCGCGGTTGTCTTCGATTCGACAGGAAAGGAACTTGCGCGTGCCGCCAATGCGCGCGAGGCACTCGGCGACCCGACGGCGCACGCGGAGATCCTGGCGCTGCGCCGTGCCGCGGAAGTGCTCGGCGACGGCTGGCGGTTGGCGGGCACCACTCTTGCCGTGACGCTCGAGCCGTGCACCATGTGTGCGGGTGCGCTGGTGTTGGCCAGGGTCGGCCGGTTGGTGTTCGGCGCGTGGGAGCCGAAGACCGGCGCCGTCGGTTCGCTGTGGGATGTGGTGCGTGATCGCCGTCTCAACCACCGGCCCGAGGTGCGCGGCGGAGTGCTGGAAGCGGAGTGCGTCGCGCTGCTCGACACGTTCTTCCGTGCGCAGCGCTGACCGTCGGTCGCCGGAAAGGTATGGCACCGATCCGCTGGGCGCCCAGTCGTCACCCTTGCCCCAGCTCACAAGCCGATTTAGCGATCCGTTGGCAGTCCGGTATGGTTGTCGGCGGTGGCGTGTCCGAGCGGCCTAAGGAGCACGCCTCGAAAGCGTGTGAGGGGTAACCCCCCTCCGAGGGTTCAAATCCCTCCGCCACCGCCACAGTCCCTCACTTTCCAAGTGAGGGACTTTTTCGTCCGCACCCTGCGATAGATCGTGTTACCGCGTCCCGCCGGGTAGGCACCACGAGCGTGCGCGCGAACCTCCCTACCTCCTCCGGATACGTTGTAGCGCCGACATCGCGGCTGCTCGCTGAGCGCAGTGTTATGGCTGCTGTTCCGCCCTCCTGATGACCATCATTCGACTGCGCTCAGGGGAAAGCGTGAGCGACGACATTCAGGCATCGACCGGCGCCTCCAGCTGCACAGGAAGGCAGCGAGAATCGCTAACGGTCTTCATCCTTGCGGAGGACGACGGTGTGGCGGTCCAGGTCGACACCGACCAGCGGCGGCGCGCCCTGGTCCCGCTCGTCACGCAGCATGGAAATCGATTCGCGGTGGTCGAGTTCCATGCGCTTGCCGCTGTGGAACAGTGCGGTGAACTCGTCGGTGAAGGTGCCCGAGATGGGGGTGCGGCGGCGTCTGCGGCGCTTGTTCACGGTCAGTTCGTAGACCGCCACCAGCACGAGGAGGATCACCCAACCCGGGATCCACCACTGCATTACAGATGCCATACCTCCGGAAGGTACCAGGAGCTAGGTCGATCTGTAGCGCTGTGCTGTCGCGTCCGAACATCCGAACCGCGTGGTCGGTGCGGTTCGAAAAAATGCCGGTCGACCGACGGATATTCGGCCGAATCCGGGGTATCCGCCGGATATAGGAGTGCGGAAAGGACGCGATGCCAGAATGCGCCGTCGAACAGTCCGCGCAGGAACGATGCGCGAGAGAAACATGAGAATCGGAAGTGTAATCGTTTTGGTTTGGCTGCTGATCGGCGTGGTCGCCGCGGGACAGCGGCACTACTTCGACAGCGGCCCGATCAACTGTGCCGGTTTCGGGACCATTGCCGTCACCGTCATCGCGGGACCGCTCAACTACATGGGCGTGAACCCGAAGATCGAGGATTGCAATGTGCCACAACCAAGTCCGTAGTTCAGCACAGTGACACCGACGGCCGAGCGGATTCCGCTCGGCCGTCCCCGCGTCACGTTCGGCGCGGCTCCGAGTCGGGGAATCGGCACCGCGCTGTCCGGTAAGAGGATCGGCACGCGCCGCAGTACATACGGGCCGATCCTAGAACTCGGCAACTGTGGTGCACTACCGCTCTATCAGGAGTGCGAGGGTAGTTCATCGGGATCCGGGTACCCAGCTCACGGGGAGCACGGAAGGAAGCGATGCGATGCGCGACCGCGACATTCGACAGCGATCCACGCGTGGCACGGGAAGCCGAGTGGCCGGGCTCCTGCTGATGGTCTGGCTGGCCGTGGGGCTACTCGCGGCCGCCCAGCGGCATTATTTCGACAGCGGCCCGGTCATCGATTGCGCAGGCTGGGGCACGATCGGTCTGACAGCGCTCGCCGGCCCCTTCAACTACCTGGGGATGAATCCGAAAGTCGGTGACTGCGAGCTTCCACAGCCCAGCCGGTGACCGAACGACAGTCGCGATCACTCCCCCGCCCCGCCCGGCATCCGGACCGGGCAGGACAGCGGATCAGGTCAGCCCACGTCGCCCAGAAACTCAACGGCCGTCCACGCAAAACGCTCGGCTGGGATACCCCAGCCGAGCGCCTGCGTGATCTACTCACCGCCTAACACCAGCAGTGTTGCGACGACCCCTAGAAATCGCCGGACTCGGATGCGGGGCCGAACGGTAGTGGCCGGATCAGCTGACGCCGACCGGCACCTTCGTGTCGTCTGTCGAACGCTGCTGTAGTGCACGCAGTTTCGTGCCTTCGACGTCGATATCGGGCAGGATCCGATCGAGCCAGGTCGGCATCCACCAGGACCACTTGCCCATCAGCACCAGCAGTGACGGGATCAACACCATCCGGACGATGAACGCGTCGAACAGCACACCCGCGGCCAGCGCGAAGCCGAACGACTTGGCGGTCACGTCGGTTTCCAGCAGGAAGGAGCCGAACACCGAGATCATGATGACCGCCGCCGCGGTCACCACGCGGGCGCCGTGGTGGTAACCGGCCACTACCGCCTCTCTGGGCGACTTACCGTTGACGTACTCCTCCCGCATTCGGGTCACCAGGAACACCTGGTAGTCCATGGCGAGGCCGAAGACGAGGCCGATGAGCATGATCGGCAGGAAGCTGATCAGCGGATGCGGGTCCTCGATCAGGCCGAGTTTGCCCTGCTGGAAGATCAGCACGGTCGCGCCGAAGGTCGCCGCCATGGACAGCAGGAATCCGAGCGCCGCGGTGAGCGGCACGAGGATCGAGCGGAACACCAGGATCAGCAGCACGAACGCGGCGCCCGCCACAATGGCCAGGTAGGGCACGATCTTGCCGAGTAGCACGTGGTCCACATCGGCGAAGATCGCCGTGGTTCCGGTGATGCCGTACTCGACGCCGTACTCGGCTTTCAGCTGGTCCTCGGCAGCACGGGCGTCCTGCACCAAGTCCTTGGTGGCCTGGTTGTTCGGGCCCGACTTCGGCACGCCGTCCAGCAGCGCGCCCTGCCCGTCTTTGCTCCACTGCGGCTCGGTCACGTAGTCCATGCCGGGGTAGGCGGCGAGCTTGTCGCGTAGCGCCGTGACCGCCGCCTGCCGGTTCTCGGTGGGTACGTCGGTCAGGTCGACGGCCACGTTCAGCACGCCGTTGCTGCCTTCGCCGAAGCCCGCGGTGCGCAGCTCGTAGGCCTTACGGATGGTGGAGGTCTTGGGCATGCTGTCATCACCGGGCAGGCCGAGGTTCAGCCCGGCCGCCGGTGCGGCGAGCGCGCCGAGTACCACGACGCTCAGGATCAGCGCGGCCCACGGGGCCTTGCCGATCAGTCGGCCGAAGCGCATGCCGTTGGTGACCGAGTTGTCGTCCTCCGGGTCGTGTTGCGCGATCAGCGGCAGCTTCGGCTTGAACAGGAAACGCCCGAAGGCGCCGAGCAGGGCAGGCATCAGGGTGATCGCGGTGAGTACCGCGAAGCCTGCGGCGATCGCGCCACCCAGACCCATGAATGTCATGAACTGAACACCGACGATGCTCAGGCCGGCCAGCGCGATAATGACGGTCAGGCCGGCGAATACCACGGCCGAGCCGGCCGTGCCGAGTGCGGTGCCCGCTGCTTCTTCGGGCGAATCCTGGACGGCGAGTTCGTGTTTGTATCTGGACACGATGAACAGTGCGTAGTCGATGGACAGCGCGATGCCGATCATCGAAGCGAGGAAGGTCGTGAAGCTGGGGATCTCGATCACCGAGGTGCCGAGCATGATCAGCGAGGTGGCCGCGCCGAGGCCGACGATCGCGGTGACGATCGGCACGAACGCGGCGACGATGGCGCCGAATGCCGCGACCATCACGACCAGCGCGACGGCCATGCCGATCATCTCGGACTTGCCGCTCGGCATCTCCTGCTTCATCGCGATCGAGCCGCTCATCTCGACGGTGAGTCCGGCATTGCGCGCGTCGGCGGCCACCTCGTATGCCGCGTCCCGATTCTGGTCGGTCACGTCGGTGAACTTCGCGATCGTGAACGGGACGTTCATCACCGCTACCGCGTCCGGTTCGGTCTTGCTGAGCACGTTCAGTGGCGCGCCACTGCACTTGGTCGGGTCGGGAGCGGCCAGGCAGCCCATCTTCTCGGCCGCGTCGATCGGGTTCATGATCGGTTTGCTGTGGTCGACGATGTCGAGCTGGCCGAGCCTGGCGATGAACGCTTCGAGCGCCACCCGGTTGGCCGGGTCGGTCAGCTTCTGCCCGTCCGGCGCGGCAATGACATAGGTGCCGGTGACCGCGTCGAATTTGAACGCGTCGGAGGCGCCGGGGAAGTGTTTGTCCAGAATGTCGGTGGCCCGCGCGGACGGCAGGTTCGGCATGCTGAAGTCGTTGGTCATCGGTTTGCTGAGCTGTGCGCCCAGGCCCCCGAGGAGCACGAACAAGACGATCCAGGCGGGGAGGACTATCCATTTCCGGCGGAAAGCGAACTTTCCCCATCTATAGAGGTAAACGGACACGAGGGGTTACTCCTAGCGGTGACTGGGAACGTGCTGGTTCGCGTGTAGACAGCACTCTCGCGGGGAGCCCTGTCTGCCCCGCCTCCACACTGACGCTTCTGCCTACCGTGCGGTAGGTAGACTACCCAGGAGCTAAGCGGAGGTACAACCTCTAATTCTGAGGGCAACGCTGACTCGGCTGAGAAGTGATGAGAGGATCATCCCATGGCTGTCCGCGACACACCCGGCACTGTTGCCGCAGGTGGAGGCACGAAAATTGCGATTCGCGACGCTGCGGTTCGGCTGTTCGGAGCCAAAGGATTCGAACAGACGAGCCTGCGCGAGGTCGCGGATGCGGTGGGAATCACAAAGGCCTCGCTCTACTATCACTACGCTTCGAAGCTCGATCTGCTGCTCGCCATCATCGATCCGATCGTCGATCACATGCGCTCGGTGGTCGACGATCTCGACCAGGCGCCGCGCGATCCCGACAACATCCGTCAGGTACTGCGGACGTATCTGCGCGGCCTGATCCACCACCGCGACGCTGGAGCATTGGTCGTGCGCGACACGGTCGCGATCATCAACGCGATGGCCGACCGCTACCCGGATCTGATGGAAGCGAGCAGAGTGTTGCGCGAATGGCTGGCTGGGCCGAACGCGACCGAGGACGCCCAGCTCCGGGCTTGCGCGGCACTGGAGGTGATCGGCGTCGCGCTGGTGTCCAAGGAACTGGTGCCCGGCGCCGACGACTCGGTGGTCGAATCGTCCCTGCTGGACGCCGCGACTTGTGTGCTCACCGCGGGTGGAACCGCGTAGATTCGACCTACCGCCGCCAACGCCAGGGAGTTGTCGCTGTGCATATCAGCGCGAAGGTCGATTACGCGGTGCGGACGCTGCTCGAGATCGCCCACGCACCACGGCTGGACCCGCCCACGGTCGGGCGCGCGGCACCCGTCGCACAAGCGGCCCCGGTCGTCAAAGCGGCCCCGGTCGTCAAAGCAGAGGCGATCGCCACCGCGCAGCGGATTCCGCCCAAGGTGCTCGAGTCCGTGCTCGGCGAGCTACGGCGGGCCGAACTGGTGATCAGCAGGCGCGGTCCGGACGGCGGCTACTGGCTGGCCCGGCCCGCCACCGAGATCTCCATCGCCGACGTGATCCGAGCGATCGAAGGGCCGCTCGCATCGGTACGCGGCGAACGACCCGAGGATGTGCATTACTCCGGCGCGGCCGAGTCACTGCAGCGGGTGTGGATCGCTGTGCGGGTGAATCTGCGCGCCGTGCTGGAGAATGTGTCCATCGACGATATCGCGCGGAATCGGCTCCCCGGATTCGTCGAGGCGCTCACCGAGGATCCTGGAGCCTGGTCACGCCGATAGCTCCGCGCCAGGAAGGGTATTCATGCTGGTCAGCAATCTCCACGACGGAGTGCGTCGTTTGCCGGTAGCCTGCGAATCACCATGCTGATCAGTCTGCTCCGTACGCATCTGTACCCCTACCGCGCCCAATTGGCGGGGGTCGTTGCGCTTCAGCTGGTTTCCGTCATCGCGATGCTGTACCTGCCGAGTCTGAACGCGGATCTGATCGACGACGGCGTCACCAAGGGCGACATCGGCTATATCTGGACGACCGGTCTGTGGATGCTCGCGGTCACCGGGGTGCAGATCGTCGCATCGGCCTGTTCGGTCTATCTCGGCGCGCAGGCGGCGATGGGCGCGGGACGGGATCTGCGCGCCGCCGTGCTGCACCGGGTCGGCACGTTCTCCGCGCGGGAAGTGGGCATGTTCGGCGCGCCGTCGCTGATCACCCGCAACACCAACGATATCCAGCAGGTTCAACTGCTCATCGTGATGTCGGCGACCATCCTGGTGATGGCGCCGATCATGTGCGTCGGCGGCATCATCATGGCGCTGCGCGAGTCTCTCGGTCTGTCCTGGCTGCTGCTGATCGCGGTGCCCGCGCTCGGGATCACCATGGGTTTGCTCATCTCCCGGATGGTGCCCCGCTTCCGCGAGATGCAGGTCAGGATCGACGGGGTGAACGGGGTGCTGCGCGAGCAGATCACCGGTATTCGCGTGGTCCGGGCATTCGTACGGGAGCGGCAGGAGACCTGGCGCTTCGGCGTGGCCAACTCCGAACTCACCGAGACGGCGTTGCGCGTCGGCCGGTTGACCGCGCTGATGTTCCCGACAGTCATGCTGATCAGCAATGTCACCGCCGTCGGAGTGATCTGGTTCGGCGGGCGCGCGATCGACGCGGGTCACATGCAGATCGGCTCGCTCACCGCGCTGCTGTCCTACATCATGCAGATTCTGATGGCCGTGATGATGGCCTCGTTTCTGGCCATGATGGCGCCGCGCGCGGCGGTCTCCGGGGACCGGATCGGCGAGGTGCTGGACACCGAATCCTCCGTCCACCCACCACGACTGCCGCAGCCGTTCACCGAAGACCCGGCCGCGGTGGACTTCCAGTTCGCGGAATTCTGTTTTCCCGGCGCGGAAAAGCCGGTGCTGAAAGCCATCCGGTTCGAGGTGCGGCCCGGCACCACCACCGCGATCGTCGGCTCCACCGGCGCGGGCAAGACCACGCTGCTCAACCTCATTCCCCGGTTGATGGACGTCACCGACGGTGCGGTGTACGTCGGCGGCACCGACGTACGGCATATCGACCTGGAGCTGTTGCGCGCGCAGATCGGACTCGTTCCGCAGAAGGCCTACCTGTTCTCCGGGACGATCGCGAGCAACCTGCGTTACGGGAATCCGGACGCCACCGACGAGGAGCTGTGGCAGGCATTGGAGATCGCGCAGGCCGCCGATTTCGTCCGGGAGATGCCGCAGGGCCTGGAGAAACCGGTAGCGCAGGGCGGAACCACCGTTTCCGGTGGTCAGCGCCAGCGGCTGGCCATCGCGCGGGCACTGGTGAAGAAGCCGAGAGTCTACCTGTTCGATGACTCGTTCTCCGCGCTGGACGTTGCGACGGACGCCAGGTTGCGGGAGGCGTTGAAGCCGGCCACCGTGCAGGCCTCGGTGGTCATCGTCGCCCAGCGCATCACGACCATCCGCGACGCCGATCAGATCGTGGTGCTGGAGGACGGCGTGATGGCAGGGGTCGGCACCCACGAACAGCTGATGCGGGACTGCTCGGAGTACCTGGAAATCGTCGAATCACAGTTGAGTGCCGAGGAGGTGTGATGAGCCATCATTGCGCAGCGCTCATCTGCGCCGACCGGGTGCGGGTGTCCCGCATGGCACAGGAGGTGTGATGAGCCATCATTGCGCAGCGCTCATCTGCGCCGACCGGGTGCGGGTGTCCCGCGTGGCACAGGAGGTGTGATGAGGCCAGGTATGCCGGGTCCGGGTGCGCCGGGCACGAAGGCCAAATCGTTCGGCCCTTCACTGCGCAGATTGCTGCGCAGGCTCGCTCCGGAGCGGTTCTATGTCGGGCTGATCATTCTGCTCGTCATCATCTCGGTGGTACTGAACACGCTCGGGCCGTACATCCTCGGTAAGGCGACCAATCTGGTCTTCGACGGTGTGGTCGGTAAGCAACTGCCCGCGGGAATCAGCAAGGACGAGGCCGTCGAGGCATTGCGGGCCAAGGGCGACAACACCTTTGCCGACATGCTCGGGGCGATGAACGTCATCCCCGGCGCGGGTGTGGATTTCGGCGCGGTCGGCCGGGTGCTCACACTGGTGCTCGCGCTCTACCTGGGCGCCGCGATGTTCGGCTGGTTGCAGGGCTATCTGCTCAATATCGTCATCAACCGAACGGTGAAGCGGCTGCGCAGCGACATCGAAGACAAAATTCACCAGTTGCCGCTGCGCTACTTCGATTCCGCGCCGCGCGGTGACTTGCTCAGCCGGGTCACCAACGACGTGGACAATATCTCGCAGAGCCTGCAGCAGACCATGAGCCAGCTGCTCACCTCGGTGTTCTCGGTGCTCGGCATCCTGATCATGATGTTCTGGATCTCGCCGATCCTGGCAGTGATCGCGCTGCTCACGGTGCCGGCTGCGGTCCTGATCACCGCGCAGATCGCGAAACGCTCCAAGCCGCACTTCGTCGACCAGTGGAAATACACCGGCCTGGTCAACGCCCAGGTGGAGGAGGCGTACACCGGGCATGAGGTGGTCGCCGCGTTCGGCCGCAACCACGAGGTCGGCGAAGAGTTCGACAAGCGCAACGAGCAGCTGTATCAGGCCAGCTTCAAGGCCCAGTTCATCTCCGGCCTGATCATGCCCGCGATCATGTTCCTCGGAAACGTGAATTTCGTGCTGGTCGCCCTGGTCGGCGGCCTACGGGTGGCGACAGGCAACTTGTCGCTCGGCGACGTACAGGCGTTCATCCAATACTCCCGACAGTTCAGCCAGCCGCTGACCCAACTCGGCGCGATGGCCAACCTGTTGCAGTCCGGTGTCGCCTCGGCCGAGCGGATCTTCGAGATCCTCGACGCCGAGGAACAGAGCCCGGACCCGGTGATGCCCCCTGTTCGCCCGGTGGATCGCGGCCGAGTGGAATTCGAAGCCGTCTCGTTCCGCTACGAACCGGACAAACCCGTGATCGAACGGCTGTCGCTGGTGGCGGAGCCCGGCCATGTGATCGCCATCGTCGGCCCGACCGGCGCGGGCAAAACCACGTTGGTGAATCTGCTCATGCGGTTCTACGAACTCGACGCGGGCACCATCACCATCGACGGCGTCGATATCACCGAGATCACGCGCGACCACCTGCGCGCCCGCATCGGCATGGTGTTGCAGGACACCTGGCTGTTCCACGGCACCATCCGGGAGAACATCGCCTACGGCAACCCGAACGCGAGCGAACAGGACATCCTGGCCGCGGCGCGCGCCGCATACGTGGATCGTTTCGTGCACGCGCTCCCCGACGGCTACGACACGATCCTCGACGAAGAAGGCTCCGGCGTCAGCGCGGGCGAGAAACAGCTGATCACCATCGCACGAGCGTTCCTGGCCAAACCATCCATCCTCATCCTCGACGAGGCGACCAGCTCAGTCGACACCCGCACCGAACTGCTGGTGCAGCACGCCACCGCCGCACTGCGCCGTGACCGGACCAGCTTCGTCATCGCCCACCGCCTATCCACCATCCGCGACGCCGATCTGATCGTCGTCATGGAATCGGGCCGCATCGTGGAACACGGCACCCACGAACGCCTGCTCGACGAGCGCGGGGCCTACTACCGCCTGTACAACGCCCAATTCGCGGGGGCTGTGTCTAATTAGCAGCGCCTGCGGCGCTGCGGGTTCGCGGCCCCTGTTGGCTCGCGTCCGAGCGACCGCCGCTTGCGACTTCGTCGCGGACGCGTCGGCCGCTCGAACGCG